>NZ_CP128361.1:6436710-6743220 GCF_030345075.1 Solwaraspora sp. WMMA2065
GACCGACCGGCGGGCGCTGCGGGCCGAGGCCGACGAGCTCGCCGCCGAGGCGCAGACCATCGCCGCCGCGGCCGACACCGCCCGGACCACCGCCGAGCAGCTGCGCGACCGGGCGGCCGCCGCTGAGCTGGCCCGCGACGACGCCTGGCAGCGGCAGGAAACCGCCGGCCAGGCCTATCAGCAGGCGTTGTTCGCCGACCAGGAGGACCGGCCGGCGGCCGTCGTCACCGGTGCGGCGCTGCCCGCCGAGCACGGGCGCGACGTCAGCCGGGCCGCGCTCACCGCGTACCGCCGGGGCGACATCTCGGTGCAGCAGCTGCGTGCGGTGTGGCGGCGGGCCGGCGGCGCGCCGCCGGACCCGACGGCGGGGGACCGGGCCGACCGCGCCGTCGACCGGCACCGCGTCCGCGACCAGGCCGCCCGCCGGGAGTACGACGTGGTCGCCGCCGCCGCGCGGCGTGCCGCAGAGGCGGCGTACGTTGCCGAACTGAGCGCCGCCGCGCTGGCCGAGGAGGCGGCGGCCGCCGCCGTTGACGCCGAGGAGGCCCGCTACGTCGCCGACCGGGCTGAGCGGTCACACTGAACACCGGTCGACGGAGGGAAACGTGGCAATGGCATTGCGGTTTGGTCTGTTCGGCACCGGGCACTGGGCGGCCGAGACCCACGCGGCCGGGCTGGCCGCGCACCCCGACGCGGAACTGGTCGGCGTCTGGGGGCGGGACCGGGCGAAGGCCACGGCGCTGGCGCAGCGGTACGGCGTCGCACCGTACCAGGATGTGGACGCGTTGCTCGCCGACGTCGACGCGGTCGCCGTCGCTCTGCCGCCCGACGTACAGGCCGAGATCGCGGTCCGTGCCGCCGACGCCGGCCGGCATCTGCTGCTGGACAAGCCGTTGGCGTTGACCCTGCCGGACGCCGACCGGGTCGTCGCGGCGGTCGACCGGCGGGACGTCGCGTCGGTGATCTTCTTCACCAGCCGGTTCAACCCGTCCATGATCGACTTTCTGGCCCGCCCGGCCGACGGTGCCTGGCACGGTGCCCGGGGAGCGCTGTTCGCGGCGATCTCCGAGCCCGGGAACCCGTACGGTGCCTCGCCCTGGCGGCGCACCTACGGCGGGCTGTGGGACATCGGCCCGCACGCGCTGTCGGTGGTGCTGCCGGTGCTGGGCCCGGTCGCCCGGGTCGCCGCGATGCCCGGCCCGGCCGGCGGGGTGCACCTGCTACTGCGACACACCGGCGGGGCCACCAGCACGCTGTCGCTCAACCTGGACGGCCCGGTGGCGGCGAAGACCTTCGACGTCACGTTCTTCGGCGAGCCCGGGATCGTGCCGGTGCCGCACCGGGACGTGACCACCGGGCAGGCGTTCCACTCGGCCATCGACGCGCTGCTCGGGCAGGTCACCGCCGGGTCACCGGGACACCCCTGCGACGTCCGGTTCGGCCGGCAGGTGGTGGCCGTCCTGGCCGCCGCCGACACCGCCCGGGTCGAGCAGCGCATCATCGACGTCCCGGCTGGAAGACCGGTCGCCTGAGCGATCCTCGCCGGCTGGCCTGCCACTGGCCGGAGCAGTGGCTCACCCTGTTCCGGCTGATCACCGCCCGCTGACCCGTCGCCTCAGCCGGTGGCCAGCGCCAGCCACTGGTGGCTGGCGACCTCGGCGCTGGGCGGCACCAGCAGCCGGTCGAGCGTGCCCGGTGTCGCGGCCACCAGGTCCCACAGCGCGCCGCCGGGCAGCCGGACCCGGGCCAGCGGGGTGCCCGCCGGATACGGCTGACCCGGCACCACCAGCCAGCGGTGCAGCCGCGCGGACCCGCCCGGGATGCCGAACGACAGCGGAACCATTCCGGTGGTCTCCGTCGACGCCCGGATGGTCCGCGGGCCGCTGCGCGGCAACCATCGGGCGGCACCGTGCACGGTCGCCAGTTCCGGCTGCTCCACCTGACGCAGCGGGCGCTGGAAGGCGTCGTGCACCGCCTGGGCCACGGCTGGCATCCGGGCCCCGCCGCCGACCAGCAGCACCGATCCGATGCTGGCCGGTGGCACCCCTACAGCGGCCAGCATCTGCCGGCAGCAGGCGATCGTCCGGTCCAGCAGCGGAGCCACCAGCTGCGCCAGGTCCGCCCGGGTCAGCCGGTACGCCGGAGTGTCCGGCAGCAGGAAGTCCTCCACCGCCGGAGTGTCGCTGAGCTGATGCTTGATCCGGTTCGCGAAGTCGGTGACCGCCATGCCGAGCCGCAGGGTGGCCGGTGCGGACTGGCTGGCGGCCGCGCTCGCCAGCAGCGGTGCCAGCCACTGCTGCCCGTCGGCGTGGATCCTGCCGGCCAACAGCGAGTCGATGTCCCGGCCGCCGCAGTCGTCGATCGCCGCGTGTCCGAGCACCTCGTGCCAGCGTTCGTCGATGCGCACCAACGCGGTGTCGAAGGTGCCCCCGCCCAGGTCGTAGACCAGCACCAGCTCGCCGGGGACCGGCGGTGGGCCGGCGACCGGGGCGAACGCGGCCGCAACCGGCTCCGGCAACAGCTCGACCGGGCCGAGACCGGCCGCTTCGGCTGCGGCGATCATCTGTGCGCGGCGCGGGTCGTCCGGGTCGTACGACGCCGGGACCGTCACCACCGTCCGGTGCACCGGCGCGCCGTACCGCCGCTCGGCCTCCACCCGTAGCGCGGTCAGCACCGCCGCGACCTGCTCGATCGGCCGGAACCGGCGGTCGCCGAGCATCATCGGCACGTCGGCGGCCATGCCGCGTTTGAACTCGGCGGCGTACGCCGTCGGCTCGGACCGCTTCCGCCGCTCGGCCAGCGCGCCGACGATCATGCTCTGACCGTCCCAGTGCACGGCGGACGGCCAGGTCGGCGCACCGGTGACCGGGTCCGGCACCAGCTGACCGGTCTCACCGGTGACCACCATCGCGGCGGAGGAGGAGGTGCCGAAGTCGACCACCAGGACGGGCTGGTCAGACATCCCAGACATCGATCAGGCTCCGCTCGTTGGACTCCCAGTTGGCCAGCAGGTGCCGGCTGTCGGCGCTGAACCCGACCCGGACCCGTTGCCCGGTGCCGCCCAGCACCCGGAACAGCTCCTGTCCGGTCGAGGTGTCCTGCAGGACCACTGCGGCGATGCCGTCGAGCGCGTCGGCGACCACGGCCCGTAGTTGCCCGTCGGCGCTGACCGCAGCCGTGCCGAACCCTTCCCGCCGGCTGTGGTCGGCGAACTCCGGCATCCGCTGCTCCCACCGGTCGTCGACGATGCGGTCGATGTGGGTGCCGGTACGCAGATCCCACAGGGTCGTCGCGGTACGCCGGGACCGGCCCACGGCTTTCGCCCGGCCTTCGGCCGCCGCCCGCCACCCGATCTCGTCGATCAGCACCCGGTGCGGCCCGCCCGGGTCGTGGAACCGGGCGCTGATCTTGCCGGTCTCGATGTCCCACACCGAGATGAACCCATCCGTGGCCCAGGCCACCACCGCCAGCCGGCCATCCGGGTCGACGAACACCCGGCCGGTCGGCTGCGCGCCGGCGGTGTGCTCCGGACGGAACTCGGCGCGGACCGTGTCGTCTGCGATCGCCCGGAGCCGGACCAGCCGGGCCGCCGGGTCGCACTCCACCAGATGCTCGCGGTCCGGGGTGAGCAGCCAGCTACCGGTGGACTCCAGGTGCCGCCGCCGGGGTGGCGGCTGGCGCTGCAGGGCCACCGCGTCCTTCGCGGTAGCCACCACCAGGACCGGGCCGACCAGGTCGCCCGGGTACGCCTGCTGGCCCAACTGCCGGCCGTGCTGGGCGGCGGTGAGCTCGAAGACCCGCTCGTCGGGGGTACGGACGTGGGCGAGCACCGCCCCGGCCGGGTAGGGCTCGCCCGGCGGTACGCACCAGCGCAGCAGCCGGGCCCGACCGCCCGGGATCTCCCACGAGGTCGGCTCGGTGCGCCACCGCTGCGGCTCGGCGGTGACGGTGCGGCCGCTGGCGCCGGCCGCGAACCGGGCCGCGCCGCGCAGCACCGCCAGCTCCGGGTCCGAGCCGCAGCGCAGCGGCCCCGGCGACCCGGCGTCGATGATGCCGAGGCCGGACCGCAACGTGGTGTGGACCGCCGGCAGGTAGGCGTTGCCGCCAGCGACGACCACTGCGGCCAGGTCGGCCGGTGCGGCGCCGACCGCGCCCAGCACACCTGCGGCGCCCTCCACCAGCCAGCGCAGCGCCGGTTCGGCGAACGCGTCCAGCCAGGCCCGGGTCAGCCGGTACGGCGGCGTGAGCGGGGTGAGGTGATCGACCACCTCGTCGGCGTCGACCAGTTGGTGTTTGAGTCGGCGGGCGAAGTCGATCGCCTCGTGGTAGGCGCGCAGCCCGGCGTCACCGGGTGCGGCGAGCATCGGCTCCAGCCAGGCCCGCCCCTCGGTGCGCAGGTCGTTGATGAGCAGCGCGTCGAGTTCCTGCCCGGCAGGGCTGGTCTGCTGAGCGAGTTGGACGGTGTGGCTGCCGTACACCTGCACCAGCGCGACGGTCCAGGTCGCGCCTAGGTCGCAGACCAGCACCAGAGCGCCGGCCGGCAGGTTGTCGCCGGTCGTCGGGTCCAGCGCCGCCGCCACCGCGCTGTCGATCAGCTCCACGTCGCGGAACCCGGCGGCCTCACCGATGGCGAGCATCGTGTCCCGGCGGGGGTCGCCGGGCAGGTAGTCCGCCGGCACGGACAGGGTCAGCCGGTCGATCTGGCCCCCGTACAGTTGGCGGGTCTCGTTGGCGACCACGGTGAGGTACACGGTGAGCGCCTCGGCGCCGGTGACCTCACGGTGCTCCAGCCACATGGCGGCCTGGGCGTCGACGGCCCGGCGTGGCCCGTCGATGTACCGCCGCGGCATGGCCCGTTTACGTACCTCGGACGGGGTGCCGACCAGGAATCCCTCGTCCGCCAGACACACCGACGACGGCCAGCTGGTCGCCCCGCTGGCCGGCTCCTTGACCAGGGTCGTCTGGTCGGCGACGACCAGCGCCACCCGGGTGCCCGAGGTGCCGACATCGACCACCATGATCGGCTCGGTCATGTTCCCGCCCTCACCACAGCAGTCCGGCGATTGATCGTCCTGGAAGTTCCGGGACAGTGTCCGTGAGTGCCGCCGTCACGTCCACCCTGGGCGATGTGCGCGGTACGCCACGGACAGGGGTGAACGTAACGGAAACTGGTCGCGTTGGTGGACCCGCCCCCGTGTGTTCGGTCACCAACTGCGATCGTCGCTGCTGGAGCGGCTAGACTCGGCGACTGCGAAGGGGAGTAGCTCCCAACATCGCGGTCGACACACTGGTGCTGCGCACCCGGCTGCGGCGACCCGGCGGTACGTCGGGTGGGCGAGACCTTCGACCCAGGCTTCAGCAGCCGGGTCGAGGTCCGCGTGCCACGATCCGGCCCCGACCGGATGAGAGGCACCATGGACGGCTTCCTTGCCGCGACCGCGATCAGCTTCGGCGTGATCTTCGTAGCCGAGCTGGGCGACAAGTCACAGCTGATGGCGTTGACCTTCGCCACCCGATTCAGGACCTGGCCGGTGCTGGTCGGTATCACTGCTGCCACCGCCGTCGTGCACCTGGTGTCGGTCGCCCTCGGGTACGGCCTCGGTGTGGCCCTGCCCACCGGCTGGATCGCGCTGGCCGCCGCGCTGGCGTTCATCGGGTTCGGCTTCTGGACGCTGCGCGGCGACACCCTCACCGACGAGGAGTCCCGCCGGGCGCAGCGGACCACCAGGACGGCGGTGATCGCCGTGTTCACCGCGTTCTTCCTCGCCGAGCTGGGGGACAAGACGATGCTGGCGACGATCACGTTGGCCACCCGGCACGGCTGGTTCGGCACCTGGCTCGGCTCCACGCTCGGCATGGTCGCGGCCGACGCACTGGCCATCGTGGTGGGCCGGCTGCTCGGCAGGCGGCTTCCCGAACGGGTGATCGCGTACGGGGCGGCCGCGCTGTTCTTCGTGTTCGGCTGCTGGCTGCTGGTCGAGGCGGTCGTCGAACTGGCCGGCTGACCCAGCGCGCGCCGGCTGGCCGGCTGATTCGGCGCACGCAGTGGTCGGCCGTGTGCACGGCAACACGCGTACCGACGGCCGGTTCTGGGTACCTTGAGTGGTATGCAGCACTTCACGATCGCCACCGTCGCTGAGCAGAGCACCGATTTCCGCCGGGTGCTCTGGACCGGTGAGCATTCCCAGCTTGTGATCATGACCATTCCGCCGGACGGCGAAATCGGCGAGGAGGTCCACGAGGACATCGACCAGATCCTCACCTTCGTCAGCGGTGTCGGCGAAGCGCTGGTGGCCGGCGAGCGGCGGGCCGTCGCCGCCGGGGACCTGGTCGCCGTGCCGGCCGGCACCAAACACAACTTCGTCAACACCGGTCCCAATCCACTGGTGCTCTACACCGTCTACGGCCCGCCGGAGCACGCCGACGGTGCGGTACACCACACCAAGGAGGAGGCGGACGCGGCGGAGGAGTCCGGCCAGGACGAGCCGCCCACGTCGTGACGGCGGCCTCCGCCGGGTACCTCGGCCACCCGCCGGCGGGGCCGGTTCAGCCCTCCGTCGCCCCGTTGAGCAGTGACGGATCGCGTCGGATCAGCTCCGCCAGGCGGGCCGCTGGACCGTCCTGGGTGGGCTGTCCGCGTGGCGGCCACTCCGGTGGACGCCCGGCGGTCGGCACCCCGGGCGCCGCCGGGTCGCCGGACGGCGGGTTCGGCCCGACCGCAGGCGTACCGCCGTCGACCGTCACCTGCACCCGGCCGTCCCGGTTGCCGACGGTGAGCTGCACGGCCTGACCGCCGTGGGCGAGGTGGACCGTGGCGGTCAACCCAGGGTGGCGCTCCACCACCTGCCGGACCGCCGCAGCGATCTCGTGCGCCGCCGACGCCGTCCGGTCGTTGCCCTGGCTGACCCGCTTCTGCAGCTGGTCGCGTCGGGCGAGCCGGGCGAGCGCGTCGTCCAGGTCACCACGCATCTGTCCTCCTCTGCTACCACCTCAGGATGGCTGACTCCGTACCGCTCGGTCCAGCGCCCGGTCCAGGACCACCAGCAGGGCGTCTCGGACCGACAGCCGGTCGCGGGCGTCGTACGCGACGACCGGAACGGCCGGGCCGGTCGCCAACGCCCACTTGACCTCGTCAATGCTATGACCAAGGCGGCCGTGGAAGGTATTTACTCCCACCACGAACGGCAGCCCGGCCCGTTCGAAGTAGTCAACGGCGGGGTAGCAGTCGTCCAGGCGTGAGCTGTCCACCACGACCAGTGCGCCCAACGCCCCCCGGGCCAGGTCGTCCCACATGAACCCGAAGCGGGTCTGACCCGGGGTGCCGAACAGATACAGCTTCAGACTCTGGTCGATCGTGACACAGCCGAAGTCCATCGCGACGGTCGTGGTGGTCTTGCCGGACTCTGGGCCGGGGTCGTCGACCCCGACGGAGACGGCGGTCATCTCCGCCTCGGTGGTCAGCGGGACGATCTCGGAGATGGCCCCGACGGTGGTGGTCTTGCCCACCCCGAAGCCACCCGCCACGACGATCTTGACCGGGATCGGCGCGGTCCGGGGTGGGGCGCGGTGCCGGGCTGTCGGGGGCGGTCCGGCGGTCGGCCGGTCAGGAGATGGCACGTAGTCCACGGATCACTCGCAGGATGGTGTCGGCATCGGCAGGGGCGTCGACGTCGGGTACGTGGACGTCGAGATGGGCGGAGGCGCGCAGATCGCCGACGAGCACCCGGGTCACCCCCAGGTGCAGCCCCAGCCGGGCGGAGAGTTCCGCGACGGAGATCGGGTCGGCGGCGAGCGAGATGATCGCCCGCAGTTCAGGGGCGAGGCCGGATCCCGAGGGGCCGGGGTCGAAGGGGTCCGGAACCCGCGCGGTCACCTGCGTCTCCAGGTTGATGTCCGGGTCCGCCCCGGTTACCCGACCGGCGGTCAGCACGAACGGCCGCAGCGTCGTCGCCGCGGCGTCGCCGTCCGACCGGTCCGGCACGCCGCCGTCGGACCCGCCGACGCCGGGCGGACCCCCGCCCGCCGCCGGGGTGTCACCCGACGGCGGGGTACGCAGGTAGGGGCGGATGCGCGGCTGCGGATCGACCGGCTCGTCCGCCCCGTACGGCGGTCGGGTCACGACTGGACGGAGTTCTTCAACTCGGCGATCAGCCGGGGAGTGAGCGGGCCACCGGCGCGCCCGGCGAACAGGGTCATCTCGTAGGCGACCGTGCCGAGGCTGGCCGAGCGGTCGGCGATCACCCCCAGCACCGACCCGGAGCTGATCGAACTGACCAGCAGGTAGCCGTCGGCCATGTCCACCACCACCCGGTTCAACGTGCCGAGCGAGTACCAGTTCGCCGCACCACCGGCCAGACTGGTCATGCCGGACACCACCGCCGCCAGCCGCTCGGCATTGGCCCGGTCCTGAATCGCGGACATGGCCATCAGCAGTCCGTCGGAGGAGACCGCGATGGCTTCGCGGACACCGGCGGTGCTGGAGGTGAACGAGTCCAGCAACCAGTTGAAGGTCTGCGCTTCGGCGCTCAGCGAGCCGCTGCCATTGCCGGCCGGGGTCGTCGGGCGTTCCGCGGTGTCCGGCGTGTAGGGACTGTTCATCCGTTGGTTCCTTTGCTGCCGTGCTGGAAGGTGGTGGTGATCTCGGTGAGCGCGCGCTGAACGCCCGTCTCGAACTCGTCCAGGGACTCCTTGGCCTGCTGCGGGTCCGGCGGCCAGGGCTGGCCCTTGCCGGGGGATGCGCTGGCCGGGGGCGGGTCGGGCAGGCTCGCGCCGGGCACCCGCTGGGTGAGGCGGTCCGACCTGGCGACCGTCGGGTCCTGCGCCACCTCCCGCTGCGCCCGCCGTACCCCGGCCTCGAACTCCTCCAGCAGTGCCCGTGCGGCGACCGGGTCGGCCGGTGCGTCGCTGAGCGCCGCCGGTCCGCCGCCGACCGGGTGCTGGGCACCGGGAACGCGTTGCCGCAGCGGCCCACGTCCCACCGGCTCGGCGGTGGGGGCTGCCGCCGGCTGATCCGGTGCCCTGGCTGGTTCGGCCGGCGTGCCGGTCGCTGGCGTACCCGTGCCGGCCGCAGTGGTGTCGGAGCCGGCGGCCGGGGCACCGGCCCCGGCCGCTGCGGTGCCGAACGCGTTCCACGGGGTTCCGGTGCCGAGCGACCGGGTGGCCCGCTGCACCGCCGACGAGTCGAAGCCAGCGCCGGAGCCGTCCGGCACGCCGGTGCGGACGCTGGCCCGGGCGACGGTCCGTTCCAGACGGGGTCCGCCGGGGGCCGCCGGCGTCACGGCCGTCGGCCTGTCTCCGGACGGACCGTCTCCGGGCGGACCGCCCGGTGCGGTGCCAATCAGCACGGCGTTGGCGGGGACCGTGCCGGGCAGCGGCGCGATGGTGGGCGCGACCGCTGGTGGCCGGCCGGTGGGACCGGTGGCCACGGCCCGTCCAGGGGCGCCGGTGGCCGGCACGATCAGGTCCGGTCCCAGGTCGACCGTCACCGTGACCCCGCCGCCCGGCGTTGCGGTCAACTCGACGGCCATCGCATGCCGGCGGGCGAGTCGGCCGACCACGAACAGGCCGAGGACCTCGGTCGGTACCAGGTCGAGCCGTTCCCGTCGGGTCAGCCGGGCGTTCTCCTCGGCCAGTCGTGCCGGGGACAGCCCGAGCCCACGGTCGATGACGCTGACCCGCAGGCCGTCGTCGAGCGGTCCGGCGGCCACGGTCACCCGGGTGTGCGGTGGGGAGAAGACGGTGCCGTTCTCCATCAGCTCGGCCAGCAGCAGCACCAGGTCGGCGATGACCGACGGCTGCAGGGCGTACCCGGCCGGTGCCTGCACGTCGACCCGGGTGTACTCCTCGATCTCGCCGAGAGCGAGCCGGATGACGTCGGAGACCGGCAGCGGGGCCATGTGCTCCTCGGCGCCGGTCGCCCCGGAGAGCACCACCAGGCTGCCGGCGTTGCGCCGCAGCCGGCTGGAGACGTGGTCGAGCCGGTAGAGATGCTGCAGCCGGCGCGGGTCGGTCTCCTCCCGCTCCAGCCGGTCGATGATCGCCAACTGGCGGCTCACCAGGTTCTGGGTCCGCCGTCCGACGTGGCCGAACATCTGCGCCACGTTGCGTCGGCTCGACACCTGTCGTTCGACGAGCCGGGCGGCGGTCTGCTGTACCCGTTCGAAGGCGCGGGCCAGATCGCCGATCTCGTCGGTGGCGGAAACCTCGACCGGGTCGAGGCGCACCGGGTCGGGGCGTTCCGACTCGTCATCGGCCACCCGTACCAGCTCCGCCTCGGCGATCCGGGCGACACGGTCGGCCGAGGAGGTGAGCCTGGCCAGCGGCTGGGCGACCGACCGGGCCACGTACAGACTCAACGCGACGACCGCCAGCAGGACCAGCAGCGCACCAGCCACCACGCTGTACGCGATGAACAGGATCTGTTCCTGCCGTCGGGTCACGTCGACTGTGACGTCGATGACGATCTTGCGTTCGACGAACCGGCCGAGGGCGATCAGCGATTCCAGGGCCGGGAACAACGTGGTTACGGACAGGCCGGCCAACGCTTGGGTCGGGTCGACTGTGAAGCCGTCCTGCGCGCCGGCCTGGGAGGTGGCGGTGAACCCGCTGCCGAGCCGCTGGTCGAGTGCCTCCTCGACCAGGCTGTAGAGGGCCACCTGATCGGCGGTGGCGAATCGGCTGAACCGGGCGGCGTTCTCCTGCGCGGCGACCAGGCTCATCGCGTACCGGGTGGCGGACTGCGGATCGCGGGATCCGACCACCAGCAGCATGTGAGTCGCTCCGGCGCTGATCGCGGCATCCAGCCGCAGCGCGGCGTCCAACGCTACGATCTGGCGTCCCTCAGGGGTGGCGACGTCGGCCGAGTCGACCAGCTTCAATCCATCGATCAACCGCTCGATGAGATCGCCGTACGTGGTCATCACCTGATCGCTGGTTGCCGTGCGGTCGCGTACCGCGGACCGGACCTCAGCGAGGTCGTCGACAGCGTCGACCGCTGCGGCCAGTTCGGTGCCGAGGTGGTCACCCAGCTCCGCCCGGAGGTCGGCGACCCGGTCGGTGACGGCCGCCTCCTGCAACACCAGTCGGGACCGATCCACGCTGTCCAGCAGGTAGCCGATCGCCAGCAGACGCTCCTGCTGCAGGTCCTGGGCGAGCGAGCCGATCTGGCCGCCGGTCTGCACGGTGCGGACCGTGTCGGCGGCTCGGCCGGCCAGCGCGGCGCGGTCGATCACGATCGGCACCGCCAGGGCAGCGACCGCGATCAGCGGGATCATGACCAGCAGGGCCAGTTTTCCCCGGATCCGGAGCCTATCGAGCAGCAACGGTCGGCCCCCATCGTCCGGTGCCCGGGTCGGCGGTGCCGGCGGGGGCGCCGCCGTGCGCCGTCGGGTCGAGTTTCGGCCAGCGGGTCGGCTGGTCCGCCGTGTCGGGACCGGGCTCAACCGGTTCCAACGGCTGGCCGACCCCGACATGGCCGCCACTGCCGGCACCGGGGCGACCGGGCTGAACGAGGTAGGCGATGACCATCGGGGCTACGGCCAGAGCGAAGGCCACCACCAGGGCGCCGACCGAGACCCACTGGCTGCGTTGCAGGGTGCTGATCCGGTCGGTGATCAGATTGTCCAGCTCGGCCAGCATGGTGCCGGTGAGTTCGGCCGCCGCCACCTGGGCATCGACCCGGAGCCCGACGAGGGGATCCAGGTCGGGCAGCGCTGCCCCGCCGCCCGGCCCGGCGGACCCGTCGCCCGAGACGACATCCGCGGGTTTCAGCGCGGCGGCGGCCGCGGCAATGGTGTCCATGCTGCGCCGGAACCGGTCGACCTGGGTGAGCAGGTTGCTGCTCATCGTCCGGCTGTCGGTGCTCTCCACCGCGGCCTGGACGTTGTCGGCCAGGTCGCCTGCGGGGGAGAGCACGTCGCCGACCGCGCTGATCAGTTCGACCAACGCCAGTGGCCGGTCCTGCGCCGGTCGGGTCGGCAGCAGCACCGCGAGATCCGCGAAGCGTCCGGTGGCGACGATCGCCTCCGGCAACTCTTCGGCCGCGCCGTCCTGCAGGTGGTAGGCGTCGCCTTCCGGGTCACGCGTCAGGTTCGAGCTCTCCCGGATCCTGTCGTACTGGGCCAGCAGCAGGTCGGTGGCCTGGCGGTACGCGTCGAAGGCTTCGGTCGGCCGGCTGAACTGCCGACCCGACAGGGATTCCACGGCGGAGCGCAGCGTCGCCCACCGTTGCTGGGCTCGTAGCGACGCGCCGATCCGCTGGTCGACCTCGGTGACCGCATCGAGGGCCCGAAGCAGCGCCTCGTCGTTGACCGGCTGACCGGCGACGGCAGCTGACTGCGCGTCGACCAGGGCCACGGTCAACTCGTTGAGCGCGCCGAGATACGCCACACCCTCGCGTTCGCGTTCGGCGAAGGCGATGTCCGCCGAGGTGCCGCGCCACAACTGGGTGAACAGCACACAGATCGGCACGAGCATCAATACGGTGATGACTGATCGGAGCAACGCCCCGTCGAGCCATCGCTTTCGGCCTACGGCGTCCTGTCCGGGTCGCCGTGCGGCATCGTGTGCGGGTTGCATCGCCCACCCCTCTGGCGGTAGCAGCAAAAACGGCGGACAGCGTCGAGTGCGCAGGATCGCGTCGTTCGTGCGGCCCACCGGCAGGGAAAGATAGATGTCCTGCCGGCGGGCCGGAACCATCCGTGAGGACGCCAGTTGCGCACCGTACGGTCGACTCGACCCACCGTGAGAAGGTGGCTACGAACAGTGAGAATCTGTTGATCAGTAACCGTTTTCTGTCTTATATGCAGCTTATGTCGTAATCAACGGCATCTGCGGGTGGTCAGCCGAATGGGTATTGGTATCGGGCAGACTGTCGGATCGGCGTTGGTCGACGCGGCTCCCCTACTATCGGGTAACTGCTAATCGATCGGACCGCCGACCGGCGGAGCCTCGCCTTCGCCCAGCAGATCGAGCACCAGCGCTGCGGTCCAGCTGAATGCCGCCGAGCCGACCCCGTCGCCGGTCTCCGGGTGGAAATACTCGTAGTAACCGGACCGGCGAACCAGTTCCAGCATCGCGTCACGCAGAGTTTCGGCCTGATCCAGATGGCCATGCTCACGAAGTCCCCGACGGAGCAGCCAGTTGATATTGATCCACACCGGTCCGCGCCAGTACCGCACCGGGTCGAAGTCGACGGCGGCCCGGTCGTAGCTGGTCACCGGCATCGACGCTGACAGCCCGAACCGGTGCGACTCGGCCGTAGCCACGAGCGCCGCGACCCGGTCGGGCGGTAGGCCGGGCAGGATCAGCGGGACCAGTCCGCTCACGCAGCGTGCCGGGCTGAGCCGTCCGGTCCGGACGTCCCGGGCGTGGTACATGCCGGTCCGCGGATCCCACAGTTGGTCGTCGACGGCCCGGGTGATCCGCGCGGCGCGGTCCAGGTGGACCGCTGGATCTGCGCCGACCACGGCGGCGATCCGGGCGAGCGCGTGTTCGGCGGCGGCCAGCAACGCGTTGAAGGTCGGACACTCGACCACGAAGTCGTGTCGGGCGGCCAGCTCGTCGTCCCGGTAGCCGCCGTCGCGGTACGCCAGTGCCAGCGCGACGAACCGGGCGTAGTCCTCATCGGTCGGCCGGTGGGACGCTGCGGCCACCCGGTTGTCATGCCGCTGCCGCCCGACGAGCACGCCGAGGTCGGCCGGTACGGCGGACAGCGCCGCATCCCAGGCCGGGCTGTTGTCCAGGCCGGACTCCCAGGGGTGCACGATGCTGGCCAACCCGTCCCCGCCGACGTCGCGACTGCTCGACAGGTAGTCCTGAGCGGCGACCAGCCGTGGGTAGAACCAGCGCAGCTCGGCTTCCGCCTGCGGCCCCGGTGCCCGTTGGTAGATCTCCCAGATGGCGACGGCGTGGGCGGGCGGCTGGACGATGCCGGTGCCGTCCGGGTGCCCGGGGCGGCGCAGCGGCACCTGCCAGAATCCCGGTCCGGGGAAGTAGTCGCGTTCGGCGACGTCCGGGTCGAAGACGATGTGCGGGACCCGTCCGTCCGGCCACTGCGCCAGGAACAGGCTGCGCAGGTCGTGCCAGGCCCGATCGGGGTCGATCCGGGCCAGGCCGATCGCGATGAACGCCGCGTCCCAGCTCCACTGGTGCGGGTAGAGGGTGCGCGACGGCACGGTGTGGTTGCGCGACCAGTTGGCGTCGAGCACGGCTCTGGCCATGTGCCACAGGTCGGCGGGCGTGCGTTCGGTGAGTTGTTCGGCCGGTAGCCGGTCCGTGACCGGGATGCTCGCGATGGCCGTGTGGGCGGTGCTGATACTGCTCATTCTTCCGTCCTGGTCAATCTCCCGCCGGGCCGTCGGCCAGGCAGAAACCACCGCCAGCGGTGGGGTGGTAACGACGAATGTACGCGCGGTGAACAGCATGTGCCCTTGTCACAGACGGCGGTAGGGTCTGTCGGCTACCGGACGATGAGTCGTCCGGTCAAGGAATACGTGCAGGTTGAAGGGGGTAGGCGGGGAGGATGGCAACGCATGGTGAGCAACCTGTGGCAACCTTGCCGTCCGGGATCGGGATGCCGCTGCTCGGGTTCGGCACCTGGCAGGCGTCGGGCGACGCCGGGTACCGGGCGGTCCGAGCGGCATTGGACGCCGGCTACCGGCACGTCGACACCGCCACGATGTACGGCAACGAGGCCGAGGTCGGCCGGGCGATCAAGGACAGCGGAATCGCCCGGGACGAGATCTTCGTCACCACCAAGCTGCCACCCGATCGGGTCGGGCGGGAGGCGGAGACGCTGGCCGTGAGCCTGGCCGCGCTGGGCACCGAGTACGTCGACCTGTGGCTGATCCACTGGCCTCCGGCCGGCGGTGCCGGCGTGCCGACCTGGCGCGAGTTCGTCGCCCACCGGGACACCGGTGCGGTGCGGGCGATCGGTGTCTCCAACTACGGCCTCGACCAGATCGACGAGCTGACCGAGCGGACCGGGGTGGTGCCGGCGGTCAACCAGGTGCCGTGGGCGCCGGCGATGCACGATCCGCGTACGGTGGCCGAGCACCGTGACCGCGGGGTGGTGCTGGAGGGGTACAGCCCGTTCAAGAACACCGACCTCGACGACCCGGTGCTGGTGCGGGTCGCCGCGGCCCACCGGGTGAGCGCCGCCCAGGTGGTGCTGCGCTGGCACATCCAGCACGGCATCGTGGTGATTCCCAAGTCGGTCACTCCGGAGCGGATCCGCGGCAACGCCGACGTCTTCGGCTTCACCCTCTCCGCCGAGGAGATGGCCACAGTCGACGCCCTGCGCGACTGAGACCACGACACCCCGGGCGGTGCGGGCCGGCCGCGGAGGGGGCCTCACCCCCCGCCGAGGCCGGCCCCGGCGTTCGCGGATCAGCCGGTGGTGCAGGTGGTGCCGTTGAGGGCGAAGCTGCTCGGTGAGGAGTAGTTGCCGCTGTAGCTGGCCTGGTAACCGAACGAGGTGGTCGCCCCCGGCGCCAGCGTGCCGTTCCAGCCCACGTTCCGGGCGGTCACCGACGATCCGCTCTGGGTGACGGTGGCGTTCCACGAGTTGCCGACCGTCTGCCCGGCCGGCAGCTGGTAGGCCAACGTCCAACCGTTGATGGTGCCACCACCGGTGTTGGTGACGCGTACGTCGGCGGTGTAGCCGTTGTTCCAGGTGTTCGCCGTGTAGCTGACCCGGCACCCGCCACCACCGGGCGGCTGACTGGTCGGCGGGGCGGTGGTCGGCGGGGCGGTGGTCGGCGGGGCGCCGCCGGTGGAGACCGAACCGGAAAAGGAGTTCACCCCGAGGCCGACGCCGCCGTTCCACGGCTCGAAGCCGGCCTGGACGCTGGTCAGGTACCAGGAGTTGGTGATTTGCCCTCGGGCCCGGACGTCGGCGATGAAGTCGAGCACGTTGAAGCTCCAACTGGTGATCGACGACGGGGCCAGGTAGGACACCACGTTGTTGGAACCGTTGCTGCCGGTCCAGACCTGCCAGTTGCGGCCGGCGACGGTGGCGTTGCCGACCGGCGAGCCGATCGGCTGGATGGAGCCCTGCCGGTGGAACCAGATCATGATCTCCATCTGGCTGACGCCGTTGGTGCGCGGGGTCGGGTCGAGCCAGATGTCGTACGAGGCGTTGTACGTCCCGTTACCGACGTACCGGTAGTTGATGCTGGTCGGCGCGTTGCTGATCCGGCTGACCTGGATCGGCAGGTTGGTGCCGGGAGAGCAGTTGGTGTAATGGCAGCCGTAGAAAATCGACGGGTACGACACCGGCGCGCCATTGGTCGGCGAGCTGCCCTGCTGCGAGGTCACCGAGAAGCCGGTGTCGGTCACGTTGATGCACTGTTCGGCGGTGGTGCCCCAGCGGTTGTTCTGCACCACGTAGCGGCCCTGAATGGTGGTGCTGCCGTATTGTTCGCAGATTCGCGTGTCGGCCTGGGCTGGTGTGGCGGCGACCACGGTGACGAGGCCGCCGGTGAGCAGCAGGACGGCTGCGGCGGCGGCGCGGATCGGACGTCGCATGGTTCTCCTTGTGTCCGTGGAGACGGCGGGTAGGAACCAACGTCGCGGGAGCGCTCCCATGATGGTAGATCACATCGACATGTATGAAAAGAATCAGCGGGAGATCAGCCCGCGGGCGGCGGCCATCTGGTCGGCGGCGGCCCGCAGTGCCTCGACCATCCGGGCCTCGCCGGCGGCGTCGATCCGGGTCGCTGGGACGGACAGGCTGATCGCGTCGGCGGCCGGCCGCCGCAGTGGCATCGCCATCGCCAGGCAGACGATCCCCTCAGCGTTCTCCTCCCGGTCGACGGCCCAGCCCTGGGCGCGGACCTCGGCCAGCGCGGCGTGCAGGGTGGCCGGGTCGGTGATGGTTCGCCGGGTCATCCGGCGCAACGGCCAGCTCAGCAGTTGGTCGACGACGTCGTCCGGATGTTCGGCGAGCAGCGCCTTGCCCAGTGCGGTGGCGTGCGCCGGCAGGTGTCGGCCGATCGCGCTGTACAGCCGCAGCGGGTGCACCGACTCGCGCTTGGCCAGGTAGACCACGTGCGGGCCGTCCAGCCGGCCGAGATGGACGGTCTCACCGAACTGCCCGGCCAGCGCGTCGAGCACGCCGTCCAGCAGGCTGACCGCGTTGTCGGCGGCCAGGTACGCCGCGCCCACCTGCAGCGCCCGTACGCCGAGGCCGAACCGGGTGCCGGTGGGATCGGTCTCCACCCAGCCACGGTGCATCATCGTGCGCAGAATTCCGTGCAGGCTGCTCTTCGGGATCTGCAGGACCCGTGTCAGTTCGCCGAGGGACCGGCGGTCAGGGGTGGCGGCCAGCGCCTCCAGCACCTCCAACGTCCGGCCGGCGGACTTCACCGGCTGGAAACCCTCCTGCGCCGCCATGGCGGTCACTCTAACCAGCGTCGCACCCGGTTGACAGCGATGTACCGCCGAGTATGGTCACGTACGTGACCGATGTTCATGATGCTGAACGTGAGTCGGCCGGTCGCGAGGCCGACCGGGGCGCGCACCACGGCGGCGACGTCGTCTCGGTGATTGGCGCGGGGCGGATTCTTCCGGTGGTCGTCCTGGCTGATCCGGCCGGCGCCGCGCCACTGGCCGAAGCGCTGCTCGCCGGCGGACTGCGTACCGCCGAAGTGACCTTCCGCACCCCGGCGGCGGCGGACGCCATCGCGGCGATGGCCGGGCACCCCGGCATGCTGGTCGGCGCCGGCACCGTACTCACCGTCGAGCAGGTGGACCGGGCCGTCGACGCCGGTGCCCGATTCGTGGTAAGCCCTGGCTTCGGACCCGCCGTCGTCCGTCGCTGCCAGGAGCTCGACCTGCCGGTTTTCCCCGGGGTGTCCAGCGCCACCGAGATTCAGATGGCCCTCGACGCCGGGCTGGACACGGTCAAGTTCTTCCCGGCCGAACAGCTCGGCGGGGTGGGCATGGTCTCGGCGCTCGCCGCGCCGTTCAGGTCGGTGCGGTTCATCCCGACCGGCGGGGTGAGCCCCGGCAACGTCGCGGACTACCTGGCCCACCCGGCGGTCCTCGCCGTCGGCGGCACCTGGATGGTCGCCCCCCGCCTACTCGACGCCGGCGACTGGGCCGAGGTGACCCGGTTGACCGCCGCCGCGGTCGCCGCCGCCCGCGCCGCCGACTGACCCGCCAGCCCGCGCCGCCGACTGACCCGCCCGACCTCGACCAGGACCGGTCCGACCTTTGACTGAGGAGTCGTGAGATGGCCGAACAGCACCCCGCCGACCGTGCCCCGCTGCACCCCCGGCCGGCCACCGAGTGCCGCTACGACCTTGTCTCGCTCGGCGAGGTCATGCTGCGGCTGGATCCGGGGGAGGGACGGGTGCGCACCGCCCGCAGCTTCCGGGCCTGGGAAGGTGGTGGCGAGTACAACGTCGCGCGGGGCCTGCGCCGCTGCTTCGGCCTGCGTACCGCAGTTGTCACCGCGTTCGCCGACAACGAGGTCGGTCGCCTGCTGGAGGATCTGGTGCTGCAGGGCGGCGTCGACACCGCGTACGTGCGCTGGCTGCCGTACGACGGGATCGGCCGGACCGTCCGCAACGGGCTCAACTTCACCGAGCGCGGCTTCGGGGTGCGCGGCGCGGTCGGCACCTCCGACCGGGGCAACAGCGCGGCCAGCCAGCTACGCCCCGACGACGTCGACTGGGACCACCTGTTCGGCACCCTCGGCGTGCGTTGGCTGCACACCGGCGGCATCTACGCGGCCCTGTCGCAGACCACACCGGACACGATCGAGGCGGCGATGACGGCCGCCCGCCGGCACGGCACGATCATCTCCTACGACCTGAACTACCGGCCCAGTCTCTGGAAGGCGGTCGGTGGACAGTCCCGGGCGCAGGAGGTCAACCGGCGGCTGGCCGGCTACGTCGACGTCATGATCGGCAACGAGGAGGACTTCACCGCGAGTCTCGGGTTCGCCGTACCGGACACCGACGAGCGCCTCACCGAACTGGAGGTCGCCAACTTCCAGCGGATGATCACCGAGGTGACCGGGGCGTACCCGAACTTCAAGGTGGTGGCGACGACGCTGCGTACGGTGCGTTCCGCGACGGTGAACGACTGGGGTGCGGTCGCCTGGTCGGCACCGACCGGTTTCGTGTCCGCCACCCACCGGCCGGGCCTGGAGATCCTGGACCGGGTCGGCGGCGGCGACAGCTTCGCGTCCGGCCTGGTCTACGGCCTGTTGGAGCTGGGCGACCTGGCGGTCGCGGTGGAGTACGGTGCCGCGCACGGAGCGCTGGCGATGACCACCCCCGGAGACACCTCGACGGCCAGCCTCAAAGAGGTGGCGGCGCTCGCCGGTGGCGGTGGGGCAAGGGTGCAGCGCTGAGGGTCCCGCCGGCACCGGTAAGCCGTTAAGATTTCCACCAATGGATGTTGCCTGGCGCCGTGGCGGGTGGCATTCGCGTGGAGCGAACAGGGTGGGATGGGCCTACCGCGGGCAGCGTTGCTGGCAGTAGTCTCTTGGCTTCAATGAGTGTCTATTCCCCCGGAGGCGGCGCGGACCATGGCTCAACCACCCGTGCGCGTGCTCATCGTCGGTGCCAGCGTCGCCGGGCTGGCCGTCGCCCGAGCACTGCGGCTGGCCGGCATTCGGCCCGAGCTGGTGGAGAAGCTGGCACCGACTGTCGTCGCCGGTGCCGGGATCTTCCTACCCGGCAATGCCATCCGCGCGCTGCGTGAGCTCGGGCTGGACAATCCGTTGCGTCCGCTCGGCGCGGTGATCCGGCGGCAGCGATTCCTCGACGCCACCGGAGCCGAGCTGTGCTCGGTCGATCTGGAACAGCTGTGGCAGGGGGTCGGGCAGTGCCGGGCGCTGCCCCGCGCGGACCTGCACCAGGTGCTGCTCACCGGCGCCGGCGGGGAGGTGCGGTACCACACCGAGGTGTGCGACGTGGAGGTCGGTGACGAGACCACCAAGGTCGCCTTCGGTGATGGCTCCTACGCCGAGTACGACCTGATCGTCGGCGCGGACGGGCGCCGGTCTGCGGTCCGTCGACTCGCCGAGATCGGCGGCGCGCCGCACCCGGTCGGCCAGATCGCCTATCGTAGCGTGGTCAGTGGCGGTCCGGAGATCACCGAGTGGACGGCACTGCTCGGGCAACGGTCCGGCATCGCGCTCGCCCCGATGGGCTACGGCCGGGTCTACCTCTACGCCGACGAGCCGTTGCCGGCCGGCTCCGCCCCGCCCGCCGACCCGTTGGTCCGGCTCCGCCAGCTCCTCGGCGACTACGGTGGGCCGGTGCGAGCGGTCCTCGACGCGGTGGAGAAGGTGCAGGTGGCCGTCACCGACGAGGTGGAGCTGAGCGGCTGGTCCCGGGGCAACGTGGTGCTCGTCGGGGACGCCGCCCACGCGACCGCGCCGACGCTGTCCCAAGGGGCGGCGATGGCGTTCGAGGACGCGCTGGTCCTGGCCGAGGAGCTGCGTGCCGCGCCGTCGGTCGTCGAGGCGCTCGCCAGGTACGAGAGCCGGCGTCGGCCGCGTACCCAGTGGGTCCTGGACCGGACCCGGGACCGGGACCGGACCCGCGACGTCGCCCCGGCCCTGCGCGACCCGGTGCTGCGCGCCAAGGGCGGCACGATCTTCCAGGAGCACTACAGGTTGCTCGTCGACCCGGTGTGACTCGACCCGGTGTGAACCGCCCGGCGGCCCGCAGCCGTCCGGGCACCCGGCGTGCGGACCGGCGGTGAACGGGGACTATCCTGCCTGCGAGGCACGGCCAGCGGATCATCAACCCGGGCGCCGTGGGATTGACGAGAACCGGAGGCCATTCGTGACCACCGTCGCACCGAAGCCGATCGCCAGCCGGCCCTTCCCGGTCCGCAGGCCGGTCCGCGGCTCGGCCATGGCGCGGCTGCTGCGCACGACCGACGCGAAGCAGATCGGGATCATGTACATGATCACCGCCTTCGCGTTCTTCATGATCGGTGGCCTGATGGCCCTGATCATGCGTGCGGAGCTGGCCCAGCCGGGGATGCAGTTCCTCTCCCCGGAGCAGTACAACCAGCTGTTCACCATGCACGGCACGATCATGCTGTTGTTCTTCGCGACGCCGATCGTGTTCGCCTTCGCCAACTACGTTACGCCGATCCAGATCGGTGCGCCGGACGTTTCCTTTCCCCGGCTGAACAGCTTCGCCTACTGGCTGTACCTGTTCGGTGGCACCTTGGCGATGGGTGGCTTCCTCACCCCGGGCGGCGCCGCCGACTTCGGCTGGTTCGCGTACACCCCGCTGAGCAGCGTCGAACACTCCCCGGGCGTCGGCGCCAACATGTGGATCGTCGGACTGGCGATCTCCGGTCTGGGTACCATCCTCGGCGCGGTCAACATGATCACCACGATCCTGACCCTGCGCGCGCCGGGCATGACCATGTTCCGGATGCCGATCTTCACCTGGAACATCCTGGTCACCAGCCTCCTGGTGATCATGGTCTTCCCGCTGCTGGCCGCCGCGCTGTTCGCGCTCGCCGCCGACCGGATGCTCGGTGCCCACGTGTACGCGCCGGAGACCGGTGGGCCACTGCTGTGGCAGCACCTCTTCTGGTTCTTCGGCCACCCCGAGGTGTACATCGTCGCGCTGCCGTTCTTCGGTATCATCAGCGAGATCATCCCGGTCTTCGCCCGCAAGCCGATCTTCGGCTACAAGGGCCTGGTGGCCGCGACGATCGCGATCGCCGCGCTGTCGATGAGCGTCTGGGCGCACCACATGTTCGCCACCGGCGCGGTGCTGCTGCCCTTCTTCAGTTTCCTGAGCTTCCTGATCGCCGTGCCGACCGGCATGAAGTTCTTCAACTGGATCGGTACCCTGTGGCGGGGGCAGATCAGCTTCGAGACGCCGATGCTCTGGTCGATCGGCTTCCTGGTCACCTTCCTCTTCGGCGGGTTGTCGGGTGTGCTGCTGGCCAGCCCGCCGATTGACTTTCACGTCTCGGACTCGTACTTCGTCGTCGCCCACTTCCACTACGTGCTGTTCGGCACGATCGTGTTCGCGGTGTTCGCCGGCATCTATTTCTGGTTCCCGAAGTTCACCGGACGGATGCTCGACGAGCGGCTGGGCCGGGTGCACTTCTGGCTGACCTTCGTCGGCTTCCACACCACCTTCCTGGTGCAGCACTGGCTCGGTGCCGAAGGCTTCCCCCGCCGGTACGCCGACTACCAGGCGATCGACGGCTGGACCACGCTGAACATGATCTCCACGGTCGGCTCGTTCGTCACCGGCATCTCCACCCTGCCGTTCCTGTACAACGTGTGGAAGTCGTACAAGACCGGACCGCTGGTCGAGGTCGACGACCCGTGGGGGCACGGGAACTCGCTGGAGTGGGCGACCAGCTGCCCGCCGCCGCTACGCAACTTCGACCGGATGCCCCGGATTCGCTCTGAGCGGCCGGCGTTCGACCTCAAGTTCCCGGAGCTGGCCGCCGGACACCACTCGGTCGCCGGGCCACCGGAGGGCGGTGCCAAGCCGTTGACCAGCGAGTCGGACGGCGGCGCCACGTACCAGGAGGACACCGCCAGCAACGTCGACCGGCGCTGACCCACCGGCTGGCACTACCCACGATCGGTCTACGACGCGGCCCCGGGCGCATTCCGCCCGGGGCCGCGTCGTGCCTCTGGGAGCCCGTCACCGCAGGCCGGCACCCGGTCCAGCATCGCCCGGCGGCGCAACTGCATGGCGACCATCGGCAGTGCCAGCAGCAGCCCCGCCGCGCCGATTGCCACGAAACCCCACGTCGGCGTACTGGCGTCGATCACCGCACCGGTCAGCGGCGCCCCGACGGCCATGCCCACGGTCATTGCCGAACCATGCAGGCCCATCGCCTCGCCGCGTACCGCCGCCGGGGCCAGCCGGGCGACCGCGTCGGACGTGGCGGCGATCGTCGGCGCGCAGAGCAGCCCGGCCGGGGCCAAGGCCAGCCCCAGCGTCCACCAGTTCCCGGCCCCGAGCCCGACCGGGACCGTGGCGGCGGCCAGCGCGACCATCAACCCGACCGGCGGCACCGCACGCCGGGTCGCTCCGTAGGCGAACCCGCCAACCAGTGAGTAGGCCCCCCAGCCGGCGAGCACGACGCTGGTCCAGACCAACTGGTCGCTCTCCCGCAGCGCGGCGATCAACGCCACGTCGGTGCCACCGAGCACCAGCGTCGACGCCGTGCCGACCGCGAGGACCCCGAGCAACTGCGGGGTCAGCCAGTCCCGGCGGGTGATCCGGACGCCCGCTCGGTCAGCTTCCTCGTGCCGGGCGCGGATCGGCGGGTCGACGACGAACAGCGCCAGCCCGGCGGCGACCAGGCCGGCGCCGACCGCGACCATCGCGATCCGGGGGGAGACCGCGGTGGCGAGCAGCACCGCGAGGGCCGGGCCGACCATGAAGGAAAGCTCGACCGACATCGAATCCAGGGCGTACGCCGGACGGCGCTGTTCCGCCGGGACCAGTGCGGCCAGCGACTGCCGGATCACCGAGAACACCGGCAGGCTGAGCAGGCCGGCGACGACCGCCGCGACCAGCAACGCGGGGTACGGCAGCGCCTGCGCCACGGCCCAGAAGACGCCCTGGGCGGCGGCCGAGACGGCCAGCACCGGACGTAGTCCACGCCGGTCGACCAGCCGGCCCAGCACCGGTGCGCCGATCGCGGCCCCGACGGTCAACGCGGTACCGGCCAGACCAGCCGCGCCGTACCCCCGGCCCTGGTCCAGCACGACGTACAGGGTCAGCGCCACTCCGGCGGCGGTGTTCGGCATCCGGGCCAGCACCGACAGGGCGAGCAGCCGGGCCACACCGGGCAGCGCGAGCGCCTGCCGGTAAGGAGTCAGGTTCATCAGTCGGTGTTACCTCCGGCCGGCATCATGCCCGCCGGGTACGACGCCGGCCAGCCGATATCCGCGCCGGCCAGCCCGACCTGCGGTCCGGCCCCGGCCGGCGCGGTCAGGCCGGTGGCCGGTCAGGCCGGGCGCAGTACCGGGGAGCCGGTCAACGTCACCCCGGCGGCCCGCATCGCGTCCATCGCCACCTCGGTGGTGTCCCGGGCCACCCCGGCGGTCAGGTCGAGCAGTACGGTGGTGTCGAAGCCGGCCCGAGCGGCGTCCAGCGCGGTCGCCCGTACACAGTGGTCGGTGGCGATGCCGACCACATCGACCCCGGTGATCCCGCGTTCCCGCAGCCAGTCGGCCAGGCCGATGCCGTCGTCGCTGTGGCCCTCGAAGCCCGAGTACGCCGCCGCGTGCCGGCCCTTGCGGAAGACCGCCTCGATCCGGTCGACGGCCAGCCCGGGATGGAACTCCTCCCCGCCGGTGCCCACCACACAGTGCGCCGGCCAGGTGTCGACGAAGTCCGGCGGGTCGCCGAAGTGCGCGCCGGGATCGACGTGGTAGTCCTTGGTCGCCACCACGTGCCGCCACCGCCGCTGCGGCGCCTCGGCGACGCTCCGGGAGATCGCCGCCGCCACGTCGGTGCCGCCGCCCACCGCGAGCGAGCCGCCTTCGCAGAAGTCGTTCTGTACGTCAACGATGATCAGTGCCCGGTGCATGGTCGTCGTCCTCCTGCTGCTGGCTCCTGAACGGTCGGTCACCGGTCGCGCCGGTCGCGGCCCGGCGGTCACTGCTCGGCTGGCACGACGGTCACCGGGATGGTCGGGTCACCGGCGGACAGCTTCAGCCCTTCCCACGGTATCGAGATCAGGCAGTGGCGCAGGTGCTCACGGGACTCGGCGATGGTCGGCCGGGCCAGTGGCTCGCCTGCGGCGACAAAGGACCGTTGCAGCACCCGGTCGCCGTTGGACCGGTCCGGCACCCCCTGCGAGACGACGATCTCCTCGGTGGCGGTGCCGGTCGGCTTGTGCCGGCGTACCGCCACCTTGCGGCCCCCGACGGTGGCCTTGTTCTCGGAGCGCTTGACCACCGGCCGGCCGTCGACCTCGACCAGCTTGTAGACCAGCCGGGCGGTCGGCGCGCCGGAGCCGGTCACCACGGCGGTGCCGGCACCGTACATGTCGACCGGCTCGGCGGCGAGCGAGGCGATCGCGTACTCGTCGAGATCACCGGAGACTATGATCTTGGTCTCGGTGGCGCCGAGCGAGTCGAGCAGCTCCCGGGACTGTTGCGCCAGGACCGACAGGTCGCCGGAGTCGATCCGGATCGCTCGCAGGTCCGGCCCGGCGACCTCGATCGCGTTGCGGATGCCCTGGCTGATGCTGTAGGTGTCGACCAGCAGCGTGGTGTCCCGTCCGAGCGAGGCCACCTGGGACGCGAACGCGGCCCGTTCGTCGTCGTGCAACAGGGTGAACGCGTGCGCCGAGGTGCCCGCCGTCGGGATGCCGTACCGGGCACCCGCAGCCAGGTTGGACGTCGCCGCGAAACCTGCCAGGTACGCGGCCCGGGCAGCCGCCACCGCCGCCTCCTCGTGGGTGCGCCGCGAGCCCATCTCGATCACCGGTCGGCCACGGGCCGCGGTCACCGCCCGCGCCGCCGCCGCCGCGATCGCGCAGTCGTGGTTCAGCACCGACAGCACCAGAGTCTCCAGCAGGACGCACTCGGCGAACGTGCCGGAGACGGTGAGGATCGGCGAGTTCGGGAAGAACAACTCACCCTCGGCGTACCCGTCGACGTCCCCGGTGAACCGGTAGTCGGCCAGCCACTGTGCGGTGTCGGCGTCGACCACCGCACGGTCGCGCAGGTGGCGGATGGTCTGCGCATCGAAGCGGAAGTCCCGGATCAGGTCGACCAGCCGACCCGTGCCGGCGACCACACCGTACCGGCGACCGGTCGGCAGCCGCCGGGCGAAGACCTCGAACACACAGTGCCGGTGGGCGCTGCCGTCGGCCAACGCGGCGGCGAGCATGGTCAGCTCGTAGTGGTCGGTCAGCAGAGCGGGGCTGGAGCTGGTCACCCGGTTACTGTACGGCCGCCCGGCGGGTGCGGCCCGGCCCGGCCGGGCCCGGTGGCCCCCGGCTCGTCGGGCAGGGCGCGCAGCGCCTCGGTCAGCTCGGCACGCCCGGTCACGCCGAGCTTGCCGTACGCCCGTTGCAGGTGGTTCTCCACGGTGCGGGGCGACAGGAACAACCGTCGCGCGATCTCCCGGCTGGCCACGCCGGCCGCCGCCAGCTTCGCCACCTGGTGCTCCCGCTCGGTCAGGTTGGGCTGACCGGCCAGCAACGCCGGGGTACGCACGTCGACGCACTGGCCGAGCGACCGGCCCAGCAGCACGTTGGTCTGTCCGGTCACCGGCGACCGGGCCAGTCGCTGCCGGCGTACCGCCATCGCGGCCGACTCGGCGGCGAACAGGTGCAGCCCGAGGCCGGCGAAGCCGCTGGCGGCGCGCAGCAGGGCACCGTACGGTCCGTTGGCGGCGCCCTGCGCCTGGCGCAGGACCAGCGGCGGCAGCGGCCCCTCGACCACCTTGGCGAGCTCGGTCAGCCGGTCCACCGCCAGGTCGGCCCGGTCCAGCCGGACCAGGTCGTGCAGCACCATCACCTCGTGGCCGGCGAGCCCGTCGGTCCGCAGCCGGTCCGCCAGCTCCCGCAGCATCTCCACTGCGCCGGTGACGTCCCCCTCGGCGACCGTCACCCAGCAGCGCGCCTGCTCCCGCCACGGATACAGGATCGCCATCCCGGGCGTCTGCGCCCGGTCCGAGTCGGCCATCGCTGCGGCGGCCTGGGCCGCCTCGCCACGCAGGGCAGCCGCGTGTGCGCGCTCGGCGTGGGCCAGCCCCGCGTACACCCGGCCGGTGGCCAACGTGGCGCATGCCTGCAGGCTGTGTCGCAGCGCGTCGTCGAGCCGGCCGCGCAGCCGGGCGGCCTGCGCCCGGATCACCGACAGGTATCCGGACCCGAGCCGGAAGTCACCGGCGTCGGCCAGGTCGGCGAACTCCTCGGCGACGATCGCCTCGATCCCGGCCAGGTCGCCGGCGAGCACCAACCGGGTGCCGCGGGCGAGTTCCAGCGCCAGCTGCAGGTAGGGGAGTTCGGTACGCCAGTGCGGGGCGTCGGCCTCGACCCGGGCGATGGCCCGGCCGCTGCCGGTCAGGTCGCCCTGCGCGGCCTGCAGGTGGGCGATGGTGCACTGGGCCAGCCCGTGGGCGGCGTGACTGGCCGCCGGCCGGTCGAGTACGGCGTGTG
The DNA here is from genome assembly GCF_030345075.1 of Solwaraspora sp. WMMA2065. NCBI lineage: Bacteria > Bacillati > Actinomycetota > Actinomycetes > Micromonosporales > Micromonosporaceae > Solwaraspora > Solwaraspora sp. WMMA2065. The sequence goes on from NZ_CP128361.1 coordinate 6,463,855, forward strand.
CCAGCCGCAGCGCGGCGTCACACTCCAGCCGGTGCAGCCGCATGATCGCCTCGAACGAGTCGACCCGGACCCGCTCGGCCGGGTCAGTCAGCTCACGGGCACCGGCCGCCAGGTCCTCCAGCGTCGACTCGTTGCCGAGCCCCCAGTAGGCGACCAGTCCCAGCACCATCAACCAGCGGCTGCGTCGTTCGTCGGTGGTGACCTCGTCGCGGACCGCCTCGATGGTGGCCAGGGCCCGCTCGGGCTCGTCGCGGAACATCAGGATGGTCGCCCTCAGCTCGGCGGCGTCGAACCCACCGCCGACGTCGAACGCCCGGGCAGCCAGCCGGTCGGCCAGTGGGATGTCGTACCCGGTGAACGCCCGGCCGGCCGCGTCGAGCAGCATCGCCGGGTCGTCGGCGGTGTTCGACTCGAGTCGCCAGACGGCGACCCTCAGCAGGTCCTCCCGGCGCCGTGCCCCGGCCTGCTCCACGAGCGAGGCGAGCTGCGCCTGCAGCCGCTGCGCCCGGGTGACCGGGCACCGGCGGCGCACCACCTCGCCGTACAGTGGATGGGCCATGTGCACGTCCTGGCGGCGGTCGTCGATGTCGACCCGGATCAGCCCGCGTTCCTCGGCGGCCTCCACGTCGGCGTGCCGGCTGGTCCGCAGCAGCAGTCGCAGCCCGATCGGCTGGCCGAACGCCACCAGCTCGACGACACCGCGAACCGGCGGGCTGAGCTGGCCGATCCGGGTGTCGATCAGGTCGGTCAGGCTCGGTGCCAGCTCCAGCCGGCCGGTCCACCGCCACACCCCGTACGTCTGGGTCAGCTCCTGCCCGGACTGGGCCGCGATGACGAGCTCCCGCAGCAGCAGTGGGTTTCCTTCGGACAGCCGCCACAGCCGTTCGGCCGACGTGGGATCCAGCGGCCCACCGAGCAGCTCCATCAGCAGGCCGGTGCTGTCGACGACGCCCAGCGGCGACAACTCGTCGTGCACCACGAGATCGTCAGCCCACAGTGCCCGGATCGGCAGTGGCACTGGCTCACCGCTGCGTAGCGTACCCAGCACAGTGGCCTGACCGGAGCGGGCGATCAGGTTCGTCACCGCCGCCGACGAGGGATCGAGCAGATGCGCATCGTCGATGGCGAGCACGATAGGCCGGCCGGCGGCCCGTTGCCGCAGCGACTCGACGGCCCAACGCAGCAGCGCTGACGGGGACAACCCGGGTGGCTGGTCCGCCGGGAGGACCTGGGCGAGGCCGGCGAACGGCAGGCCGGCGGCGCTGACGCTGCCCGAGGCGGACCAGACCGCGTAGGTATCGGTCGGCAGTCGACTGACGACTTCCCGGAGCAGCCGGCTCTTGCCGATTCCGGCGGAGCCACTGAGGATCAGGCCGCGACCGCCGTCGGTGGCTGCGGCGAACAGCCGGTCGAGCTCTTCGGACCGTCCCACGAAGCTCCACAGGCCCATGGCAGGGGAGCATATAGAACAGTCGCGGAGGGGGAAGGGCGCGGCCGGTTCGCAGTTGAGTATGAAGTGTTCGATCAGTTGAGTAACGGTGGTCGTCACTGCGTAAGTGATTGTGCACGTAGCGTCGGTGTACTGGTATTTCGTGGCGATGACGCCCGAAGGAGCTCAGCTTGTGGAGTCTGTGACAGTACCGTCGAATCGCCTGGCTACCCGCTCCGCTGCCCGCGTGCCCCGGCAGCGCAGGCGGCCGCGCCGCCCGGGTGACCTGGCCGTGGACCTGCCGATGGCCGCCCCGGTGCCATCGCCGTCCCCGGCTGACGAACCGGTCGCGGCCGTCGTGGTCGGAGCCGCCGCCAACAGCCGCCGGGCCGTGCTGACCGCGTTTCTCGACGGTGAATCGTTGCCCGACCTCCGTCCGCCCGAGAGTTTCCTGGTCGTCCGGCACGGGACGGTCGAGCGGATCGCGGCTTACCTGCCGGGCTGGTCGCAGCCGTGGATCGTCCCGGCGCGGTCGGCGCGGTCCGGTGCCGGGCTTGCCCTGCCCCGTCCACCGCGCAGGGTCGAGGTGAGCCGGCCGGACGCCTCGCTGCGCCGGCTCAGCCTGGTCGATTCGCCCGACCTGGAGACGCTCCGGTCGGCCGGCGCGACGGTGCTGCTCGACGCTGCGGTACGCGGCGGCGCGCTGGTCTTCGTGGTTGGTGCCGGGCCGCCGCCCGGGCAGGTCGAGCACGAACTGCTGCGCCGTGCGCTGCGCGCCGGTGTCGCGGTGTTCGTCGCCATCACCGCAGCCGGCGTGCAGAGCGCGGGCGAGTCGTTCCAGCGGGCGGCGCTGCTGGCCGCCGTACCCGAGCTGGAACAGGCACCCTGGCATTCGGTCGACGCGGCAACCGGCGACGCGGCCTTTCTCCGCCGGGAGGTGACCGACTGGGCCGCCCGGGAGGCGCTGCACCGGGCCGGAGCCGGTCTGGCCGATCAGTTGGCGTACGACGAGCCGCCGCCGCTGCCGCGCGGTGGGCCGGCAGCCGACTGGCCCGAGCAGCTGGACCGGGTGGTGCGACGGATCGGCCAGCGGGTGCGGCACACCCTGGCGATCGAGTTGGCCAATCTGCACGTGGCTGCGGTACGCGAGCTGCTGTTCGGCAATGGACCGGCCGGGATACCCGGCTTCCTGGACCGCGAGTTCCTGGCTCTGTCGTTGCATGCCGGCGCGGCCTGCGCCGTCGGGGTGGACGACGCGGTGGACGAGGTGGTCGAGCATGTGTTCAGGGTCGATCCGGCGCAGCGGCTCGGTCCGCTGCTGCGTGAGCAGCTCCGCCGTCGGGTGCTCGGGGATCCACCCACGGCGGTCGCGGAAGGACTTCTGACGACCGCTGCGGGCCAGTGCGAGCCGGTCCCGTCCATCGCAGCCGGGCCGTCCCCCGTCACCGGGCCGTCCCCCGTGGTGGTGGACGTCTTCGCCGGGTACCCGGCGCAGCGGTCCCGGTGCACCGTGCCGCCGATCGGCGTAGCGCTCGCCGCCGACTGCTGGCATCCGCGCGGTGGGCCGACCGGGATGGCGCCGGACCAGGCCCGGTCCTGGATCCAGCAGGCGCTGCGGGCGGTGGAGATCGCGCTGTCCCAGGAGATCGCGTTGCGGTTCGCCGCGGTACGGCGTGGCCTGGCCAACCTGCTGGCTGATGCGATCGACAGCGGCGACGCGCCGGGCTGACCGTGGTGGGCGTTGTCCGCCCCGGCCCCACCGGTGGCACGATGGGGGAATGGCGGCTCCCCAGGTTGCTCCGGTCGAGACGCCGGACACGGTCGAGATGCCAGGTGACGAACGCCTGTGGGTGACCATCGTCTGGGACGATCCGGTCAACCTGATGACGTACGTGACCTGGGTTTTTCAGAAGCTGTTCGGGTACAGCCAGGCCAAGGCCGAGGAGTTGATGCTCGACGTGCACAACAAGGGCCGGGCGGTGGTGTCCAGCGGGCCCCGGGAGCGGATGGAGCTCGACGCGTCCCGGCTGCACGCCTACGGGCTCTGGGCGACGGTCGATCGGGCATGAGCATGTTTCGTCGCCGCAACGGGCGCGTCGTCGCCGTCTTCTCCCCCGACGAGGTACGGGTGCTGCGCAAGGTCGCCGGCGAGGTGGTGGGTTTGCTCACCGACGGATTCGAACGGGACGACCCGGTGGTCGACCGGCTCTTTCCGGACACCTACCGGGACGATCCGGCGAGCTCGGCGGAGCTGCGGCGGTACACCGAGAGCGACCTCAAGACGGCAAAGATCGACCAGGCGGGCGCGGTGCTCGCCGCGCTGCCGGCCGACGCCGACGACACGGGCGCGGAGGTCCGCCTGGACGGCGAGGCGGCCGAGGCGTGGCTGCGCGCGATCAACGACGCCCGGCTGGCGATGGGCGTCCGGTTGCAGGTGCGGGCCGACACCGATCTCGGCGCCGAGCTGGCGGCGGCCGAGCGGGACGATCCGTCGTCGAGCCGGCTGTTCCAGCTGTCGGTCTACGCCTATCTGGGCTATTTGCAGGAGTCCCTGCTCGGCGCGTTGCTCGACTAGCGCCGAGCAACGCGCCGACCAGTGTCGGGCAGTGTCGGGCAGCGTGACGACCGCCACGGGCCGGCCGGGCCGGAGAAGCGGAGAAGGCGGTAGGCTGGGGTGGTGCTGAGCATCGACCGGTCGATCATCGACGCGATCGTCGCCCATGCCCGTCGGGACCACCCCGACGAGGCGTGCGGCGTCGTCGCCGGACCGGCCGGCTCGGACACGCCGACCCGGCACATCCCGATGCAGAACGCGGCCCGCTCGATGACGTTCTACGAGTTCGACTCGATGGAGCAGCTGCATCTGTGGCGGGAGATGGACGACCGGGACGAGGAGCCGGTGGTGATCTACCACTCGCACACCGCGACCGAGGCGTACCCGTCCCGCACCGACGCGGCGATCGCCGGCTGGCCCGAGGCCCACTACCTGCTGGTCTCCACCCGTGACCCGGAGGTCACCGAGATCCGGTCGTTCCGCATCGTGGACGAGGTGGTGACCGAGGAGCCGGTCAATCTCATTGACGCCGGTGTCGACCCGCACGCGGTGCAGTCGTACCTGTTCGGGCAGACCCCGACCACGGTCGACTACGAGTGTTCGTCCGGCCGCTGACCCTGGCGCCGTACCGCACCGCAGTCTGGTCCGACCTACCGTTGCAATAGGAGCACGTCAATGTCTATCGAAGTTCGCGTCCCCACCATCCTGCGCAGCTACACCGGCGGCGCCAAGGTCGTCGAAGGCAACGGGGACACCCTCGCCGCCCTGCTGGACGACCTCGACGCCAAGCACTCCGGCCTGCGTGGCCGGCTGATCACCGACGAGGGCAACCTGCACCGGTTCGTCAACATCTACGTCAACGACGAGGACGTCCGGTTCCTCGGTGCGCTCGAGGCCAAGGTCGCCGACGGGGACACCGTGACGATCCTGCCCGCGGTGGCCGGCGGCGCGGGCGACGTCGTCGCCTTGGCCGCCGCCAACACCGTCAGCGGCTGAGCGGCCCGCCATGACGCGCTACGACAGCCTGCTCGACGCGTGTGGCGGCACCCCGCTGGTCGGCCTGCCCCGGCTCTCCCCGGTGGTGCCCGACGGGGCACCACCGGTACGGCTGTGGGCCAAGCTGGAGGACCGCAACCCGACCGGCAGTGTCAAGGACCGGGCGGCCATGTTCATGGTCCGCGCCGCCGAACGGGCCGGGCGGCTCCGGCCCGGCGACACCATCCTCGAACCGACCAGCGGCAACACCGGCATCTCACTCGCCATGGTGGCGAAGCTGCGCGGCTACCGGCTGGTCTGCGTCATGCCGGAGAACGTCTCCGCCGAACGGGTCCAACTGCTCCGGATGTACGGCGCCGAGATCATCTTCTCGCCGGCCGCCGGCGGCTCCAACCAGGCGGTGGCCACGGCCAAGCAGATCGCCGCCGAGCACCCCGACTGGGTGATGCTCTACCAGTACGGCAACAGCGGCAACGCCCAGGCCCACTACGAGACGACCGGGCCGGAGCTGCTGCGCGACCTGCCCACGGTCACCCACTTCGTCGCCGGGCTCGGCACCACCGGCACCCTGATGGGCACCGGGCGCTACCTACGGGAGAAGGTCGACGGCATCGAGGTGGTCGCCGCCGAGCCCCGCTACGGCGAGCTGGTGTACGGGTTACGCAACATCGACGAGGGCTACGTGCCGGAGCTGTACGACGCGAGCGTGCTCACCCGGCGGTTCTCGGTGGGTACCCGCGACGCGGTGCTGCGGACCCGGCAGTTGGTCGAGGTGGAAGGGCTCTTCGTCGGCTTCTCGACCGGTGCCGTACTGCACGCCGCGCTCGCCGTCGCGCACGAGGCGGTCAAGGCCGGCCGCCGTGCCGACGTGGCGTTCCTGGTCGCCGACGGCGGCTGGAAGTACCTCTCCACCGGTGCGTACGGCGGCACGCTGTCCGACGCCGAGGAAGCGTTGGAAGGTCAGCTCTGGGCCTGAGCCGCACCGGTCGGCGTCGTCTGTGGCCTGGTGCTCCGGTGCAAATGATTGGTTGCGCTATGGGCGATCCTGGGGCGGGTTGTCGAAGTCGCTCCAGTTGTTCGCGCTTCGGTGTCACGTTGACGACAAGTTGCAGCGGATCTTTCATACCGCTGCTGGCTGCGGCGTAGGCTGCCGAGCGTGGCAGAGCCGCTGGTGGAGATCTTCGATGGCATGAACGGCGCATCGCCGGTGTCTCACCGCGTCCGTGGGAACAGTTGATGCGTCTGACCGTACTCGGCTGCGCCGGGAGTTTCCCCGGACCCGAGGCCGCCTGTTCGGCCTACCTGGTCGAGGCGGACGGGTTCCGCCTGCTCGTCGACTTCGGCTCGGGTTCGCTGTCCGCCCTGCAGCGGTACGCCGGCCTGCACGCGGTCGACGCGATCCTGCTCACTCACCTGCACTGTGACCACATGCTAGACGCCTGCACCTACGTGGTGGTGCGGCGCTACGCCCCGGACGGTCCGTACCCGCCGCTGCCGGTCTACGCCCCGGCCGGCGCACCCGACCGGATCGCCACCGCGTACAACATCAGCGGCGAGCCGGTCGATGACGTCTACACCTTCTACGGCCTGCAACCCGGCAGCTTCCCGATCGGTCCGCTGCAGGTCACCGTCGACCGGGTCAACCATCCGGTGGAGACCTACGGGGTACGCGTGGAGCACGGCGACCGGGTGCTGACCTACTCGTCGGACACGGCACCCTGTGAGGCGCTGCTGCGGCTGGCCCAGGACGCGCACGTCTTCCTCTGCGAAGCCAGCTACCTCGACGGGGTGGACAATCCGCCGGACCTGCACCTGACCGGCCGCGAGGCGGGGGAGGCCGCGACCAAGGCGGGCGTCGGCCGGCTGCTGCTGACCCATCTGGTCACCGCCTGGGGCAGCGAGGCGTCGACGTTCGAGGCGGCGGCGTCGAGCTTCGACGGGCCGGTCGAGATCGTCCGGGCCGGTGCCCGTTACGAGGTCTGACCGGTCGACTCCGGCCAACCGGTCTCTTGCCGCAGAGTTCGCCCGCTGGTCAACGCGGCGTAGCCTCGGCCACCCGCACGGGCGCGAACGTGACACCCATGCGCGTCGCGATCGTCACCGAGTCCTTCCCACCAGACCTCAACGGGGTGGCGCACTCCGTGGTTCGGGTCGCCGAACACCTGGTCGCACGCGGGCATGAACCGTTGGTCATCGCACCGGCACCGGCCGCCGCCGAGCGGGCGGAGGCCGGCACCCACCCGTACCCGGTGATCCGGGTGCCGAGCCTGCCGGTGCCGCTGTACCGAAGCTTCCGGCTCGGTCTGCCGAGCCGCCGGCTCACCGAGGTGCTGGCCGACCACACCCCGGACGTCGTACACCTGGCCAGCCCGTTCGTGCTCGGCGCGCGGGGACTGACGGTGGCCCGCCGGTTGCGGCTACCCACCCTGGCGGTCTACCAGACCGACGTGGCCGCCTACGCCCGCGCGTACCACCTGGGGTGGAGCGTGGCGACGGTCTGGCGCTGGCTGCGCGAGATCCACAACGCGGCGGACCGCACCCTGGCCCCCTCGACCGCCGCGGCCGCCGACCTGACCGCCAACGGCATCGACCGGGTACGCATCTGGGGCCGCGGCATCGACCCGGTCCGGTTCGACCCGGCTCACCGCTGCGAACGGACCCGCAGCGAGCTGGCCCCCGGCGGCGAGACGCTGGTCGGCTACGTCGGCCGGCTCGCCGCCGAGAAGCGGGTGGACCTGCTCGCCGAGACCAGCCGGCTGCCGGGCGTACGGGTCGTGGTGGTGGGTGACGGACCGGCCCGCAAGGAGCTGGAACGCGCCCTGCCGGCGGTCCGCTTCCTCGGTGCCCGGCACGGCCGTGACCTGGCCCGGCTGTACGCCAGCTTCGACGTCTTCGCCCACACCGGGCCGCACGAGACCTTCGGCCAGACCGTGCAGGAGGCGCAGGCCAGCGGCGTACCGGTGGTGGCGCCGGCCGCCGGCGGGCCGATGGACCTGGTCACGCCCGGGGTGACCGGGCTGCTGGTGCCACCCGGTGACCCGACGGCGCTCGCCGGGGCGGTCGCCGGGCTGGTCGCCGACCCGGCCCGGCGGGCCCGGTACGGCCGGGCCGCGCGGGCCGCGGTCGCCGGCCGCACCTGGGCGGCGATCGGCGACGAGTTGATCGAGCACTACCGCGCCGTGCTGGACGCACCCGGCGTCGTGGCCCGCCTGCCGGTCGCCGCCTGACCGGTCCGGTGTGACCCGGACGGGGCCCGCGGCGGCGCGGCACATAGGCTCTGCGCATGGCACGACCCGACGGACGCACCCACGCTCAGCTACGACCGGTGACCCTGACCCGCAACTGGAGCATGCACCCGGAAGGGTCGGTGCTGGTCGAGTTCGGGCAGACCAAGGTGCTCTGCACCGCGAGCGTCACCGAGGGGGTGCCCCGCTGGCGGAAGGGCTCCGGACTGGGCTGGGTGACAGCCGAGTACGCCATGCTGCCGCGCGCGACCACCACGCGGTCGGACCGCGAGAGCGTCAAGGGCCGGCTGGGCGGCCGGACCCACGAGATCTCCCGGCTGATCGGCCGCAGCCTGCGCGCCGCCGTCGACCTGAAGGCGCTCGGGGAGAACTCGATCGTGCTGGACTGCGACGTGCTGCAGGCCGACGGCGGAACCCGGACCGCCGCGATCACCGGCGGCTACGTCGCGCTGAACGACGCGGTCAACTGGCTGGCCGACCGCAAGGCGCTCAGCGGCAAGCCGGACCGGGTGATGCGGCGCTCGATCGCGGCGGTCAGCGTCGGCGTGATAGACGGCGAGCCGCGGCTGGACCTGTGCTACCTGGAGGACGTCGCGGCCGACGTGGACATGAACGTGGTCTGCACCGGCGACGGGGACTTCGTCGAGGTGCAGGGCACCGGCGAGGCGGCGGTGTTCGGCCGGGACCAGCTCGACGCCATGCTCGACCTGGCGGTCGCCGGCTGCGCCGAGCTGACCGCCGCGCAGCGTAAGGTGCTGGACCGGTGAGCGCGGCACCGGCCGGGCGTACCCGGCTGCTGCTCGCCACCCGCAACGGCAAGAAGCTGGCCGAGCTGCAGCGGATCCTGGACACCTCGCTCGGCGCCCACCGGGTCGAACTGGTCGGGCTGGCCGACCTGGAGGCCTACCCGGAGGTGCCCGAGTCCGGCCTCACCTTCGGTGAGAACGCACTGCTCAAAGCCAGGGAAGGATGCCGGTACACCGGGTTACCGACAGTCGCCGACGACTCCGGTCTGGCCGTCGACGCGCTGGGCGGGACGCCCGGAGTGTTCAGCGCCCGGTGGTCCGGCCGGCACGGCGACGACCTCGCCAACCTGAATCTGGTGCTGGCTCAGCTCGCCGACGTGCCGGACGAGCACCGGGCGGCGTCGTTCGTCTGCGCGGCGGCTCTGGTGCTGCCCGGCGGCAAGGAACACCTGGTCGAGGGACGCCAGTCCGGCCGGCTGTTGCGCGCCGGTCGCGGCGACGGCGGCTTCGGTTACGACCCGATCTTCCTCGGTGACGGCCAGGAACGGACGAACGCCGAGCTCAGCCCGGCTGAGAAGGACGCGATCAGCCATCGTGGCAAGGCATTTCGGTTGATGGCGAAGGTCGTCGCGAAGACCCTCGGATGACGCCGGTAAATTTAATTAGTGCTTAGATCTCCGGTTACTCGGCGTATATCTGAGCTCACCCCCGTTAGGCTCGCGCGGCAAGCTCGTGCCACAGGGGGGCTGTTTTCTTGAGTAGACACAGATTGAGCGATGCCATCGCGCGTACCGGGTCCGGCCGTCGCCGGTTGATCGTCGGCGGCGTCAGCGCCGCGCTGCTGGCCGGCATGGTGGTCACCGCCCTGCCGTTGCTCGCCGACGACGAGGTCACCGTGTCGGCCACCGCCGACACCACCGCTACCGACGTGCCGCAGGACGGTGACAACGGGGCGAAGAGCACATTGGCCACCTGTCCCGCGCTCTGCGAGCGCAACCCGCGGGGGGCCCGGGACGCGATCGTCGAGTTCACCGTCGACCAACTGCCGAAGACCGTTCGCAATCTGCGGGTCCGTCTGCAGCTGTACTCCTGGCAGGACCTGGACGCGCGGGTCACCGCGTACCGGACCGCAGTTGACGCCCGTCAGCCGCGGCCGTCGCTGGCCGGGGCGGACGGGGTCGCCCGTACCGTCGACCGGGCGCTCGCGACGCTGCCGACGGTCCGCAAGGGCTACAACGAGTGGGACGTGTCCGCGCAGGTCGCCGGCAACGGCACCTACACGTTCGCGCTGCGCCAGACCGGGCTGAACCAACGCGTCTACTGGCCGTCGGTCGAGTACCGCGACCAGTCGATCCGGCCCCGCCTGATGATCAGCTACGAGCCGGCGGCGGAAGCGCCCAGCAGCCCGCCACCGGCCGCGGCACCCACCCCGTCCGCGCCGCCTAGCGCGCCGGTGCCGACCACGGCTGCCCCGTCGGCGTCCGCGTCGGCGTCCGCGTCGCCGACCGTCACGCCCAGCGCGTCGGCCAGCCCGCCGGCCCCCGGCGCCGGCTGCGGCTCGGTTTCGGACCTGCTGGTGCCCGCCTGCGGTGCCTGGTGGGGGATGTACTCGCCAACCAGCGCCGCGAAGGGCTGGAACCATGGGGGTGCGGTCGCCGAGGTGGAGACTCAGGTCGGGCGCAAGTTCGACATCGTGCACCGCTATCACGACTTCTCGAACGCCGGCAGCAACGGGGCGTTCCCCGACAAGTTCGAGCAGGAGCAGATGCGTGGCGGCCGGCTCATGTTCTTCGCCTGGGAGTCCCGAATCTTCTCCTCCGGCACCACGTTGAGCTGGCGGGATGTCTACAGCGGCCGGTACGACTCGGTGATCGACGACGTGGCCGGCCGGATCAAGGCGACCGGGGTGCCGGTGTTCATGGGCTTCGACCACGAGCCGGAGGACGAGCCGGTGAAGGGCAGCGACGCCGACTTCGTCCGGGCCTGGCGGCACGTGCACCAACGCTTCGCGAAGGCCGGCGCGGACAACGCGGTGTGGGTGTGGGTGATGATGGGCTGGTCGGGGCATTACGACCGGTACGCCGGCCTCTACCCGGGCGATGCCTATGTGGACTGGGTCGGCTATGACCCGTACAACTTCTACGCCTGCAACGGCGGCAAGACCTGGAAGGATCCGCACACCACGGTCGGCGGGTTCTACCGCTGGCTGGACGAGCACCGCATCGGAGTGGGCAAACCCCGGATGCTGGCCGAGTTCGGCAGCAACTTCCACCCGGACGACCCGGCGGCCAAGCAGCGGTGGTTCGAGCAGTTCCCGGCGGCGATCAAGGCGCATCCGAAGATCAAGGCGGTGATCTACTTCAACTCCGCCGGATCGACGACCACATCGGCCACCTGCAACATGACGATGAACCACAACCCGTCCGCGCTGGCCGGATTCACCAAGGCCGGCAAGGACTCCTACTTCCGGCAGCCGCTGCCGGGTCGGAGCTGACCTGGTAGGACGCTCAGCGATCCTGGTAGAAACCCGATTGGTCGCCGTCCGATCGGTGGATGTCTGACCCGGCTGGGGTTGGCGCACGCTGTCTGAGACAATTTCCCATCTGGAGGGAAGCGTGAACCAATCCCAGCCTGGCTGGCGTCTGTCCAGCGGCCGTCGTCCGTGGGCGTTGTCCCTGGTCGCGACCGCCGCAGTGCTAACACTGATCATCGATGCGACGGCTGCGGGCGCCGCCGTCGTCCCCACCCCGGCTCCGGCCGCTCTGGTCTCGACCAATCCGGCGGACCACACTCCACACGCCCGCAACGGTGAGACCCGGGCGTTCGCCGAGATCGGCGGCGTGATCTTCGTCGGTGGCACCTTCACCGAGGTCCGGCCGACCAGCTCGGCGACCTGGGAGGCCCGGCCGTACCTGTTCGCCTACCAGCGGTCCACCGGCGCGCTGGTCGCCGGGTTCCAGCCCGACCTGGACGGTGCGGTGAACACCCTCGAGGTCACTCCGGCCGGTGAGCTGATCGTCGGCGGGGTCTTCCGCAACGTCAACGGTGAGTCCCGCCGCAACCTGGTCGCCCTCGACCCGGCGACCGGTACCACGGTGCCGTCCTGGGAGGGCCGCTCCGACGGTGGCGTCGTCCGCGACATGGAGGTCAGCGGCGACTGGCTCTACATCGGCGGTGCGTTCAACTGGGTCAACGGCACCCAGCACGCCGGGCTCGCTCGGCTGGACGTGGATACCGGCGCGATCGATCCGACCTTCGACGTCGACATCGCGGTGGGCCGGCACGACGTGCCGCCGTACGTGTGGACGCTCGACGTCGCACCCGACGGCGACACGCTGGTCTTCGGCGGCAACTTCCGAGAGGTCGAAGGACTGACCCGGGAGCAGATCGCGATGGTCGACCTGACCGGTACCCCGACCCTGGTCGACTGGGACAGCAACCACCGGTTCGCCCCGAGCTGCTCCTGGCGTACCTTCACCCACTACGTGCAGGACATCAGCTTCGGCGACGACAGCAGCTACTTCGTCGTCGGTACCAACGGGGGAGCGGGCTGGCCGACCGCGTACTGCGACGTGCTGGCCCGCTACGAGACCGCCACGCGGGGCAGCGGCCTCGACGCCACCTGGCTCAACTTCACCGGCAACGACACAATCACCTCGGTGGTGGTCCGCGACGGCATCGCCTACACCGGCGGGCATTTCCGCTGGCTGAACAACCCGAACCGCAGCGACAACGCCGGTGACGGCGCGATCGACCGGCTCGGCATCGGCGCGGTGACCGTGGCGACCGGGATGCCCGTCAACTGGAACCCGCGGCGCAGCGGCGGATCGGCGCTGCCGTCCGGCGCGAGCAGCTGGGGTTCTGCGGTGCCGGTGCTCTGGTTCGGCTCGGACGGCCTCTACTTCGGCCACAACTCCGACGGCATGGGCAACGAGTACCACGGCCGGCTGGGGATGTTCCCCGACGCGGGTGGACGGACCGTCGTGCCGCGCAACCCGCCGACCGGCGGCACCGGCTACCTCTACCTGCCGGCCGCCAACGGCGACCTGGCCAAGGTGCCGTTTGACGGCGCGACGCTTGGCACGGCGACCGTCACCAACCAGCCGAACCTGGTCGACGCGGGCGCGGTGTGGCGAGTGCACGACCGGATCTACTGGGCCCGCCCGGTCGCCGGTACCGACACCGGCAGTCGGCTGGACATCTCGATGTTCAACGGCAGCAGCGTCGGCGGTCCGTGGGAGAGCTCAGGCTACAACTCCTGGTTTGATGCGTTGTCGCTGAACGCCGCGTTCTACCTGGACGGCCGGCTCTACTACACCCGCTCCGGCAGCGGCAACAACCAGCTGTTCTACCGGTACTTCGAACTCGACGGCAACTACCTCGGCGCCACCGAGTTCACCGTACCGACTGATGGCGTCACCTGGAGCTCGGTCCGTGGCATGGCCTGGGTGGCCGGCGCCATCGTGTTCGGTTCGTCCGACGGGCGACTGCGGTCGGTGCCGTTCGACCCGACCGCCGACGTCGCGGTGGCCGGCACCTCGGTGACCGTGCTGGCCGAGCCCGACCCGGCGTTCGACTGGACCAACCGGTCGATGTTCTTCGCGGTGGAGTGACCGGGCGGCATAGCGCCCCCGGTAAGCGAGGTGGGTCGGCGGCAGCATCCCTGCTGCCGGCCCACCGGCCATTTGTAGGGTGAGGCATCGTTGCACAGGGGAGGCGGACCGGTGGGGTCGAGCACACGTCGGCATGGCGCGTTGCTGCGGGTGTTGTTCGCCGTAAAGCGGGCCTACTACCAGCTGCGCTATCCCCGGCTGCGGCTCGGCCGGGACGTCGAGATCCGGGGCCGGGTCCGGCTGCGCCGAGGGGTACGGGTGACGATCGGCGACCGGACCCGACTCAACAAGCTGGTCCGCTTCGCCGGCACGGGTGAGGTCACAGTCGGTGCCGACTGCCTGCTCAACGCCACCTGGATCGGCAGTTGGACCACCGTCGAGGTCGGCGACCGCTGTCTGTTGTCCGACTGCGAACTGATGGACAACGATTTCCACAATCTTCCGCCGCAGCTGCGGCACGCGCCGCCCGGCCCGGCGACCCGGGCACCGGTTGTCGTCGGGGACAACGTCTGGATCGGGGCGCACGTCCTGGTGATGAAGGGCGTCCGGATCGGCCACGACAGCGTCGTCGGCGCCGGCACGGTGGTTCGCGTCGACGTACCTGACCGGGTCGTCGTGATCGGCAATCCGCAGCAGATTGTGAAGAAGTTCGATGAGTGATCAGCCAGCCCGGACCGTGACCCTCACCGACCTGCTGCGGATCCCGAGTCTGCGGTGGATGACGGTTGTCGCGGGTGCCGTCACCGGTCTGCTGTTGGCGATCGGCTACCTGGTGGTGGCCCCACCCGCCGCCTCAGCCACCGCGGTCGTCGCGGTCCGGCCGGTGGTCACCGACGCCTTCACCTACCCTGGGGCCGGTGCCGACCGTTCGGTCAACATGAACGTCGAGAGTGGCATCGCGGCCAGCACCGAGGTGCTCTCCCGGATCGCCGAGGCCCGGTCTTCCGACGTCGTGGAGGTCCGCCGGGCGCTGGAGATCGAGGTCCCCACCGGCGGCCAGATCCTACGGTTCACCTACTCGACCGGCACGGTCGACGACGCCGTCGACACCGTGAACCTGGCGGCCGCTACCTACCTGCAGGTCCGCCAGGAGATGTACGAGCGGCAGCGGACCGACATGCTGGCCTCCTACGACGAGAGCATCGTCAAGGTGGCCGAGCAGCAGGACGCGGCGCAGCGGCGGGTCGCCAACGCGAACAGTACCCCGGCGGCCGACGCCGCGCTGGCCGAGTTCGGCTCGCTGAGCAATCAGTTGACCGAGCTCAACGCAGCCCGTACCGAGATCGCGGCGATCGACGTCACGCCCGGCTGGATCACCCAGAGCGCCCAGCAGCAGCTGTCCACCGACGGTCCGCCCGGGATCCTGTACCTGCTGGCCGGCCTGCTGGTCGGCGCAGTGCTCGGGGTGCTGCTGACCTACCTGCGGGAGTCGGTGGACCGGCGGATCCGCAGCGAGGCGGAGGCCAGCGAAGTCGCCGGGCTGCCGCTGCTGGGCACCGTACGCCGCCGCGGGTTGCGGGTCGACGCGCGTACCGTCGATGCCGACGTCCGGTACGTCGGCATGGCCATCGCCGAACAGCTCCGCCAAGCGGTCCGAACCCCGGTGGTGGTGATCTCGTCGCGCAACCGGGAGGACACCACCCCGATGACAGCGAGCCTCGCCGTTGCGCTCGCCGCCGACGGGCGGGACGTCTACATCGGCGACGACAGCCACCGGGTGACCGCGCTGCGCGACGCGCTGCTCGCCGACCGGCGCCGGGTGCCGTCCGGGCCGTTCGTTCCGGCGCAGCCGGGCGGTGGGGCACCGACCCCGCCGGGTGCTGCGGAGCAGCGCTCCGGCGACAGCGGCGACCCGGAGAGCACCCTGATCTTCTCCCTGCCCAACGTCGACCAGGACCATACGGTGATCCTGCCCCGGGTGACCGACACGGCGGACGCCCCGGCCGGTCCCGCCCGGCGACCGTCGCCCCGGCCGACCCCGGGTACCGGGCAGGCACGGCCGTCGGGCGGGGACCGGGCCGCGGCCGGCGATCGCCCGACCGGTGACGGCGGCCCGGTGGTGGCCACCATCCCGGTGCGTACTCTGCCGGCGGACGCGCTCACCGTCGGGGCCGGCATGGTCCGGATCGGCCTGTACGCCCAGGCGCCGCGCGACGGGGAGATCGTGCTGTTCAACGCCCCACCGGCCGAGTCGGACGAGCGTGGCGTGCGGGAGGCACGGGCCGGCACCGCGATCGTCGTGGTCGAGCGGGACCGTACCCGGCTGGCCGACCTGCGCCGGTTGACCGACCGGCTGCGTGCCGCCGGGGCCGAGCCGCTCGGCTTCGTGCTCACCGGCAGCGGCCGTGGTTGACCAGGCCCGGCACCCCCCAGCGCTGCCGATCTGGCCGCTGTGGCTGATGTTCGGCCTGGTGCCGGTCTGGTGGCTCTGCGGGCTGTTCTACTTCGGCTGGCCGGTGCTCGGCTCGCTGCTGCTGATCGTCATGTTCGTCCGGGGGCAGATCCCGTTGCCCGCCGGCGCCGGGCTCTGGCTGGCCTTCCTGGCCCTCGTGGTGGTCAGCGCCACCCAGCTGGCCGACGTCGGCGCGCTGCTCACCTTCACCTTCCGGTTGTTGTTCTACGTCACCGCGATCGTCGTCTGCTGCTACGTGTACACGATGGCGAGGGAGCGGGACGCGTTGACGGTGGTGCTCGGCCCGCTGTGCGCGTTCTTCGTCGCCCTGGTGCTGCTCGGCTGGCTCGGCCTGCTGATGCCCCGGTTCGGCATGGTCACCCCGTTCGAACTGGTGCTACCGGGTGGGTTGTCCGGCAACCCGTTCATCCGGGACATGGTGCACGCCCAGGCGACCGAGTACAGCGCCCGCTCGACCGATCCGATCTTCCGGCCGGCGGCCCCGTTCGCCTACACCAACACGTTCGGCAGCACATTTGCCATCACCCTGCCGGCGGTGGTGGCCTGCCTGCTGCTCGGTGCCCGGGGTCCGGCCCGGACGGTCCTGCTGGTCGCCCTGCCGTTGTCACTGCCGCCAGCGTTCCTGACCCTCAACCGGGGCATGTTCCTCAGCCTCGGCGTGGGGCTGGCCGTGCTCGGCCTGCGGGCCGCGGCCCGGGGCAACGTCAAGGCGTTGGCGTCCATGCTCGGGATGCTGGCCGCCGGCGGGCTGGTCACCCTGTTCATTCCAATCGGCGAGCTGATCGAGCGCCGGGTGAGTGTCAGCGACACCAACACCGACCGGCTGTCGCTCTACCTGGAGGTGCTGCGCTGGGTCCAGCGGTCACCGGTGCTCGGTTTCGGCGCACCGGTGCAGGTCGACACGGTCACCGCCGACGCGCCGATCGGCACCCAGGGTCAACTGTGGGCGGTGCTGTTCAGCCACGGTGTTCCGGCGTTGGTCTGCTTCATCGGTTGGTTCGTGATCGTCGGGCTCCGCTGCTGGCCGGCCCGGACGGCGGCCGCGCAGTGGCTCTCCGTCGTGCCGCTGATCGGCCTGGTCCAACTGCCCTTCTACGGCCTGGTCAACCAGAACCTGACTGCGATCTTCTACGTCGCCGGGGTGGCGTTGGTGCTCGTCGACCGGGAACGTCCGGGCCGCCCGCCCAGTCAGCGTCCAGTTCCGCAGCGCCTGGTCGGGGCCGTACGGTGACCGCCGAAACCGATCAGCGGGAGACCCGGCGCAGCGCCCGCAGCGGTGCCATCGGCCTGGCCGGCGCGGCGGTCAGCGGGCTGTTCGGCTTCGTCCTCGCGGTGGTCATCACCCGCGGCTACGGGCCGACCGGTGCGGGCGCGTTCTTCGCCGCCGTCGGACTGCTCACCGTGGCCACCGCGGTCTGCACCCTGGGGGCCGAGACGGGGCTGCTCTGGGCGTTGCCCCGGCGCCGTACCGGCGCCACCGGGGACGCCGCCCGGATGCTGCCGGTGGCGTTGCTGCCGCCGCTGGTGTTCGCCATCGTGGTGGCCGTCGTCGGCCTGCTGGTCGCCCCGCAGCTCGCGATCGGCCTGTTCGACCGGGCGAGCACGGACGCCGTACGCCTGGTTCAGCTCTGCGCGGTCGGGTTGCCGATGCTCGTCGCCACCGGTCTGATGCTCGCGGCCGTACGCGGGGTCCGACCGATCGGCGGCTACGTGGCCGTGCAGTTCTTCCTGCTGCCGATCGGCCGGCCGGTGCTGGTCGGCATCGCCGCGCTGGCCAGCGGCGCGGTGCTGCTCGGGCTGGCCGGCTGGCTGGTGCCGGCGCTGGCGGCCCTGCTGGTCTGCGCCGGTCTGGTCGCCGGACCGCTCGGTCTGGGGCGCGGCGCCCGGCTGCGGGCCGGGTCGGCGGACTGGCGTGGCTTCTGGCGGTTCGCGCTGCCGAGGGCCGGCTCGGCCGCCATCGACGCCGGCAGCATGTGGATCGGGGTGCTGTTGGCGGTGGCGCTGGCCGGGCAGGCCGAGGCGGGCATCTTCGGCGCGGTCGGTCGGTACATCCTGGCCGGTCAGCTCGCCCTGCAGGGCCTGCGGGTCGCGGTCGCGCCGCAGCTGTCCCGGCTGCTCGGCGCGGACCGGCCGGCCGAGGCGGCAGCGGTGCACCGGCAGACCACCAGCTGGGCGATCGTGCTCTCCTGGCCGGTCTATCTGCTGCTGGCGGTCTTCGCACCGGGCTTCCTGAGCATCTTCGGACCGGAGTTCGCCGCTGGTGCCACGGCGATGACGGTGCTGGCCGTCGCGATGCTGGTGAACATCGCGGTCGGCAACGTGCAGACGTTGCTGCTGATGAGCGGCCACAGCGGCCTGCACCTGGTGGCCACGCTGGTGAATCTGACGGCGACGGTGTCGTTGGCGTTCTGGCTGGTGCCCCGGCACGGGGTGCTCGGCGTGGCGGTGGCCTGGGCCGCCGGGATCGTGCTGGAGAACCTGATCGCGGCGACCGCCGCCCGGCTGGTGGTCGGGCAACCACTGGTGGACCGGTCGGTGTCGGTGGCGGCGGCGGCGACGCTGGCCGGTGTCGGGGCGGTCAGCGTGGTCGCGGTCGTCGCGGCCGGCCGGGACGTGGCCGGCCTCGGAACCGCGTTGGCCCTGGTCGGCGCGGTCGTGATCGTAATGTCGGCGCTGCCGGGTGTGCGGCGCCGGGTGTGGCGCAGCGTCAGACAGAAAGGTGGGTGAGAAGGCTTTGACGTCCATCAGGGATCGTATCAAGCAGGCGGTACCGACCCAGGTGACCGACCGGGTACGCGAGTCGATGGTGCTCTACGGAGTACGTACCAGTCACCGTCGCCCGCTCCCGGACTTCCTGATCATCGGCACGAAGCGCGGCGGCACCACGTCGCTGTGGAACTACCTGATCCAGCATCCGCTGGTGCCCCGGCTGTTCCCGGCCTGGAACACCAAGGCCACCCACTACTTCGAGGAGCACTGGTCGCGGGGGGAGGCGTGGTACCGGTCGCACTTTCCCACGGATCGCCAGCGCGCCGCGCTGGCCGCCCGGTACGGCGGCCCGGTGCGCGCCGGTGAGGCCGCTCCGCTGTACATGTTCCACCCGACGGCCGCCGAGCGGGTCCAGCAACTGCTGCCCCAGGTACGGCTGATCGTGCTGCTGCGCGATCCGGTCGAGCGGGCGTACTCGCACTGGAAGGAGCGGCGGACCGAGGGCAAGGAGCCGCTGGATTTCCCGCAGGCGTTGGCGAGCGAGCCGGAGCGGACCGCCGGTGAGCGTGACCGGCTGATCGCCGATCCGAACTTCTTCTCCGAGCCGTACGACTGGTACACCTACCGGGCGCGTGGGCGCTACCTGGAGCATCTCGAGCCCTGGCTGGACCGGTTCGACCGCGCCCAGTTCCTCTTCCTGACCAGCGAGGAGTTCTACCGCGACACCCGGTCGGCCTACTTGCGTACGCTCGATTTCCTGGGCCTGCCCGGGCATGAGCTGCCGACGTTCAAGGTGTACAACGACCGCCGGTCGGCGCCGATGGACGACGCGCTGCGTGCCGAGCTGACCGCCTACTACCAGCCGCACAACGATGCGCTGGCGCAGCGGCTGGGGCTGCGGCTGGACTGGGCCGGGGCGCCGCGATGACCGGCACCGACCCACGTCGCCGCGACGATGGTCTCGGCTGGGTCACCCGGGCGGTCTTCCCGGACGAACGGGTCCGGCTGACGCTGCTGCCGGCCGGGGCGTCGCAGCCGGCGCTGGATCCGGCCGACCGGCTGCTGGCCCGGTACGCGGTGGTGCCGTCACCGGCCCGGGCCCGGTTCCTGTTGCCGTTGGGACCGCGTCGGGTGACCGCCGCCTCGGTCTGGGCGTACAACGCGCTGCGCCCGCTGCGGGTGCGACTGCCCCGGGCGTTGCTCGGTCTGGCGGCCCGGACCGGGGTGCTGCAGGTGACCCGGCCGGCGGTGCTGACCGTGTCGGCACCGGGCGGCACCGGGTCGGCCGGTGTTCCGCCGGCCGGGCCAGCCGGGCCGGAGCCGGCCGGGCAGCTGACGCTGGTCGACCATCTGGCGGCGCACTCCGGCGGGGCCCGCTGGTACGCGGCGATCGGGGTCCGTCCGCCGGACCCGAACCACAAGCCGACGGTGCAGTTGTTCGACGCGGCCGGCCGGCCACGCGGCTACGCCAAGATCGGTTGGAACGACGCCACCCGGGAACTGGTTCGTGCCGAGGCCGCCGCGTTGGCGGCGGTGGCGCCGGTCGCGGGGGTGGGCGAGCATCCGGTGGTGCCGAGGTTGCTGGCCGCAGGCGAGTGGTCCGGTCAGGCGGTCACCGTCGTCGAGCCGCTGCCCGCCGACGTGCGGGGGGTCGGGTTGGGCGAGCCGCCGCAGGTCGCGGCGGTGCTGGCGGTCGCCCGGCGGGGTGGTGCGCCGGCCGCGCCGCAGCCGCTGGCCGGCTCGGCCTTCCTGGACCGGCTGCGGCGCTCGGCCGCTGCGGCCGCCAGTGACCCCGACGGTACGGCGGCGGCCGGTCGACCCGACGGTACGCCGGCGGCCGGCGGGCCTGCCGCCGGCGCCGCCGACCCGCTGGCCGGACGCCGGCTGGCAGCGGCGGTGGAACGGCTGGCCGACCGGTTCGAGCAGGTGCGGGTCGAGTTCGGTCACTGGCACGGCGACTGGGTGCCGTGGAATCTCGGCCGGTACGCCGGCCGGCTGGTCGCCTGGGACTGGGAGCACAGTGGTCCCGAGGTGCCGGTCGGCTTCGACCTTGCACACGACGCCTTCCAGCGCAAACTGGTGCTCGACGGGGCTTCGGCGGCGAGCGCGGCGGCTGCTGTGGACGCCCAGCTGCACCGGCTGGCCGCAGCGTTGGGTGTGGACGCCGAGCAGCGGCGGCTGATCGTCCAGAGTTACCTGATTGAGATGTGGCTGCGGACCTGGCGGCTGGCGACCGGTGGCGCCGGCTGGAATCCGGCGCTGCACCCGGCACTGCTGGACGTGATCGAGCAGCGGGGCGCCGACTGACAGTCGCCCTGGATCGTCTCATATATTGAGACACCCTTGTCGTGTGCCCGACGTCAGGATTGTCGATCATGTGATTGCCAGCTTGTCGGCGGTGGCGCCGGGGTCTGCTCACCTACTAATCCTACCGAACGGATAGAAAATCTCTCACATATTTAGGCACGGATAGTAACTGTTTGGGGAAATGCTCAGTTGTCGGACGGTTTCGGTGCGTAGTTGCGAACTGCGGTGGTCGGGGATGTTGTCGCAGGTCAAGTGGATCGACGGGAAGGTGTCAAGCGACCTCCGCCAATTTTCTTTCCGGCCGTGGTCGCATATATTGTTAAACCAAACAGTGGTTGGCCGGCTAGTGAACTCTGGGGGAATCTGTGGCCAACAACGTGCCTGACGTTGACAGTGCACCCACGCTCATGCTCGTCGGCTCGAGTGGTGGTCACCTCGCGCAGTTGCTCGCGCTCGAGCCGTGGTACGTCAACCGCACCCGGTGCTGGGTGACCTTTGACACGCCGGACGCTACCTCGCTGCTGCGCGGTGAGGATGTCATGTGGGCGCACCATCCGACGACCCGGAACCTGCGGAACCTCGTCCGCAACGCCCGGCTCGCGGTGCGGATCTTCCGGCAGCGGCGGGTCGCCGCCGTGATCACCACCGGTGCCGGAGTGGCTTTTCCCTTCGTGTTCCTTGCCTGGTTGCGCGGGGTGCCGGCGATCTACATCGAGGTCTATGACCGCATCGACACGGCGACGCTCACCGCGCGGCTGTGTCGCCCTTTCCTGTCGGCGATGCTCGTGCAGTGGGAGGAGCAGCGGCGCCAGTACCCGGAGGCGACCGTCGTCGGCAACCTGCTATAACTATGCGCATTTATAAACGACGATGACATGTCAACGTAACAAGAGTAGAAGTGGCCAGGTCAAGGAGTTGATCGTGGTGGAATCCGCGTTGTCGAACACCGGGCCGACCAGCGTCGCCGCACGAATCCCCCGGCAGCGCGGTGGGTCGCGTACCGGCACCATCCTGGTCGCCGTCGGAACCGACCGGCACCGGTTCGACCGGCTGATCGGCTGGCTGGAGGACTGGCACGCCGCTGCCGCCGACCGAGCCGAGCTGATTGTGCAGTACGGGCACAGCCGGGCACCGGAGCTGGCCGGGGCGATCGACTTTCTCGACCACGACGCGCTGCAACAGGCTATGCAGCGGGCCACCCTGGTGGTGTGCCACGGCGGCCCGGCGACCATCCTCGAAGCCCGTCGGCACCGGCATCTGCCGATCGTCGTACCCCGGGATCCCACTCTGGACGAGCACGTCGACGACCATCAGATGCTGTTCGCCCGCCGGCTGGCCGACGCCGGGCTAATCCGGCTCTGCCAGTCGCGTACGGCGCTGTTCGAGGCGCTGGAGGCCGGGCTGCGCGCCCCGGCGAGCTTCGGCGTCACCGCCGACGCCGGCACCGACACGGCACGACTCGCGGCCGTCGCCCGGGTCGGCGAGATCATCGAAGGGCTGATCTCGTCGGCGAACCCGCGCCGCGTGCTCAGCCGGCGGTCGCGTTGACCGCCGGCCGGGCCCCGACGATCAGCGTCGTGGTCCCCACCCGGGACCGGCCCGAGCTGCTACGCGAGGCCATCGCCGCGATTTGCGAGCAGGACTATCCGGCACCTGTCGACGTGGTCGTGGTCTACGATCAGTCCACCCCGGACACCACGTTGGCCAGTGACGACCCGCATCGGCCGGTCCGGGTGATCAGCAACGGCCGGACCGCCGGCCTGGCCGGTGCCCGCAACAGCGGCATCCTGGCCGCGACCGGCGAGCTGGTCGCGTTCTGCGACGACGACGACCGGTGGCTGCCCGGCAAGCTCGCCGCCCAGGTCGACGAGCTGCTCGCCCACCCGGACGCCGAGTTCGTCAGCTGCGGCATCCAGGTCAGCTACGACGGCACCGTCAACGACCGGGTGCTCGACCTCGACAGCGTCTCGCTCGCCGCACTGCTGCGCGACCGGATGACCGAGCTGCACCCGTCGACGTTCCTGATCCGGCGCGCTGCGCTGGTCGACGGCTTCGGGCTGGTCGACGAGGAGATTCCGGGCAGCTACGCGGAGGACTACGAGTTCCTGCTCCGGGCCGCCCGCAGCGCCCCGTTGCGCAACCTGCGCACGCCGTACGTGCTGGTCCGCTGGCACAAGCGGTCCTACTTCGCGCAGCGCTGGGACACCATCGCCACCGCCCTGCAGTGGCTGCTGGACCGCTACCCGGAGTTCGCCACCGAGCCGGCCGGCGAGGCCCGGGTCGCCGGACAGATCGCCTTCGCCGAGGCCGCGGCCGGGCACCGCCGCGGGGCGATCCGCTGGGCCCGGCACACCCTGGCCCGCAACCCGCGCGAGCCGCGCGCCTACCTCGCCCTCGCCGTCGCCAGCCGGGCGGTACGGCCGGACCTGGTGCTCCGTACCCTGCACAAGCGCGGCCGGGGAATCTGACGACACGGCCTGGGCGCGCAGCGGTCCGCTGAGACGAGCGGGGCATAGCTGTGCCTCCCGGCGCTCCGAGCGGATATCGGTGAAGGTAAGCGGAGGTAGTTCGGTAGCCTGCTATCCGTGGCCAGTTCCGATATCCGTGTGCGCTTCGCGCCTTCCCCGACGGGCATGTTCCACGTCGGTAATGCCCGGTCTGTCCTGTTCAACTGGGTGCTGGCCCGACAGTCGGGCGGGACGATGGTGCTGCGGATCGAGGACACGGACGCGGCGCGGAACCGTCCGGAGTGGGTCCAGGGCATCCTGGACGCGATGGAGTGGCTCGGCATCGGTCCGAGTGAGTACGAGGGCCCACTGTTCCAGTCCGACTATGCCCAGCACCACCGCGAGGCCATCGACCGGCTGCTCGCCGCTGGGCGCGCGTACTACTGCGACTGCGCCCGGGATCAGGTCATCGCCCGGACGGGCAGCGAGCACAAGGGTTACGACGGCTTCTGCGGGGACCGTGGTCTGCCTGCTGGGGAAGGTCGCGCGTTGCGGTTCCGTACGCCGGACGACGGCTCGACCGTGATCGTCGACCTGGTGCGAGGCAAGCCGACCTTCGACAACGCGCTGATCGAGGACTTCGTGATCGCCCGTGGCGACGGGTCGCCGGTGTTTCTGTTGGCGAACGTGGTCGATGACATGGTCATGGGCGTCACCCATGTGATCCGGGCTGAGGAGCACCTGCCGAACGCGCCGAAACAGCAGTTGCTGTGGGAGGCGTTGGGCGCCGAGCCGCCGGTGTGGGTGCACGCGCCGATCCTGGTCAACGAGAAGCGGCAGAAGTTGTCCAAGCGCCGGGACCGGGTTGCTCTGGAGGACTTCCGTGCCGAGGGTTACCTGGCCGAGGCGATGCGTAACTATCTGATGTTGCTCGGCTGGGCGCCGTCGGGTGATCGGGAGATCCTGCCGTGGGATGACATCGTGGCGGAGTTCCGGCTGGAGGATGTCAATCCGTCGCCGGCGTTCTTCGATGTGAAGAAGCTGCGGGCCTTCAACGGGGACTACATCCGGGCGTTGTCGGTGGAGGCGTTCATCGAGGCGTGCCAGCCGTGGTTGAGCGGCGACATCGTGCCGTGGCGGCCGAAGGCGTACGACGCCACCGCGTTCGCCGCTGTCGCCGAATTGGCGCAGACCCGGATCGCGCTGCTGTCGGAGATCGTGCCGATGGTCGACTTTCTGTTCCTCGATGAGCCGGTCGCCGATGAGGCCGCGTGGGCGAAGGCGATGAAGGCCGATGCCCCGGCGCTGCTGGCCGCGGTGGTCGAGGCGTACGGGACGTGCGAGTGGCGGGCCGAGGTGCTCAAGTCGACGCTGGAAGAGATCGGCGCGCAGCGGGGACTCAAGCTGGGCAAGGCGCAGGCACCGGTCCGGGTCGCGGTGACCGGCCGTACGGTCGGGCTGCCGTTGTTCGAGTCGGTCGAGATCCTCGGACGTGAGCGAACCTTGGCTCGCCTGCGAGCCGCACTCGACCGCCTGAGCTGAACCCTCTTCTGTGACCGGCGGATCGACCCCGCCGGTCACCCCTGGTCGTCGATCGATCCGCTCCCCGAGTCTTTCCCGGATGACCTGCCTCCCTGACGGAGGCGGGTCGGAGCATGATTGGCGTACCTGATGAGTCTTGAGAAACTGCTGGCCGACCGGCTGGCGCAGGCGTTCGCGGCGGTGGCCTGCGGGCCGGTCGATCCGGTCGTGCGGCGGTCGCAACACGCCGACTTCCAGTCCGACGCAGCCCTGCCCTTGGCGCGTCGGCTCGGCCGCCCGCCACGGGACATCGCCATCGAGGTGGTCGGCCGGGCGGAGCTGGCGGACCTGTGCACAGCTGTCGAGGTGTCCGGACCAGGGTTTATCAACCTGACGGTCGCCGACCCGGCCCTCGGCTCACTGCTGTCGACGATGGCCGCTGACACCCGGCTCGGCGTCGCGCCCAGCGCCATCCCGGCAACGGTGGTCGTCGACTACTCGGCGCCGAACGTGGCCAAGGAGATGCACGTCGGGCATCTGCGGTCGACGGTGATCGGTGACGCCGCCGTACGACTGCTGGAATGGCTCGGCCACCGGGTGATCAAGGCCAACCACCTGGGCGACTGGGGCACCCCGTTCGGGATGCTGATCGAGCATCTGCTGGACCTGGGCGAATCGGAGGCCGCCCACGAACTGTCCGTCGGTGACCTGGACTCGTTCTACAAGGCGGCCAGGGTCAAGTTCGACGCCGACGACGCGTTCAAGCAACGGGCCCGGCTGCGGGTGGTCGCCCTGCAGAGCGGCGACGAGCAGACCCTGCGGCTGTGGCGGATGCTCGTCGCCGAGTCGGAGAAGTACTTCCTCACCGTCTACGACCAGCTCGGCGTCCTGCTCACCGACAAGGACTTCTACGGCGAGAGCTACTACAACGACATGCTCGCCCCGGTGACCGACGAACTGGACCGGCTCGGGCTGCTACGCGACAGCGGCGACGCCGCCTGCGTCTTCCCCGACGGCTTCACCGGCCGCGACGGACAGCCGCTGCCGATCATCGTGCGTAAACGCGACGGCGGATACGGCTACGGTGCCACCGACCTCGCGGCGATCCGCCACCGGACCCGTGACCTCGGCGCGACCCGGCTGCTCTACGTCGTGGGCCTACCGCAACGGCAACACTTCGAAATGGTGTTCGCGGTCGCCCGCCAGGCCGGCTGGCTACACCCGCCGGCCGTGGCCGAACACATCGGGTTCGGCTCGATCCTCGGCCCGGACGGCAAGATGCTGCGCAGCCGCGCCGGTGGCTCGATCAAACTCGTCGGCCTGCTCGACGAGGCCGTGACCCGGGCCGCCGAACTCGCCCGGCAGAAGAACCCCGACCTGCCCGACGCGGCTATCGCCGAGGTCGCCCGCGCGGTCGGCATCGGCGCCATCAAGTACGCCGACCTGTCCACCGACCGGATCAAGGACTACGTCTCCGACTGGCAACGGATGCTGTCCCTCGACGGCAACACCGCCCCGTACCTGCAGTACGCCCACGCCCGGATCCGGTCCATCTTCCGCCGCGCCGGAATCGAGCCCACCGGTACGCCGATCGTGGTCATGCACCCGGCCGAACACGCCCTCGCCCTCGAACTGGCCAACTTCGGCGCCGTCGTCACCGGCGTCGAACAGACCCTAGAGTTCCACCGGCTCGCCGGCTACCTGCACACCCTCGCCACCACCTTCAGCGGCTTCTACGAACACTGCCCGGTCCTGCGCGCCGAAGACGAGGTACGCGACAGCCGGCTCGCCCTGTGCGACCTGACCGCCCGAGTCCTGCGCCAGGGCCTGCACCTACTGGGCATCGCCACCCCGGACCGCATGTAGCTGATCACGTCTCCTACGCCGCCCGGATTCTCGGCAAACAGGAGGTCGGCTGCGTGTCGAATGGCGGTGCGAGGTCGCCGAAATCGGTGCCGAGAACCTCGTCGCTGATTCGGAAGACCTCGGGTGCCACGGGCCCGACCCGGCCACCGCCCGGCATGCGGGCGGTGGCAAGGGTCGCGGTCAGCAGCCAACCGCGCGGGGACGGAGTGACGACGAGAGCCCCATCGGCTCCACTCGGATCGGAAACCAGCCGGTCGCCATCCCAGCGGACCGACGCCTTCCGAGTGGCCCTCTCGTCGGCCCTTGTTGCGGCGCCGAAGATCGTGCAGGTGGCGCCTGCTGCGAAGGTATCTGCCACCAACTGTTTGACGACGCTGGTGTCGGGCTCGATCCCGTCTCTCGCGAGGAGGTTGACCGCGTGCAGCAGGACTCGACGTGCGGAGGGCGCCGCTTCCATAGCGGAGGTGAGCCGGGCGTTGAGGTCGGTGGGGAGGAAGCCGCTGGTGGTGAGGATGCCATCGACGGAGAAGCCGCCCCGGTAGCCGAGACGTTCGCGTAGACCGGCCCCGATCCGTTCGGTCTGGGCGACGAGGTCGGCGGTGTCCCAGAGGGTGGGAAGAGCACCAGCGCAGAGGAAGGTCCCCTGTCCGGGCCGAGGAAGTGTCACGAGTTCCATGGGCGGGAACGGGATGACCCTGGTGGCGAGGGTCAGCCCGTGCAGGCGGACGGGGACGCCTTCGAGGAGCGGCATCAGCCGGACTCGCCAGGCTCCGGGCTTGGCGGTGGGGATGGTTGCCGGTGGCGGGCCGTCGCGCCACCACCAGATACCGTCGCCGCCGGCCGACGGGCCGGCGCCGATGGGCTGGCAGGAGCAGACGACTCCGGTGCCTTGGTCGACGATCGCCCCCAGTGTGGCGAGGTCAGCGGTGCCGTCGCTGATGACCGACGGTGCTCGGGGAAAGCCGGCAACATCCCAGAGCGTGTCGATGACGGTCTTGTCTTCGAAGAGCCGCCACGAGGGTTGCCTGACGCCGATCCGTTTACGGACGCCGGCGTGCGGCGGATCGAGCGGGTCGGGCAGGACGAGCGTTGCGGTGTTGTCGGGATCGAAGGTGTCTGCCGGCCCGGCGAGCCAGCCGGAGCCGTCGAGCCCGCCGATGGCGTGGTGTTGCCAGGCGAGGTGGCTGGATGCGCCGGGCAGTGTGCGGCGGCGGGTCTCGGGTGGCGCGTCGTCCAGGGCGAGGGCGAGGCACCGGGCTGGGCCGAGCAGATCCTGCCAGGCTGCCGCGTCGTCGGCGCGTCCGCAGACAACGATGACCTTGCCGTCGGGTAGTAGCTGGTTGATCGGTGGTCCGGGTCTGGTCATCGGCGTCGCCGCCATGGTCGGTCTGTTCGGTGCAGGATCAGGTTCGCTGGTGTCTCGTGGACCAGTTCGTAGGTGTCGGAGCCGAGGTGGCGGTGGATGGTGCGGCGGTGCCGGTCGGGGTGGTCGTCGTCGAACTCGACGATGACGATGGCTGGCCGGTGGCGGGTGTGGTCGAAGGAGTCCCAGACGTCGAGTTCGGTGCCTTCGACGTCGATGCTGAGCAGGTCGATCTGGTCGATGTACCACTGGCCGAGGAGGTCTTCCAGGGTGCGGCACGCGACGAGGATCTCTTGGTAGTCCGTACCGCGCCGTTGCAGACCTGACCAGGATGGTTTGTGGGCGTACAGGCCGAATGGCCAGAGGCCGGGGGTGGCGGATACGGCGCACGTGTCCACGGCGCAGCAGCGGCATCGGAGCCGTGGGTGGTTGCGGGGGTCGGCGTCCACGCAGAGTCCGCGCCAGCCGCGGTTCTCGAAGTAGAGGCTGTTGCTGCCGCGTACGCCGTCGCCAGCGCCGATGTCGACGAAGACGCCGTGCGTCGGGAGGTGGTAGTGCTCGGCGAGCCAGCGGTCCTCGCCCCATTGGGAGTGGTACGGCGCGGGTTGGGTGTAGGGCAGCATGTCGTCACCCCCGCCACCGCTGGATCAGGTCCCGTTCGCGGGCGTGGTCGAGCCAGCGCTGTGACCAGCCGCGCCGTAGCGCCTGCCAGCCGAGGGCGTCGGTGATGCTGTCGGGAAAGGGCCGGAGGGTGAGGCCGGCGTCGGTGGCGCGGCTGTTGTTGACCGACATGAGTGCCAGTTCGGGGCTGCTGGCGGGTAGCCACAGTGGGATTTCGGTCCATGGTTGTAGTCGGTGGGTGAGGGCGAAGTCCTCGCCGACCCGGCAGGGGGTGACGGCGCGGCCGGCGCGGGTCAGGACCGTGTCCACCAGGGTCCGGGCGTCGGTTCGGGCGCCGGCGACGTTGACGACGCCGGTGAGTTTATGGTCGACGGCGTCGCGCAGAAAGTGGGCGACGTCGGTGGCGTCGATGAGTTGGATGGCCTGTCGGTCATCCATCGGGACCAGGACGTCGCCGCCGCGCAGGGCGCGTTCCAGCCAGTAGGCGAGGCGGTCGCTGTCGTCGTACCGGCCGATGACCAGGCCGAGGCGGGCGATCAGCAAGGGTCCGTTGATCCGGTCGAGGCGACGCCGGACGTATCGCTCGCAGCGCAGTTTGCGGGTCGCGGATGCACGTACCGGGTGGGAGGCGTCAGCTGGGATCGTGGCTGCTCGTTCGGTCAGACCGTGTCGGCTGGGTGCTCTGCGATACACCCCGCAGGTGGAGAGCAAGGTGTATTGACCGGCGTCGCCGAGCAGGGGCAGCACGGGGCTCAGGTCGTCGACGTCGCGGGCGCTGGTGTCGATGACCGCGTCCCACGGTTCGGCGAGGACGGCGGCGGCTTCGACGGTTGGCGCGCGTCGGTCGGTCAGGACGTGGCGGGCGATTCCGGTGAAGGGTGACGGGGAGCGGCCCCGGTAGAGCACGGTGACGTCGTCTCCGCGTCGGAGGCATTCCTCCACGATGTGCCGGCCGACGAATCGGGTGCCGCCGAGCACGAGGATCTTCATCGCGGCTCCCCGTTGTCCGGGTGGGCGGGGCTGTAGCCGAGCACGAGTAGTCGACGTGGGTGGCCGGAGGTGTTGGGTCCGCTGGCGTGGACCAGGGCGGCGTCCCAGATCAATACCGTGCCGGGTTCGGCGATCAGGGTCAGGGCTGCCTCGTCGGGTGCGGCGGTGTCGGGTACGACGGGTCCCTGATTGGCGGTCGGGATCATCGTGATGGTGTGGCGGTGGCTGCCGGGCCAGACCCGCAGCGCACCGGCCGTTTCGGTGCAGGGGTCGAGGCAGACGGCGGCGGTGAGCACTCGCGGGTAGCCGCAGGTCGCGTAGTAGGCGGCGTCGGTGTGCTTGCGGACCTCTTCACCGAGTACTGGAAGCGTCGCCCACCCGGCGGTGATGTCGACGGTCTGCTTGTACATGAGCTTGTTGTCCATCAGCTTGGGTGGCGCGCCGAGCAGGTCGGCGACGACGCTGCGCAGCGCGAGGCTGTCCGCCATCGCCGTGGCGGCTGGGGACAGGTCGACCACGGGCTTGACCTTGAGGACGTACGGCACACCGCTGGCGAGACGCCACCAGGTGACGCGTGGGTCGAGTGTCCTGCTGGCGACCATCCGGGCAAGCCGGTCCCGGAGAAGCGTGTCGGCCTCGACGCGGAGCTTCTGGATGGTGGCGGGCGGGAACAGGTCCGGCAGGACGAGGTATCCGTGGGAGGCGAACCGGTCGATCTGCTGTGCGGAGACCGCCGGTGCGATCGGAGAGGCCATCAGGCGCCGCCTTTCGTGGCGATCGGGACGAGGAAGTCGCGGCTGGGTTTGGTCCAGTGCGGTGGGGTCTGCTCTGCCGGCATGGTGTGCGGGTAGGCGGTCCATCTCGCGAAGTGCCGGTCGAGGACGGCGCGGCGGGCCGGGCCGATCGAGGTGCCGCTGTGGAAGAAGCTGAACCGGCCGCCCGGGCGGAGGCAGCGCATCGCGACGTGGGCGACGAACTCGGCGAAGTCGGAGTCGGCGTGTCCGTCCGGCGGCCAGGTGTCGTACATGATCGCGTCGAAGGCGTCGGCTGGCAGTGTCACCAGCTGCCACGGGTCGACGAGCACCCGCACCGGCACGTCGAAGGCGTCGACCACCCGTGTGCGCGCCATCAGCGCGACCTCTGGGTGAGGTTCGATCGCCGTGAACGAACCGACCTCACGCTCCAGAAGCTGGGTGGCGAACACGCCGAGGCCGAGCCCGACCTCCAACACGTTGGGGCGGGTGAAACCCTCGGTGAGGCGGGTGACGTGCTCGCGCATCAGGTCGGCCTCGGCGAAGAACATCACGTACTGCGAGCCGATGCGTAGGCCTTCCGCGTCGATCACCGCAGACTGGGCGCGGAGAGCGGCGAGGTGCATCATGTGCGCATCGGACAGTGCCTTCGTGGTCATAGCGGGACTCCGTTGCGGAACCGGGCCAGCGGCTCGGCGGCGAGGAACCGTGAGGCGAAGGTGGCAGCCCCGGCGACGGCACGGCGCACCGCCTCTTCAATTTCGGCCACGGTCGCGGCGTCGACCTCGCGGTCCACTGAAACCAGGACGTGTGCCGGATCGTCGAGCTGGCCGCCGTTGCGGGCAGCGATGGTGACCTCGGCGTACACCGAGGTTTCGGCCAGCACCCGCTCAGCGGCCTCGGCAGCGAGCGCGGTGTAGATCTTGCCGGCGTGGTGAACCGGGTTCTTGCCGGCAGGCGCCTCGCCGCTCGCCGGGCGCAGCGGCTCAATGGCTCCGCTGTACCGGTTGCCTCGCCCGACCGCACCGCAGTCGCCCTTGCCCAGCGACGTGCCGAACGGCGCCAGGTAGCCGCGGCCCGGCACATCCTTCGTGTTGAGATGCAGCGACAGTCCGGTCACGTTCCGGGACCGGGGATCCTGGTCGAGCAGAGACTTCAACTCGGCGGAGACGGTGCTCTGTGCCTCGGCGAGCGCTGTGCGGTACGTCGTCCAGGAGCCGACCAGTTCGGGATGGAACGGCACAGCGGCCGTGACCTCCAGCGCCGACCCGATCCGGACCACCATGACCTTCACATCGGTGCCGGCGCCCGGCACGACCTGCCGGAATCCTTCGCTGGTGAGCCGTCGTTCCAGCCGTATCGCAAGGTCGGCGGCGAGTCCGCGCCGGCCGACGCCGACGCAGACGACGGTGTCGTTGGCGACGGACTCGGTCGCGAGCACGGCGTTGATGTCCAATGCCTCGTCAGGGCGGTAGAACCTCGGGTCGTGGTCAACGGCGGTGCCGCGCGTGTTGTTGATGTGCAGGCGTAGGTGTTCGAGGATGCGGTAGTCGCCGAGTGCGGTCGGGAGGATGTCGAGGACGACTGCCCGAAAGATGTCCTCAACGGGCACCTGCGTGTCACCGACCTGATCGGTGATCTTGCCGAAGAGGTAGCAGTCGGCTGGCTTGAGGATGTCGAAGCCGCCGAAGCGGACGTCGGCTGCGGCACCGACGAGGTTGACCTTGTCGACCCAGTGGTTGGGGATGGCTCCGAACTCGCGCAGGCACCAGGATGAGTAGCGCTGGGAAAAGGCGTCGGCGACCAGGTCGGCGAGGCTGTCCGGGTGGCCGACGCCCTTGCGTTCGGCGACATCGAACGGCTGGTCGTCCGGGTCGACGCAGGCGTGACGAATCGAGATCTGCATGGGGAACGCCCTTCGTTGTCAGCGGTCGTCCGAGTCGACGCCCAGCTCGGGGCGGACCGGAGGATCGACGAGGTAGGACAGGCACTGCGACAGGACCAGCACCCGCTTGGCGGGGCACGGCTCGTTGACGTCGGCAGGCCGGAAGGTGCCGTCGTAGAGATTTCCGTAGCCGGTAGGCACGGAAGCGCATCGGCGTACATCACCGGTGACGGTGACCTTGAACGAGGTGACACCGGCGGTGCACGCCTGGCCTCGGAAGGAGAGCATCCCGTCGAGGTAGGGCCGGTTGAAGACGTACTCGCCGGAGTTGGCCAGCACCAGCGCCTTCTGCTCGTCGGTGTAGCCCTCCGGATAGCGGATGCCCTCGTGGACGCCCTTGAACACCTTGGCTCGGATGTGGTCCACACCCAGCTCACGCAACCGATCCAGATCGGCGGCGAACCGACCGAGCAGCGGCGGATACAGCACGTACAGGGCGGTCACGTCGAATCCGCCGCGTCGCAGGATCAGGTAGTTGCGGGCGTAGGCGTCGAGTTCCAGCCCGCGCAACTCGCGTTCGGGCTGGTGGATCGCGGCGACGATCTTCGCCACCCGGCCAGCCGGGACACGGTCGGCGAATTCCGCGATGTCGTCGGAGGCGAGGTTGGTGTTGATGCTGATGAAGTGGTTGTCGGCCAGCCCTCGGCACAGTTCGACGAACCCGGGGAACATGAACGGCTCCCCACCGGACATGTGCACCAGGCAGACCTTGCCCAGCTCGTCGAAGCGACGGACCACCAGGTCCGGGGTCGGCTCGTCGAGGTGCTTGCGGTTGAGCACGAAACGAATCTGCGGGTGGCAGTACTCGCAGAAGAAGTTGCAGCGGTTCGTCAGGTGCCAGTCGAACTCCCAGTCCCATGGAGGTTTGGTCTGGGTCATCGCCGAAGTGCGCATCAGGTCCTCCGCTCGCCCGTCGAGGTGTTCACCCGCCGGCGCAGCCCTTCTCGGCGGTACGCCGGCGGGGACGCATCCAGCAGACCGCGAACCGGTACCGCCGAGGCAGGGGATGAACGCGTCAAGAGCGTCAACTTGCATTGGCCACAGCGGACACATGATCTGGCGGCTTCGCGGTACCGTCGGTTGACCCCTGCGGAGGAGCCGATGGGATCGCCACCCGACCGCACCAACCAAGCCCTCGCCGCGCACATGGCCGAAGCCGGTCTCACCCCGCGCACTCTCGCTCGGGAGATCAACCGGCGCTTCGGACCCGGCACACTCGCCGAAACCGCGCCCTACCACTGGCGCGACGCCGGCGGCGTCCCACGCCCGCCGCTACCGGCGTTGACCGCCTACGTCATCTCCCGCCGCCTCGGCCGCATCGTGACCGCAGGGGACCTTTGGCACGGGCAGCCCGCCGCCACAGATGGCACGCTGGTGATGGCGGCCAGCACCGGCATGAACGGATCGTGGAACCTCGCGAGCACCATGCTGGTCGCAGAAGACTGGCTGTTGGGAGGGCTCGTGGACAGGCGAATGTTCCTCGCGGTCTCCGGGGCCGCCCTTGCCCAGGCAGTGAACATCTACCTCGACGTACACCTCCCGGCCGGCGGGACCACACTCCCGACCGCGACACCGGACGATCCACTCGTCGAACAGATCGAAGCCAGCGTGCCGCGCCTGCAACTACTCGACGACGAACGCGGCGGCGCGGCCGGCCTCGGCTACGTCGGTGCCCAGGTCCGCGCGGTTCTGCTCGTACTCCGCGACGGTGGCCACACCGACGCCACGAGCCGCCGACTCCTAGTCGCCCTCGCCGACCTCGCCCAACTCGCCGGCTGGAAGGCGTTCGACGCCGGACAGCAAGGGCTTGCCCAGCGGTACTACTTCACCGGCCTGCGCGCCGCGCACGACGCCGGATACCGATCCATGGAAGCGCACATCCTCGCCGACCTGTCATTCCAAGCCGCCTCACTCGGCGACACCGACGACGGCCTACGCCTCGGCAATGCCGCCCGCCGGATCTCCGACCGATCCGCCGCGACCGTCCAGGCGTCCGTGCTGTCCCGCCTCGCGTACGCCCACGCCGCCGCCGGACGCGTCGACCAGTGCGAACGCACCTGGGCCGAGTCCCACGACCAGCTCGCGAAACGGCATCCCAACCGCGACCCGGAGTGGATGTACTACCTCACCCCGAACCACCTCGACTGCCAGGCCGGCTACGCCATGATCCTCGCCGGACGACAAGTAGTGGCCGACGGCCGAGGAACCGACGGGCGAGCCCTGCTCCGTAAAGGCGAAACGCTCCTGCGCACCGGCGCCTACGCCCGCCGACCAGACGTCCCCTACCAGCGACGCGCCCTCTACGAAGGAGCCTGGCTCGCCCTCGGCTACACCGCCCACGGCAAACTCGACGACGCCTGCGCAGTAACCCGAATGGCCATACCCCGGCTCGAACAGGTCCGCTCACCCCGCAGCACCGCACTGCTCAGCACACTCGCGCAGGAACTCCGCCGACGGAAGCGGAACCACAGCGTCGCCGACCTGCTCCCCGACCTTGAGAACGCGCTCGCGCGACAACCCGCCTGACACTACGGTCAAACAATGGCCCGCACCGATCTCGACGCCCTGGTCATCGGCGCCGGCGTCTCCGGCCTCACCACCGCCATCTGCCTCGCCGAAGCCGGCCTACGGGTCAAGATCTGGGCCGCCGAGCCACCCGAGCAGACCACCTCGTACGCCGCCGGGGCAATGTGGGGCCCGTACCTCGTCGAACCCGTCGACCGGGTCCGCGTCTGGAGCGCCCAGACACTGGAGGTCTTGAAGCAGCTCGCCACCGACCCGGCGACCGGGGTACGGCTCGTCTCCGGCATCGAGGCATCCCGCAAGCCCGTCGAACCGCCGGAGTGGGGCAACCAACTCGACGGGTTCCGGATG
This sequence comes from Solwaraspora sp. WMMA2065, assembly GCF_030345075.1. Lineage (NCBI taxonomy): Bacteria > Bacillati > Actinomycetota > Actinomycetes > Micromonosporales > Micromonosporaceae > Solwaraspora > Solwaraspora sp. WMMA2065. The sequence continues at coordinate 6,499,246 of NZ_CP128361.1, forward strand.
TGCAAGCCGAGCGAGCTACCGGACGGATTCGCCACCGGCTGGCGGTACACCGTCCCGTTGGTCGACATGCCGGTCTACCTCGGCTACCTGCGACAGCGGCTGGAGGCAGCGGGTGGGGAGATCGCCCTCCGCCGGATCGGCTCCCTCGACGAGGCCGTTCAGGTCGCTCCGCTGATCGTCAACTGTTCCGGAGTGAGCGCCCGTGACCTCGTGCCGGACCCAGAACTCACCTCGATCCGAGGCCAACTCGTCGTCGTCGAGAACCCCGGCATCACCGAGTTTTTCTCTGAAGACACCGTGCTCTCACCGGACCTGCTGCACTTCTACCCGCAGGGCGAGGCTCTCATCCTCGGCGGCACCGCTCAACCTGGCGACTGGAGCCGAGAACCAGATCCAGACACAGCAGCCGCGATCATCGCCCGCTGCGCCGATGTCGAACCACGCCTCCGCAACGCCCAGGTCATCGAGCACCGAGTTGGCCTTCGACCCACCCGGCCGTACGTCCGTGTTGAGGAGCAACAGCTCTACGAGACCCGCGTAATCCACAACTACGGCCACGGCGGAGCCGGCGTGACCGTCTCCTGGGGCTGCGCCTTCGAGATCGCACGTCAGATCTGATGGTCTGATACGAGGCTTGCTTCTGGGAGCGCACCTGTTGGCAACGGTCTCCGTCTGGCGGATGACCAGGTCGACGGCGGCGTATCCGTGGCCCGGCGGGCAGCGGAGCGGGCCGGCAATCGGCGGCGGATGTGGATGTGGACGCGGTACGCAGCTTGGCTGCGTACCCGGAGTACGACGAGGGACGCCGAGACCACCGCGCACCGTACCCAGGTCGCCTAGGCGCCGAGTCGTCCTACCACCGGACGACTGACCGGCGTAGACACGATGACGGTGGGGCGACCCGCGAGATCAACCCGGACCGAGCCGATGCTCGATGGCCCCAACCTCAACCAAGGTCCGCTGCCGGACGTCCACCGATGTCCAGCCGCGCCTAACCATCGGCCCACCGCTGCCACCGGCGGATAACCTCGTTGACCTCCAAACCGTCGCCTCGGCTATGTCCGCCAGGTCCGACCCGGCCAACAGAGCCGCGAATCATGGAAGGGCTGCCAGCTTATCCACCGCCCAGCACCCACGGTGTCGGCCTAGCAGATAGCGGACCGGCACGGCGTGACGGCGACACGCATCGGGTCAGCGCAGCGGGCCGATCCGGGCCTCGATCTCCGCCCGCAGTTCGGTGCCGGCCACCACCGCGCGCGTCGCCTCCAAAGCCGGGGCCAGGAAGATGTCCGGCCCCGGCTGACCGGCCAATGCGCCGACCAGCTTCACCGCCGCCTGGCCGGCCGGCGACGGCCGTAACGGGGCGCGCAGCTGCAGACCGCGTACCGCCGCCAGCAGCTCCACCGCCAGCAGGCTGGTCAGGTTGTCCAGCACGGTACGCAGCTTGCGGGTCGCCGCCCAGCCCATCGACACGTGATCCTCCTGCATTCCGGAGGTGGGCACCGAGTCCACCGAGGCCGGTGCGGCCAGCCGGCGGTTCTCCGCGACGATGCCGGCGGCGGTGTACTGGGCGATCATCAGCCCGGAGTTGACCCCGGCGTCCGGGGACAGGAACGCCGGCAGGCCACGGGACCGGTTGACGTCCAGCAGCCGGTCCACCCGGCGTTCGCTGATCGACCCGACCTCGGCGGCCGCGATGGCCAGGAAGTCGGCGGCGAAGCCGAGTGGCGCGCCGTGGAAGTTGCCGGTCGACTCGACCCGCCCGTCCGGCAGCACCACCGGGTTGTCCACCACCGACCGCAGCTCCCGGCCGGCGACCGTGCCGGCGAACGTCAGCGTGTCCCGGGCCGCGCCGGCGACCTGCGGCGCGCACCGCATCGAGTAGGCGTCCTGCACCGCGTGCATCAGGTCGTCGCGGTGCGAGTCCATCACCGCCGAGCCTTGCAACAGCCGGTGGATGTTGCCGGCCGACACGCCCTGACCGGGATGCGGCCGGATGGTGTGCAGGTCGGCCTGGAACGGCCGGTCCGAGCCGAGCATCGCCTCGATCGCCAACGCGGCCGTCACATCCGCCATGGTGAACAGGTGCCCGGCGTCCTCGACCGCCAGCAGCAGCATGCCGAGCATGCCGTCGGTGCCGTTGATCAGCGCCAGACCCTCCTTGGCGGCCAGCTCCACCGGGGCCAGCCCGGCCCGACGCAACGCCACCGCGCCGTCGACCCGGTCTCCGGTGTCCGGATCCCGCACCCAGCCCTCACCCATCAGCACCAGGGCGCAGTGCGCCAACGGTGCCAGGTCCCCGGAGGCACCGAGCGACCCGTGCTCCGGCACCCACGGGGTGATCCGATGGTTGAGCAGGTCCAGCAGCGCCTGCGCCAGCAGCGGCCGTACCCCGGAACGGCCCAGCGCCAGCGACCGTACCCGCAGCACCAGCATGGCCCGGACCACCTCGTCGGGCATCGGCGCGCCGATCCCGGCCGCGTGCGAGCGGATCAGCGCGTGCTGCAGCTCCGAACGCCGGTCCGGCGCGACGAAACTACTGGCCAGCGCGCCGAACCCGGTGGAGACGCCGTACACCGGGCGGCCGTCGCGTTCGATCGACTCGACGATGTCCCGGCTGCGGGTCATCGCCGCGACCGCGCCGGGGCTCAGCTCGACCCGCGCCCCGTCCCGGGCCACCGCCCGCACCTGGGCTGCGGTCATCCCGTCAGGTCCGATCATCACAGTAGACATGCTGGTGCTCCGTTATGCAGGACATGATGGACCAGTGGCACCCCCGGCCGGTAGGCCAGGTGCAGATGCGACGGTGCGTCGAGCAGCAGCAGGTCGGCGCGGGCACCCGGGCGCAGCACGCCGACGTCGGCGCGACGCAGTGCCCGGGCGCCACCAGCGGTTGCCGCCCAGACCGCCTCCGCCGGGGTCATTCCCATCTCGCGTACCGCCAGCGCGATACAGAACGGCATCGACGTGGTGTACGACGAGCCCGGGTTGCAGTCGGTGGCCAACGCCACCGTCGCACCGGCGTCGAGCAGCCGGCGGGCATCCGGGTACGCCGCCCGGGTGGAGAACTCCGCGCCCGGCAGCAGCGTCGCCACCGTCGCCGATCCGGCCAGCGCCGCCACGTCCGCGTCGGACAGATGAGTGCAGTGGTCGGCGCTGGCCGCCCCCAGCTCCACCGCCACCGCAACCCCAGAGCCGCGCCCCAACTGGTTGGCGTGCACCCGCAGCCCCAGGCCGGCGGCGGCCCCGGCGGCGAGTACCGCGCGGGCCTGGTCGCCGTCGAACGCGCCGCGTTCGCAGAACACGTCCACCCAGCGGGCGTACGGGGCCGCGGCGGTTAGCATGTCACCGGTGACCAGGTCGACGTAGTCGTCCGGGCGGTCGGCGTACTCGGCCGGCACCACATGGGCGCCGAGGAACGTCGTCTCGTCGGTGACCTCCGCCGCCACCCGCAACGACCGGGCCTCGTCGGAGACGCTGAGCCCGTACCCGCTCTTGATCTCGATCGTGGTGCTGCCCTGCCGCAGCGCTTCGCGGCGCAGCCGCCCGACGGTGCCGCGCAGCTCGTCGTCGCTGGCGGCGCGGGTCGCCGCCACCGTGGTCCGGATGCCGCCGCCGTCGTAGCGGACCCCGGCCATCCGGGCGGCGAACTCGCTCGCCCGGTCCCCGGCGAAGACCAGATGCGCGTGGCTGTCCACGAAACCGGGCAGCCCGGCCCGGCCGCCCGCGTCGAGCCGGCAGTCGGCCGCCGGGGCGTCGGCGCTGCGCCCCACCCAGGCGATCCGGTCGCCGTCGACCAGCACCGCCGCGTCGGTGAGCAGCCCCAGCGGGCCGCCGTCGTGGGTCGGATCGTTGGTGACCAGCTCGCCGATGCCGGTCACCAGCAGGGTGCCCGCCGCCGTCGTCATCCGGTCGTCACCGCCCGGATCGCGGCGGCCAGCTCGGCCGGTACGTCGAGGTGCAGATGCCGGCCGTCGGCGACCACCGGCCGGCCGTCGACCACCACGTCGGTGACGTCGGCGGCGGTCGCCGCGAACACCAGGCCGGCCGGGTCGACCCCGGCGGTCCGTACGCTGTCGCACCGGACGGTGACCAGGTCGGCGCGGGCACCTACCGCGATCCGGCCGGCATCGGCCCAGCCCAGCGCGGCGTGCCCCGCCTTGGACGCCATGGTCAGCAGCTCACCGGGGGAGAAGTGTCCCCGCCGTCCGGTGCGCAGCCGCTCATGCGTCTCCACCGCCCGCGCCTCCTCGAACAGGTCGATCACCGCGTGGCTGTCACTGCCCAGGCTCAGCGTGACCCCGGCGGCCGACAGCGGCCCGGCCGGGCCGATCCCGTCGGCCAGGTCCCGTTCGGTCGTCGGGCAGAGACAGACCCCGGCCCCGGCGTCGCCGAGCAGCGCCACGTCGGCGTCGGTCAGATGGGTGGCGTGCACGGCGGTCGTCCTCGGGCCGAGCACCCCGGCGTCGGCCAGCAGCGCGGTCGGGGTGCGGCCGTGCCGGGCCAGACAGGCCTCGTTCTCGGCCGGCTGCTCCGACAGGTGTACGTGCAGCGGGACGCCCCGCTGCGCCGCTGCCCCGGCGACGACCGGCAGCCCGGCGGCCGGTACCGCCCGTACCGAATGGACCGCCGCCCCGGCCCGGACATGGTCGCCCGCCGGTGTCCACGCCTGCGCCCGCCGCGCCCAGGCTGCCGCGTCGGCGTCGCCGAACCGGCGCTGCACCCCGGTCAGCGGTGCCCCGTCCACCCCGGCGGTCAGGTAGCAGGTGTCCAGCAGGGTGAGCCGCACCCCGGCGTCGGCGGCCGCCTGCGCGAGCGCGTCGGCCATCACGTTCGGCTCGGCGTACCGCCGGCCCTGCGGATCGTGGTGCAGGTAGTGGAACTCGCCGACGCAGGTCACCCCGGCGAGCGCCGCCTCGGCGTACACCGCGCGGGCCAGCGCCAGGTAGCTGTCCGGGTCGAGCCGCCCGGCGACCGCGTACATCCGGTCCCGCCAGGACCAGAAGCTGCCCCGGTCGTCGTGGGTCCGCCCGCGCAGCGCCCGGTGGAAGGCGTGCGAGTGGGCGTCGGCCAGGCCGGGCAGGGTCACCCCGGCGAGCCTCGGTACGCCCGGCGGTGCCGCCACCCCGGCGGTGACCGCGGTGAACCGGCCCGCCTCGGCCTCGATCAGCACCCCGGCCGCCGGTGCCGGCCCGCCCAGCCAGGCGTGCTCGGCGTACCACCTTGTTCGGGCCGCACTGGCCGCCGGCACCCGCGTCCGGGCCGCCCGATTCGCCGGCACCCGCGTCCGGGCGGCCCGATCCGCCGGCCGCCTCATTTGCCAGCCAGGTCGGCCAGCGCGGCGGCGAGGGCCCGCACCCCGGTGGCGCAGTCGTGGTCGGTGGCGTGCTCGGTCGGGGCGTGCGACACCCCGGTCGGATTCCGTACGAAGATCATCGCCGTCGGCACGTGTCCGGCCAGGACGCCGGCGTCGTGCCCGGCGGCGGTCGGCAGCACCGGCACCGCGCCGGTCAGCTGCGCACCCACCGCCGTGGCGATCCGGTCGGTCAGGTCCGGGTCGAAGGCGACCGGCGGGCTGTCCGACTCGCGGACCACCGCCACCGACGTACCGTCCGCCTGCGCCCGGGCCGCCGCCTCGGCCCCGACCGCCTCGACCAGTGTGGTCAGGGCGGTGTCGTCGGCGGCCCGCGCGTCCAGCCAGGCGTGCACCTGGGCTGGGATCGCGTTGGTGGCGTTGGGTCGCACCGCGACCCGGCCGATGGTGGCGTGCGCGCCCAGCCGGCGGGCCTGCGCGTCGGCGGCGAGTACGGTGTGCGCGCAGGTCAGCATCGGGTCCCGGCGGTCGACCATCCGGGTGGTGCCGGCGTGGTCGCCGGCACCGGTGAACTCCAGTCGCCACCGGCCGTGCGGCCAGATCATGCTGGCCACCCCGACCGGGGCACCGAGGTCGACCAACGCCCGGCCCTGCTCGACGTGCAACTCGACGAAGACCCCGACCCGGGCCAACCGGTCCGGGTCCGGCCCGGCCGCCGCCGGGTCGGCACCGGCCGCCTGCATCGCCTCGGCCACCGTCACCCCGTCGGAGTCGGTCAGCGCCAGCGCGTACTGCGCCGACACGCCGCCGGTGAGCAGCCGCGATCCGAGGCAGGCCAGGCCGAACCGGCCGCCCTCCTCCTCGACGAACGCGGCGACGGTCACCGGCCGGGCCGGGGTGAAGCCACGCTCCCGCAGTTCGTCGACGGCGAGCAGCGCCGACACGATGCCCAGCGGTCCGTCGTAGCCGCCGCCGTGCGGCACCGAGTCGAAGTGGCTGCCGGTGACCACCGCCGGGCTGGTCGGGTCGACCCCGGACGGTATCCAGTCGGCCCACAGATTGCCGTTGCCGTCGGGGCGCACCGCCAGCCCGCGTCGGCGGGCTTCGGCGGTGAACCACTCCCGGCAGGTCAGCTCCGCCGCCGACCAGGCGTAGCGCAGGTATCCGCCGGTACCCGGATCACGGCCGATGCCGGCCAGCTGCGCCCACATCGCCCGGAACCGTTCGACCAGCGGGTCAGCGGTGCTCACCGGGGCCGGGCCGGTCATCGGCGGCCCATCGGCACCGGCAGGTCATGCGCGGCGGCGACCTGACCGGCCAGCTGGTAGCCGGCGTCGACGTGGCGCAGCACCCCGGTCGCCGGGTCGTTGCGCAGCACCCGCTCGATCTTCTGCCCGGCCAGCGCCGACCCGTCGGCGACGCAGACCTGACCGGCGTGGATCGACCGGCCGATGCCGACCCCGCCGCCGTGGTGGATGCTCACCCAGGACGCGCCGCTGGCCGTGTTGACCAGGGCGTTGAGCAGCGGCCAGTCGGCGATCGCGTCGGAGCCGTCGGCCATCGCCTCGGTCTCCCGGTACGGCGACGCCACCGAACCGCAGTCCAGATGGTCCCGGCCGATCACCACCGGGGCGGCCAGCTCACCGCGGGCCACCATCTCGTTGAACCGCACCCCGGCGAGTTCCCGTTCGCCGTACCCGAGCCAGCAGATCCGGGCCGGCAGCCCCTGGAAGGCGACCCGTTCGCCGGCCAGCCGGATCCAGCGGGCCAGCGCCTCGTTGTCGCCGAACAGGTCGAGGATCGCCCGGTCGGTGGCGGCGATGTCGGCCGGATCGCCGGACAGCGCCGCCCACCGGAACGGACCCTTGCCGGCGCAGAACAGCGGCCGGATGTACGCCGGCACGAAACCGGGGAAGTCGAACGCCCGATCGTAGCCGCCGAGCCGGGCCTCGTCGCGGATCGAGTTGCCGTAGTCGAACACCTCGGCACCGGCGTCGGCAAAGCCGACCATCGCGGCGACGTGCCGGGCCATCGACTCCCGGGCCCGCTGCGTGTACTCCTGCGGTGCCCGGCCGGCGTACGCCGCCGCGTCGGCCAGCTCGACCCCTTCCGGCAGGTAGCTCAGCGGGTCGTGCGCGCTGGTCTGGTCGGTGACGATGTCGATCTCGACGCCGTCGGCGAGCAGCTGCGGCAAGACGGTCGCCGCGTTGCCGACCACGCCGACCGACAGCGCCCGCCGGTCCCGCCGGGCGGCCTGGGCCAAGGTGACCGCCTCGGCCAGCGAGGCGGCGACGGTGTCCAGGTAGCCGGTGGCGACCCGGCGGGCCAGTCGCTGCGGGTCGACGTCGACGATCAGGCACACCCCACCGTTCATGGTGACCGCGAGCGGCTGCGCGCCGCCCATCCCGCCGCAGCCGGCGGTCAGCGTCAGCGTGCCGGCCAGCGACGCGGCACCGACCCGGTCGATCCAGGCCGGCGGCGCGGTGGGGTCGACCGGCGTGGTCGTGGTGCCCGCCGCCAGTTTGGCGGCGACCGCCGCGAACGTCTCGTAGGTGCCCTGCAGGATGCCCTGGGTGCCGATGTAGATCCACGAGCCGGCGGTCATCTGCCCGTACATGGTCAGGCCGAGTTGCTCCAGCCGGCGGAACTCCGGCCAGGTCGCCCAGTCGCCGACCAGGTTCGAGTTGGCCAGCAGCACCCGGGGCGCCCACTCGTGGGTGCGCAGGACGCCGACCGGCCGGCCCGACTGGACCAGCATCGTCTCGTCGTCGGCCAGCTCGTTAAGCGTCGCCACCAGTGCGTGGTAGGACGGCCAGTCCCGGGCCGCCCGGCCGGTGCCGCCGTACACCACCAGGTCGTCGGGGCGTTCGGCGACGTCCGGGTCGAGGTTGTTCATCAGCATCCGCAGCGCGGCCTCCTGCGGCCACCCCTTGGCGGTACGGTTGGCGCCGCGCGCCGCCCGGATCAGCTCAGCCATGTCGCGGTCCCTTCCGGGTGGTCAGCCGATGAAGACATTGCGCTGGGCGGCGGAGCGCTCGAACTGCTCCAGCCGCCGCTGCGCCTCGCCCGGTGCCGCGTCGCAGATCGCCTGCAGCAGGACCATCGCCAACGCCATCGGCGCGGCGTGCAGATCGAACACCAGCTGGTCGCCGACCGGGGCGGGCAGCACCAGGTCGGCGTGTTCGGCGGCCGGGCTCAACAGGGAGTCGGTGATCAGCACCACGGCCAGGCCGACGGCGCGCGCTTCGACCAGCGCGTCGACGGCTTCCCGAGGGTAGCGGGGCAGCACGATGGCCAGCAGCGCGGTCGCGCCGGCTTCCCGGGTCTGTTCCAGGCGCTCCGGCAGCAGGCTGCCGCCGCTGTCCAGCACCCGTACGTCCGGGCGGACCTTGGCGGCGAAGAACCCGAAGTAGGTGGCCAGTGGGGCGGCGGCCCGCAGCCCCAGTACCGGCAGCGGGGTGCTGCCGGCCAGCAGGGTGCCGGCGGCGGTGAGCCGGTCCCGATCGCCGAGCTGGTCGGCGAGCATGCTCAGATGCCGGGCCTCGGCGCGGACCGCGCGCTGCATCTCGTTGTCGGCGGCGTAGGCCCGCCGCCCGCCGCGCCGGGACTCGCCGCGCGGTACGGGCAGGCCGGCAGCGCCGCCGGGCTGGCCGGTGCCTGGTGGGTTGACGGCGAACTCGCGTAGTCGGCGGCGCAGCGCCGGGTAGCCGTCGTAGCCGAGCGCCATCGCGAACCGGGTGACCGACGGCTGACTGACCCGGGCCAGCTCGGCGACCTCGGCGGCGGACAGGAACGCGGCGGATCCGGCGTGCTGCACCAGGCTGTGCGCGATCCGACGTTGGGTGGGGGTGAGGCGGACCCCGGTGAACAGGTCGAGCACCCGTTCGGCCGAAGCGGCCGGGACGACCTCGCTGTCATTCACCCTGACACTGTATGCAATATTTCATTCAGCCGGCAACGGTGGCCGCGCCGGCACCGGCGGCGGCTGTGGTAGAACCAGCGCGTGGAACGCCTGTCGCCGTGTCGCAACCCGGTCCGCACCCGGCCGCCGTCGTGACCGGCGTCCGGGTCGCCGCCCTCCACACGTACCCGGTCAAGGGGTGTCGCCGGCTCGACCACGACGACGCCCGGGTCGAGCCCTGGGGCCTGGCCGGGGACCGACGCTGGATGATCATCGACCCGGACGGGGTCGGCATCACCCAGCGGGAGGCTCCGGCCCTGGTCCACATCCACCCCCGGCCCGTCGCCGGTGGACTCATCCTGCACACCGGCCGGCCGACGCCGGACGTTCCCCCGCCGGTCGCGCCCAGACTGGATGTCCGCGCGCCGGTCGCCGGCCCGCCGGTGCAGGTCCGTGTCTTCCGGGCCAAGACCCCGGTGCCGGCCCGGCTCGCTGCGGCCGCCGCACACGACTGGATCAGTACGCTCATCGGCAGGCCGGCCCGACTGGCCTGGCTGGCCGACCCGGCGGTACGGGCGGTCGACCCTGACCACGGCCGCTCCGGCGACGTGGTCAGCTTCGCCGACGGCTATCCGGTGCTGCTGACCAACGCGGCCTCCCTCGATGCGGTCAACGACTGGCTCGTCGAGTCGGGCGACCCGGCCGCGCCGTTGCCGATGCACCGGTTCCGCCCCAACGTGGTGATCAGTGGAGCGCCGGCCTGGGCCGAGGACGGCTGGCTGGGGCGTCGGATCCGGATCGGCGACGTCACCTTCCGGGTGGCCAAGACCTGCACCCGCTGCGTCGTCACCACCACCGACCAGGACACCGGCGAACGCGGCCAGCAGCCGCTGCGGATCCTCGCCCGACACCATCGTGGCCCGAAGGGTGTCCTGTTCGGGATGAACCTCATCCCGGACGGCACCGGGCGGATCACCGTCGGCGACAACGTGGTGGTTGCGGCCGGTCCCGACTCTTAGGTCTCACTTAGGACCGTTGCCCGGGTACGTCGCAGTACGGCAGCATCGCTGGACGTGACCGACGACGGACCCGCCTTCCATGCCCGCCGGCCTTTCCCGGCCGGCCGGACCCGCTGGCTGGCCGGCGGCGCGTCGGCGGCCGGGGCCGGCCTGCTCGGCCTGCTGCTGGCTGCCCAGGTCGGTGCCAGCCCGGCCTGCGCGGCACCACCCGCCGGCGGCGGCACCAACCAGGGCAAGGCCACTTTCTACGACGCGCAGGGGCAGGGTGGCAACTGTTCGTTCGACAGTGCGCCGGCCGACCGGATGTACGTCGCGCTCGGCCCGGACGAGTACGCCGACGCCGCCGCGTGCGGCGGGTACCTCGACGTCACCGGTCCCCGCGGCACCGTCCGCGTCGTCGTCATGGACCAGTGCCCGGAGTGCGCCGCCGGCCACCTCGACCTGTCCCGGGAGGCGTTCGCCCGGATCGCCGACCCGGTGCGGGGCATCGTCGACGTCAGCTACCGGGCGGTGGTCGACCCGCCGACCGGGCCGCTCGCAGTGCGGGTCAAGGAGGGCGCGTCGCACTGGTGGTTCGCGGTACGGGTCACTGACCACGGCAACCCGCTCGCGACGGTCGAGGCCCGAACCGGATCGGGGTGGCGCGGACTTGTCCGGCACGACTACAACTACTGGCTCGCCGACGACGGACTCGGCCCCGGCCCGTACTCCCTGCGGGTCACCGACGTGTACGGCAACCGGACGACCGTGCCGGGGGTCCAGCTGGCCCCGGGGCGGACCCAGCGGACCGACGTGCGGCTGTACGGCAGCGGATCGGGTTCCAGCTCCGGCTCCCGGTCGGCCGGGTCGTCCTCGGCCGCCGACGGCTCCGGTGACCGGCCGCCGCCGGCGCAGGCCACGGCGGCCGCCGAACCACCGTCGCCAGGTCCAACGCCCACCGGGTCGGCCTCGCCGGGTCCGTCGCCAACCGCCGGTGCAGCGGGTCTCGGCGCGGCCGCCAGCCCGTCGACGGTGCCGGCCGCGGCTGCTGCCGAGTCGCCGTCAGTCTGCGGCTGACCGACCCCCCGTCAGCCTGTCGCCGGCCTGCTGGCTGATGCGCCGCTCAGTTCCCGCCACATGATGATCTCGTCCCGGTCGTCGCCGTCGGCCACCCGCAGCGCGCCCGGCAGCCGGCCCACCTCCCGGTAGCCGCACCGCTGGTAGAACGCGGGCAGCCCGTGCCCGTCGCGGATGGTGACCTGCAGCGCGGAGAGCCCCATCGACCGGCCGACCCGCTCCGCCTCGGCCATCAGAGCCAGCCCGTAGCCGCGCCCTTGCCGGTCAGGCGTGACCACCACCCGCTTGAGTACCCGCCAGTGTTCCTTGAGGTCGAACCGGTTGCTGGTGACGAAGACGAACGCGGCCAGCCCGGCATCGTCGTGGCCGACGAGCAGCCGGTCGATGCCGGCGGCGACCCCGGCGAACGCCGCCTCGGCGGTCGGGCGTACGTCGGCGACGGTCACCGGGGCGACGAAGCCGACCGCGCCACCGGCGTTGGTCGCGTCCGCCCAGACCGCGATGATCCGCTCGCGCAGCTCGTCGTCGAGCGGCGGATCAAGGACGAAGCCCAGCCGTACGTGGAGTGGGTGCATCATTGCGGTGTGTCGACTCCGGGTGGCCTGGGTGACAGGCGTTGTGTAGGGCCGGCGGGACTTGAACCCACACTGGTGCGATCCTAAGTCGCATGCCTCTGCCAATTGGGCTACGGCCCCGAGCGCTCCTAGGTTACGTGCCGAGGACAGGTTAGCCGAATCCCGGTCGGCCGGAGCCGGAGCCGGCGGCGGCTGCCGCGTCAGTCGAGGCCGAGGTCGCGGCGGAGCTTGGCGACGTGGCCGGTGGCCTTGACGTTGTACAGCGCTCTGGTGATCCGCCCCTCGGCGTCGATCACGAAGGTCGACCGGATCACCCCGGTGACCGTCCTGCCGTACAACTGCTTCTCGCCGTAGGCGCCGTACGCGGTGAGCACGGCCTTGTCCGGGTCGGACAGCAGCGGGAAGGTGAGCCCGTCCCGCTCGCGGAACTTGGCGAGTTTCTCCGGTTTGTCGGGAGAGATACCGACCACCTCGTAGCCGGCGGCCTGCAGCCCGGCGAGCGAGTCGCGGAAATCACATGCCTGCTTGGTGCAGCCCGGGGTCATCGCCGACGGGTACGCGTACAGCACCACGTTGCGCCCGCGGAGCTCCTTGAGGGACAACTGGTCGCCGCTGTCGGTCCGTAAGGTGAATTCCGGGGCGGAATCGCCCGGCGCGAGGCGGACCGGCCCGTCGGTGGCAGCTGAGGTCATGGCGGGAGCCTACTCCCGCCGCTACCGGTCGGGTTGGGCCGCCAACCGTGATCAGTTGCATCCTCTATGCAAGAGCAGCGATGGCGAAATAGGCTGGCCGCGCCACCAACGGACTGCCCAGCCGGGAGGAACCACGTGGACCCCCTCGCACTCCACATCCAGAACGGGGTGCTCAACGGCCCCGTAGCGATCAGCTGCGCCGTCCTTGCCGCCGTGGCCTTCGGGTACTGCGTCGTCCGCGGCCGTCGGGACCTCGACGACCGGCTCGCCCCGATGGCCGGCCTGGTCGCCGCGTTCATCTTCGCCGTCCAGATGCTCAACTTCCCGGTGCTGCCCGGAGTCAGCGGGCACCTGCTCGGCGGCGCGCTGGCCGCGCTGCTGGTCGGCCCATGGGTCGGCGCACTCTGCGTCTCGATCGTGCTGATCGTGCAGGCACTGCTGTTCGCCGACGGCGGGGTCACCGCGATCGGCCCGAACGTCACCAACATGGCGCTGGTCGGCACCGCCGCCGCGTACGGACTGATCTTCGTCCTGCTACGGGTGCTGCCACGCACGCCGACCGGGCTGGCGGTCACCGCCTTCGTCGCGTCGGTGGTCAGCGTTGTCGCAGCCGCGTTGAGCTTCGTGCTGCAGTACGCCATCGGCGGCACCACCGCGCTGCAGGACTTCGGCCTCGGCCAGGTGCTGGCCCTGATGACCGGTACCCACGTCCTGATCGGCGTCGGTGAAGGGCTGATCGCCGCGGTCACCGTGCTGACCGTCGCCCGGACCCGGCCCGACCTGGTGTACGCCCTGCGCGGCCTGCGCCGCCCGACCAGCCCGACCCCTGACCCGACCGGCCCGACCACCAGCCATTCCGTTTCCGCCGGAGGTGCCGCATGAAGCGCAACACCGGTTTCATCCTGGCCGGCCTGTTCGTCTCGCTGCTGCTGGCCGGCGTGGTCAGCAATTTCGCCTCCGGCTCGCCCGACGGGCTGGACTCGGCGTCGACCCAGGGCTGCGAACTCGACGGCGAGGAGATCGTCGGCGGGGCCTGCATGGGCTCCGGCGCGCAGGACCACGAGCTGGCCGACAGCCCGTTCGCCGACTACGGCCTGACCGCCGTGGACAACGGTTTCATCGGTACGGCGGTCGCCGGCGTCGTCGGGGTGCTGCTCACCTTCGCGGTCGCCGGTGGGCTGTTCTGGCTGACCCGCAGCCGCCGGCCGGCCGGCGAGGCACTGGCCGCCCGGGCGCCGGCCGGCGGACCGAAGAGCTGACCAGCGGTGGGAGCCGGGCACGCGCAGTTGCTGCACCTGGAGCGGGACAGCCCGGTGCACCGGCTCCCGCCGGAGACGAAGATCGCCGCGATGCTGGCGTTCACCCTGGTGGTGGTGGCCACCCCGCGCGAGCGGCTGTGGGCCTTCGGCGGCTATCTGCTGCTGGTCGTGGCGGTCGCCGTCGTCGCCCGGGTGCCGGCGGGCTGGCTGGCCCGGCGGTCGCTGATCGAGGTCCCGTTCGTGGCCTTCGCGTTCGCGCTACCGCTGCTGGCCGGCGGTGAACGGATCCCGCTCGCCGGTCTGAGCCTGTCCGTCGAGGGCCTCTACGGCGGCTGGAACATCCTGGCCAAGGCCACCCTCGGGGTGCTCGCGTCACTGCTGCTGGCGGCCACCACCACCAGCCGCGAACTGCTGGTCGGGCTGGACCGGCTGCGCTGCCCGTCGATCGTCACCCAGATCGCCACGTTCATGCTGCGCTACGTCAACGTGCTGGTCGACGAGGCCCGACGGATGCGGATCGCCCGGATCTCCCGGGGCGACGACCCGCGCTTCCTCTGGCAGGTACGCGGGTTCGCCGCCGGCGTCGGCGCGTTGTTCCTGCGGGCGTTCGAGCGCGGCGAGCGGGTGTACCTGGCGATGATCTCCCGCGGGTACACCGGTCGGATGCCGGTGGCCTGGCAGGCCACCGGCGGTGCCACGGCCGGCCAGTGGATGCTGGCCGCGTCGGTACCGGTGACGGCCGCTACCATCGCCGCCGTGGCGGTGTTGTCGCGGTGAGCGATCCGGTCGACGCGGGCTCGACGCAGCCGGCCGGCGACGGCGGTCCGATGCCGTCTGTCGGCCCGGTGCCGCCGTCGCTGCGGGTGCGTGACCTGCGGTTCAGCTACCCGGACGGGCATCCGGCGCTGCACGGGGTGGATTTGACCGTGCCCGCCGGGGCCCGGGTGGCGTTGCTGGGGCCCAACGGTGCCGGCAAGACCACGCTGGTGCTGCACCTCAACGGCGTACTTCGGGGCGGGTCCGGTCAGGTCGAGGTCGGTGGGCTGCTGGTGGATCAGCGGCGGGCGACCCTGGCCGAGGTACGCCGCCGGGTCGGCATCGTCTTCCAGGATCCGGACGACCAGCTGTTCCTGCCGAGCGTCGCCGAGGACGTGGCGTTCGGCCCGGCGAACCTGGGGCTGCGCGGTGCCGAGCTGGCGGCGCGGGTCGACGAGGCGCTCGACGCCGTCGGGATGGCGCAGCACCGGGACCGGTCCCCACAGCACCTGTCCTTCGGCCAGCGGCGGCGGGTGGCGGTGGCGACGGTGCTGTCGATGCGTCCGGAGATCCTGGTGCTGGACGAGCCGTCGTCGAACCTCGACCCGGCGGCCCGTCGTGAGCTGGCCGAGGTCCTGCACCGGCTGCCGGTGACGATCCTGATGGTCACCCACGACCTGCCGTACGCGTTGGAGCTGTGCGACCGGTCGGTGATTCTGGACGGCGGCCGGGTGGTGGCGGACGGTCCGACCACAGACCTGCTCGCCGACGCGGAGCTGCTGGCCCGGCACCGGCTGGAGCTACCGTTCGGCTTCGACCCGCTGCTCGCCGCGCGCCAGCTCGCCTCCGTCCGGGCCGGTGCTGCCCGGTCCGTCCCCGGCGGCCCGCCCGACGCTTTCCGGGCCGGTGACGGGCTCCGCGCGCAGGCGTAGCACCGCGCCGAGCGCCACGGCGACCCCGCTGACCAGGACGGCGGCGACCACGATCCGCGGCCACCAGGCCGGTCCGGGCACCGGGGCGATCGCCCGGGTGAACACGGCGGCGTTGGCCGCCCCAACGAAGACCGCCAGGCAGGTGCCGGTCAGGGCGAGGGCCAGCTCGGCACCGGCTCGGCGGCGTGCCGCGTACCCGGCGGCGGCCAGCGCGGCCAGCCCGGTCAGCAGAGCCCAGACCGGGCCGTCGAGCAGTACACTGAGCAGGCCGGCCGGGCCACCGGTGCCGGATTCGACGGCGCGGGCCATCGCATAGCCGACGGCGGCCGCCGCGCCGACGGCGAGCCCGCCGGCGGAGACCAGCTGTGCGGTCCGCGGATCATGGCGGGCGGTAGCCACCAGAGCGACCATCATCAGTACGGCACCGAGCAGCGTGCCGCCCCACCAGTGCAGCAGGTCGGGCGGCGGGATCCAGTCCAGCGTGCCGCGCAGCTCGACCGGGGTGACGCCGTCGCGCAGCGGCACCACCCAGTCGCGTACCCGGTGCACCTGGTCGGGTGCGGCCCGCACCGCGTCCGGCGGCGCGGCGTCCAGCCAGTAGGTCCGTTGGTCGTGCCAGCGGACCACCGGCCGGTCGGCGATCCGTCGCCAGTCCGGCGGCGCGGCCGGGTCGGCGTCGGCCGGCACCGGGGTGTCGCCGGCCAGGGTCTCGCTCTGGTACGCGGTGGGGGAGCGCCGGTTCTGGTAGACCCCGTCCGGTCGGATCTCCAGGTACGGCTCCCCGGCGTAGCCGAGCACCTCGACCGGCCGGCCGCTGTGGTTGGTCAACTCGAGCCGGGCACCGGCCTCGACGACCCGCACGGTGAGCCCGTCGACTGCCGGCACGGTGCCGGTCACCGCCACCCGGTAGTCGGAGGCCGCAGGGGCGTCCGCGCCGTGCGCGGTGGCCGGCGTCGCGGCACCGGTGAGCAGCACCGCCGCCACGCCGACGAACACCGCAAGCCGGCCGGCCAGTCGGGTGGCCCGCACCTGCGCCAGCCGCCGGGTGAACCGCACGTCAGCCGGCCGCGTCGACGGCGGCGGTGATGGCCTGGGCGCTCGATGCGACGGTCTCGCCGTCGACCATCACGGTCGGGGTGCCGCTGACCCCGGCCCGGCCGGCCTGCTCGGTGACGTGGGCCGGCCAGCCGCCGTAGGTGTCGTCCCGGACGCACTGGCCGAAGCTGCCGGTGTCCAGCCCGACCTCACCGCCGACGGTGATCAGCTGCTCCTCGCTGAGCCCGGGGCCGCCCTCGGCCGGCTGCTGCTCGTAGAGCGCGGCGGCGTACTCCTCGAACTGGCCGCCGGCCGCCGCGCAGCCGGACGCCGCCGACGCCCGCGTCGAGTACGCGTCGTCGCTGAGCCGGTCGAGGATCGCGACGGGGTGGTACACCAGGGTGATCCTGCCATCCTCGACGAGCTGGTCCAGGGTCGGGCCGACCTGTTGTTCGAACTGCCGGCAGGCGGGGCAGAGGAAGTCGGCGTAGAGGTCGACGGTGACCGGGCCGTCGCCGATCGGGATGCCGGAGTCGTCGGCGACCGCACCGGGTGGCGCGGTGTACTCGCCGCCGCGCTGGGTCTGGTAGACGGCCCAGCCGATCATGCCGGCGAGAACCAGCGCCACCACGGCCGCCACCGACGTCCAGAGGGCACGCTGGCGCCGCCGCTCCCGGGCCAGCTGGTCGCGGACCACCCGGGCTGCCTTCTTCTGCTCCACTCGTCGGCTCATCGCCGTCACCCGCCGATCTACCTAGAAGATGACTATCTGTTGCTGTTCAGCCACGAATCCGTCGACAGTGCTGTGCGCGGCCACCACACCAGGAACCCGGCGAGCGTCAGGAACGCAAGGTCGCGGGCGATCTCCGGGCCGTAGGCAGGGGTCTGCCCGGCGGCCAGTTCACCGCCGACGCCGAAGCAGCCGCAGTCGATCCGCAGCCCACGCACCCACGCGGAAGTGATGCCGGCGATGAAGACGACCAGCAGGCCGGCCGAGACGACCGCGCAGAGCCGGGTGGCCAGCCCGATCAGCAGCAGCACGCCGAGCGCCAGTTCGACGAAGGGCAGCGCGGCGCCGATCACCATCGCCAGGTCGTACGGAAAGACCTGGTAGGCGTTGACCGCCCGGCCGGACCCGGCCAGGTCGGTGACCTTCGACCCGCCGGCGACCAACCAGACGGCAGCCAGCCCGAGGCGGACGGCGGCTCCGATCCAGGGTCGTACCCTCATGTCTGTTAGTCGCTGCGCACCCGATGCCGAGTTCCACGGAGGCGGGACATCAAACCGGAAGATCCGATGTCGTACGTCACATCGAGCATCGCGGAACTTCGGCCACCGACCAACCGACCAACCACCAATGAGGGGAGGCCGGGTCGCGTGGACCCAGGTGGACCGGCGAGCATATTGCCCATGACTGCCGCAACGAATAGATGGACGTCGCGCCTCGTGGTCGTCGCCGGCCTGCTGCTGGCGGCACTGCCCGTGGTCCTGCTACCCGCCGCAGCGCCGGCCAGCGCGCACGCCGTCCTGGTCAGCACCAGCCCGGTGACCGACTCGGTACTGCCGAACGCCCCGGCCGAAGTGGTGCTGACCTTCTCCGAATCGGTGCGGCAGGTCCCCGACCGGGTCCGGGTGATCGCCCCGGACGGGCAGCGCGTCGACCAGGGCGAGCCGGTCTTCGACGGCGCGGTGGTCACCGTCTCCGTCGAACAACAGACGTCGCGTGGCACCTACCTGGTCAGCTACCGGGTGATCTCCGCCGACGGACACCCGGTAAGCGGCGGCTTCACCTACTCGGTCGGCGCGCCGTCGGCGGTGCCGACCGACGACGGCGGCGCCGACACCGATCCGCTGGTCAGCGGGCTGCTGCAGGCGGCCAAGTTCGTCGGGTACGCCGGACTGCTGCTGATCGTCGGCCCGGTGCTGGTGCTGAGCATGCTCTGGCCGCGCCGGCTGACCCGCAGCGGGCCGGGCCGCCTGACCTGGGCCGGGCTGGGACTGGTCGCGGCGTCCACCCTGGCCACCATCTGGCTGCAGGCACCGTACGTCACCGGCGGCGGGATCGGCGACGCCGACGGCGCGGCGCTGCGTGACGTCCTCGGCAGCGGGATCGGCGCAGCGCTGCTGGTCCGGCTCGGGGTACTGGCCGCCACGGCGGTGCTGCTGCGGCCCTTCCTGGCCGGCTCGGAAGGCCGCAGCGACCAGATCCTGCTCGGCGTCCTGGCCGTCATCGGGGTGTTCACCTGGCCGTTGGCCGGTCACCCGAGTGCCTCACCGGTACCGGCCGTCTCAGTGGTGGTCGACGCCGTGCACCTCAGCTCGATGGCGGTCTGGCTCGGCGGTCTGGCGATGCTCGCGGTGTTCCTGCTCCGGCAGGCCGAGGAGCGGGAACTCGCCGCGATCCTGCCGATCTGGTCGCGTTGGGCGGCGCTGGCGGTCTGCGCACTGCTGCTCGCCGGTACGGTGCAGGCGCTGATCGAGGTGGGTACCTTCGAGGCGCTGTTCGGCACCACGTACGGCCGGTTGCTGCTGGCCAAGATCGGCCTGTTCGGGCTGGTCCTCGCGGTGGCGGCGTACTCGCGGCAGCTGGTGCGCAACCGCAGCGCCGCCGGACGTCCCGGCCGGATGCGGCAGGCGATCGTCGCCGAACTGGCCGTCACCGCCGTGGTGCTGGCGGTCACCGCGGTGCTGGTGCAGACCACCCCGGCCCGGACCGCCATCGGCGAGGACCTGCGGGCCGACAGCGGCTACTTCTCCACCACGCTGACCAGTGACATCTACTCGCTGCAGGTGGAGGTGGACCCGGCCCGGCGGGGCAACAACTCGGTCCACCTGTACGCCTACACCGAGGACAACCGGCCGCAGCCGGTGATCGAATGGCAGGCCACTGCGGCGTTGCCGGCCAGCGGGGTCGAACCGATCGAGATCCCGCTGCTGCCGCTGACCGACAACCACGCCACCGGTGAGATCAGCCTGCCGGCTGCGGGAGACTGGGAGCTGCGGATCACCGTCCGGATTTCCGACATCGATCAGGCGACCGTCGCCACCACGGTGGAGATCAACTAGAAAGGGCTACTTCATGCTCCGTCACCGACGCACACCGGTCCGCGTTGCGGCGCTCGCCGGTGCGGCCGCCGTCGTCGGCATCCTCGGTCTGGCCGCCCCGGCGGCCGCACACATCACGGTCCACCCGACGCAGGCGCCGTCTGGCGACTACGCCCGCCTCGACTTCCAGGTGCCGAACGAGAGCGACGAACACAGCACGGTCAAGGTCGAAGTGGTGATGCCGGAGGACACGCCGATCGCCTCGGTGTCACTGGCCCGGGTGCCCGGCTGGACCGTCGAGGTGCAGACGGCGCCGGTCGATCCGCCGCTGGAGGTACACGGTGCCCAGGTGACTGAGGCGGTGTCCCGGGTCGTGTGGACAGCCGAGACCGCGGAGGCCAGCGTGCAGCCGGGCGAGTTCCTGGATCTACCAATCCGGATGGGCCCGCTGCCCGACGCCGAACAGCTGGTCTTCAAGTCGCTGCAGACCTACTCCGACGGCACCGTGGTGCGCTGGATCGAGGTGCCGGTGCCCGGCGAGGAGGAGCCGGCCACCCCGGCGAGCGTGCTCACGTTGACCTCGGCTGAGCAGGACAGCCCCGCCGTCGGCGGCGGTCAGGAGCCAGTCGACGACGAGGCACCGGCCGACGACGCCGCGACCGGCAGCGACACCGGCGGCAGCGGTGCCGCGCTCGGGGTGGGGATCGTCGGGCTGCTCGCCGGCCTCGGCGGGCTGGTACTCGGCGGGCTGGCGTTCGCCCGGACCCGCCGCCCGACGCCTGCTCCGGCGGCTGCCCCAGCGGCCGCTACCCGCCCGGAGTCGACGTCGGGTGACGGCGGATCGGCAGACTGACCAGCAGCAGCGCGGCGGCCAGCACGTACAGGTTGCGCAGCACGAAGGTGGCCGGATCGTCGGTCGGCTCCTTCGCATGGCCCCAGTCGATCAGTGACACGACACCGACGACCAGCGCCGCGAAGATGACCGCCGCCAACGCCAGTGCCGCCGACGCCGCCGGTCCGGCGGCCCGGACTCCGCTCCGGGCCGCCGCCGGCTGCGGCCCGGCGGCGACCGGCGGGCGGGCCGGCAGCGCCGCGTCGAGGAGCACGATCAGCGCCGGGACGAACCAGTAGACGTGGTGCGGCCAGGTGATCGGTGCGATCAGCGCGGCCACCAGGCCGGTCAGGGTCAGCCCGGCCAGCTCGTCACCGGCCCGTGCCGCCCGGGCCGCACGCCACAACCCGTAGCCGGCGGCGACGGCCACCAGCACCAGCCAGACCAGCCGGTCCGGCTCGGCCGGAGCGGCCAGCCGGGCGAGCAGCCCCTGCAGCGACTGGTTGCCGGTGTAGTCGCTGCGCCCCACCCGCTCGGTGCTCCACAGCTCGGTGAACCAGAACCGCCACGACTCGGCCGGGGCGACCGCCGCGGCGAGCCCGGTGGCGGCCGCCGCCGCCAGGCAGGACACCAGCGCCGCCTGCCACCGACGGGTGACCAGCAGGTAGACGATGAAGATCCCCGGGAACAGCTTGATCGCCGTCGCCAGGCCGATGCCGACGCCGGCCCAGCGGGACCGCTTCGGTACGGCGAGCAGCAGGTCGGCCAGGATCAGCACGACCAGCAGCATGTTGATCTGCCCGAGGAAGATCGTCTCCCGGGTCGGCTCGATCAGTACCACCAGCGGTACCGCCAAACCGGCCAGCCACCAGCGCGGCAGGCCGCGTCGGCGGGCGATCGGCGTGACCAGCCAGACCGTGGTGACCACCACCGCCAGCAGCGTGCCGACGGTGAACACGGCGGCGGCGGTCCCGGCGCCCACCGCCGCGAACGGGCGCAGCAGCAACGCGGTGAACGGGGGATAGGTGAAGTAGAGCTGGCCCTGCACGATGTCGGGCTGGACGTAGTCGTACAGCGGGTTGCCGTCGGCCCACCAGCGCATCGCGCTGAGGTAGATCTTCAGGTCGTAGAAGTCGTGCCGGTTGCCGTACCAGATCAGGGCGGCGACCACGGCGGCGCTGAGCGCGACGACGACCGCGATCCGGCGCGGCGTACGTGATCTGTCGTCGACGGGGCGCGGCGCGGGGCCGTCCGGGAGGGTGTCGGCGGGCACGCCCGCGAGCCTAGCGGGGGCCGCCGCCGGTGACCTGGTCGGCTGCTGGACGGTGCCGCGTAGGCTGTCCGCGTGGCGGATCTTCTTGTCTGGATCGACTGTGAGATGACCGGGCTCGACCTCGGCAGGGACGCGTTGATAGAGGTGGCCGCGCTGGTCACCGACTCGGACCTCAACGTGCTCGGCGACGGCGTCGATCTGGTGATCCACGCCGATGAGGAGACGTTGGCCGGGATGCCGGACGTGGTGCGGGAGATGCACGCCAAGTCCGGGCTGACCGAGGAGGTGCGGCGCTCGGCGGTCACCCTCGCCGAGGCGCAGGACCGGGTACTTGAGTACGTGACGAGCTTCGTGCAGGAGCCGAAGACCGCGCCGCTGTGCGGCAACTCGATCGCCACCGACCGGGGCTTCCTGGCCCGGGACATGCCGCGACTCGACTCCTACCTGCACTACCGCATGATCGATGTTTCGTCGATCAAGGAGTTGTGCCGGCGCTGGTACCCCCGGGTCTATTTCGGGCAGCCGGCCAAGGGGCTGTCGCACCGGGCGCTGGCGGACATCCGGGAGAGTATCCGGGAGCTGGAGTACTACCGGCGGTCGATCTTCGTGCCGCTGCCCGGCCCGGACGTCGACGCGGCCAAGGCGATCGCCGCCGGCCTCTGACCGTCGCCGAACGACCGGCCGCTGGGTGGCGGCCGGGCCGGCCCGGCGGAACCCGCTCGACGTGATGCCTGCCGGTAGGGCTATCATTGGTCGGCACCCCACGCGGCAGTCTGCCGGGTGTGGTTCTTGGTGGCTGTAGCTCAGCAGGTAGAGCACCGGGTTGTGGTCCCGGGTGTCGAGGGTTCAAGTCCCTTCAGTCACCCCATACCGAAGCGCCCGGCCAGGATCTGATCCTGGCCGGGCGCTTTTGCTCGGTGCCCGTTCCCGGGTGGGGACGGGTCAGGCCTGCGGGTCCGAGCTGGTTCCGGACCCGCCGGCGGCACCGCCCGGCGTCGACTCCGTCGTTGCCAACTCGGTCGACTCCGGCTCGTACGGCAGGGCGCTGCCTTCGACGAGCTCGTCCCAGCTGAGGTTCCACACCGTCCAACCGTTGCCGTTGGCGAGCTGGACCTCGGTGCCCTTGACCGTGACCGGGTCACCGACCCTGGTCTGGTTGAACAGCCACTTGGCGTTGTCCACCGACATGTTGACGCAGCCGTGTGAGACGTTGCGTACCCCCTGGTCGGCCACCGACCACGGGGCGGCGTGGATGAACTCGCCGCCCCAGGTCAGCCGTTGGGCGTACTCGATGTCCGTCCGGTAGCCCTCCTCCGGGCCCAGCTCCTCGTACGTGTCGAAGACGGTCTCCTTCAGCTTCTCCATCACGATCATGGTGCCGCTGGAGGAGGGCGTCTTCGGCTTGCCGAGACTGACCGGGATCTCCTTGATCGTCTCGCCGTCCTTGGTGACCACCATCGTCTTGCTGGTGTTGTCGACCGTCATCACCAGCGCCGCACCGACCTCGGCGTCCACGGTCAGGTCGTTGCGGCCGTACCAGCCGTCGCCCATCGGCAGGCCACCGGTCTGCGCCTTGTAGAACAGCTGGGTGCCGGCCTGCCAGAACTCGCGTGGCCGGAACTGGACCTCGGTAGGGCTCACCCAGTACCAGATGCCCTCCTGGGCGGGCTCGGTCTCGACGCTCAACCGCCGCTGCACGTCGTCGCGGTAGTCCTGCGGGATGTCCCGGCTGAACCGCAGAATCAGTGGCATCGCGACGCCGACCACGTTGCCGTCGCCCAGGAAGCTGGACACTCGTACCTGATTGCCCGGCTGGGCCATGGTCCGGAAGTTGTGGCTGGTCACGGTGGTCTCGCCGTCGTCGCCGGTCACCGTCACCGTCGCGGTGTACGCGGCGTCGTACTCCAGCTGCCCGTCGGGGAGGAAGACAGAGCCGTCGGCGTCGACCTCGCCCGGCACCGGGTTGCCGTCGACGTCGGTCAACTCAACCGTTGTCCGCGTCGCGTCGGTGGTGGTGAAGGTGATCGCCGTCGACGCGGGCACGTCGGTGGCGTCGGCGGCCGGCTCGGTGATCGTGGCCTGCGCATTCGGGCTCGGGTCGGACTCCGTGCCGCCCTGCCAGGTGGGAGCGTCGCCGGTGCCGGTGCAGGCACCGGTGAGGGCGAGCGCGGCGGCGAGCGCGACGGCCGTGACAACCCGCGGTACGGGCGGTCGCGCCCGCCCAATCCGCGGCTCTACCTGAAAGCGGCTGACTCGCATGATCCCCTCACGAAGTTCGGTCCCCGGATCCCATCGTCCAACAAAGACGCGGTGGGGCAACTCCCGGGTTCGTGCCCCAAACGTACGCAACGGCGACACGGCTGACCGGTATTCCCCGGATCGTCCGGTACATTCGGTCAGCCGTGTCACATTCGTCCGTTGTTGGCAGTCATTCAGATGTCATACTGTGCCCCCCGTGTGGACGGGAAACGCATCGACCGTCACCCGGACGTCGCTGTCGGTGCTGGAGCCGGCGTCGTCGGTGCCGGTGAACCAGCCCTTGCCGGTTGTAGATCGGCCGGCACCGGCAACGCACTACCTTTGACGAACTCGTCCCAGGTGAGGTTCCAGGCCGTCCAGCCGTTGCCGTCCGCCAGCTCCCGCTCAGTGCCCTTGACCGTGATCGGGTCACCGACCTTGGTCTGGTTGAACAGCCACTTGGCGTTGTCCATCGACAGGTTGACACACCCGTGTGACACGTTGCGTACTCCCTGATCGCCGACCGACCACGGGGCGGCGTGGATGAACTCGCCACCCCAGGTGATCCGCTGGGCGAACGAGATGTCCGTCCGGTAGCCCTCCTCCGGGCCCAACTCGGCGAAGGTGTCGAAGACGGTCTGCTCCTGCTTGTCCATCACCACCATGGTGCCGCTCGACGACGGCGTACTCGGCTTGCCGAGACTGACCGGCATCTGCTTGACCAGCTTGTCATTCTTGAACATCGACAGCTGCTTGGTGGCGTTGTCGACCTCGACGGTCACCTTCTCGCCGATCTTCGCGGTGGCGCCCCGGTCCATGTCCCCGTACCGGCCGTCACCGGTCGGGTGGCCGTCCAGCGCGATTCGGGTGGTCAACGTCGTGCCGGCCTGCCAGAAGTCCGGAGCCCGGTAGAACGCCTGGGTACCGTTGGACACCCAGTGCCAGGTGCCCGGCTGTGGCGGGTCGGTCTCGACGAACATCCGCTTCTGTACGCTGGCCCGCTCCTGCTCCGGAATGCCGGGGAAGAACTCGACCACCACCGGCATCGCCACCCCGTACGTCCGCCCGTCGAACAGGTAGAGGCCGGTGCCGGTCTGCGACCCGGACCTGCCCATCGTGGTGAACGAAGTAGTCTTGGTCTCCTCCTCCCCGGTGCTGCTGGTCGCGACGACGGTCGCCGTGTACTTCTTCTGATTCTTGAGTGGTTTGTCCGGCACCCAGGCGGTGCCGTCCTCCCGCATACTGCCGCTGACCTCGCCGCCACCGTCCTCGACGAGGGTCACCGAGGTGACCTCCCCGCCGCTGACCGTGGTGCCGATCTCCGTACTGATCGGCAGGTTCTTCGCGTCCGCCTTCGGCGCGATGGCGAACTCGAACGGCTCCGGCGGGGGTGTCGGACTCGCCGTGGCCACCTGGCCGTTGACGAATCGTGGCGTCTTGTCCGATCCACACCCTGCCAGTGCCGCCGGTGCGATGACTGCCAGTGTCACCGCGACCGACCAACCCCTCCTGACCTTGTGCATGCCAGTCCCCGTTCCTTGTTCCGTCCCTGCCGACATCGTGCATCACCCGCCATGCCCTTCGTGCCTGATCCGGAAGGGTGCCAGATCCGCGCACATGGGCAGGTCCGCCGGACAGACGGCTCGTTGCCGGCAACTGGTTGGAAGCTGGACGGCCGGACATGCTAGGGTTGCCCGCGTTGTCAGCGAGCGCCGCTAGCTCAACTGGCAGAGCAGCGGACTCTTAATCCGCGGGTTGTAGGTTCGAGTCCTACGCGGCGTACCAGACACCAAGGCCCCGACCGGCGGTTTCCGCCCGCTCGGGGCCTTTTGCCGTACGCCGTACGGGCGGCTGGGTGCTCGACGGGCGCTCGGGAGCCGCTGGACCGGCCGACCGCTGGCGGGACAGCAACGGCATTGACGGGACGTTCCATCCCGACCCGCCGCCGGGCTCGTCGAACGGGCGGATGCCAGGCTGGGATAGTGATGAAGGTGAGCCCTGGTATCGCCGCATCGCCCGAGCTCGTCATCTTCGACTGCGACGGGGTGCTGGTGGACAGCGAGCCGATCGTTGCCCGGGTGCTCACCGAGTGGATGCGAGACCTCGGTGTCCGGATCACCTATGAGGAGTGCGCTCGGGAGTTCGTGGGGCTGGCGCAGGAGGTGGCGGCGCAGCGAATCACGGACCGTCTCGATGGCGAGGTGCCAACGGGCTGGTTCGACGGGCTCACCGCTGCGGTTGATGCCGCGTTGCGGGCCCAGGTCCGGCCGGTGCCGGGCGTCGCTCAGCTGCTTGAACGGCTCAGGGTTCCGTTCTGCGTGGCGTCGAACGGCCGGCCAGCCAAGGTCGACTTGACGCTGAGTGCGAGTGGCCTGGCGAGATACTTCGACGGGCGGATCTTTACTGCCTCGCAGGTCGCCCGAGGCAAGCCGGCCCCTGATCTGTTTCTGCTGGCGGCGTCCCGGATGGGTGTACAGCCTGAACGGTGTGTGGTGGTCGAGGACAGCGAAGCCGGCGTTGCAGCCGGCCTGGCTGCAGGGATGCAGGTTCTGCGGTACGCCCCGGACGGATCTCGGACGGGCTCCACCGAGGTGTTCCACAGTATGGATGGCCTTCCGCCGTTGCTTGGGCTGGTGACCGGCGGCTGACCGATTCCAGGTGTGTTCCGAGCGCAGGGTGCGGTCAGAAGATCGACGTGGCCGCGCGGTAATGTCCTACCTATGGGGTCGACGGCGCGTAAGGTTTCGCTGACTGGTATCAAGCCGACCGGTGAACCGCATCTGGGCAACTACATTGGCGCGATCCTTCCCGCACTGAAGTTGGTCGATGACTATGAGTCCCTGTACTTCATCGCGGACCTACACGCGCTGACGACGATCCGTGACCGTGATCTGTTGCGGCACTACACCCGTTCGGTGGCCGCGACGTGGCTCGCGGCCGGACTCGATCCCGACCGCACCACCTTCTATCGCCAGTCGGACATCCGGGAGATCCCTGAGCTGACCTGGGTACTGTCCTGCCTGACCGGTAAAGGGCTGATGAACCGGGCGCACGCGTACAAGGCGGCGCGCGACCGTAACCGTGCGGCCGGCAAGGAGGATCTGGACGCGGGTGTGAACATGGGCCTGTTCAACTACCCGATGCTGATGGCGGTCGACATTCTCATCATGGACGCCGATGTGGTGCCGGTTGGCCGTGACCAGGTCCAGCACGTCGAGTACGCAGCTGACATCGCCGGTGCCTTCAACGCCGTCTACGGCGATCGATTCAGGCTGAAGATCCCAGCTGCCGTCATCCCGGATGAAGGCTCGGCGCAGACCCTGCCCGGCGTCGACGGACGGAAGATGAGCAAGTCCTACGGCAACACGATCCCGCTGTTCGAGTCCGAAGCCGGTCTGCGCAAGATGATCCGGCGGATCCCGACTGACAGCGTGCCGCTCGATGAGCCGAAGGATCCCGACTCGGCTGCGGTCTTCACGCTGCTGGAGCGGTTCGGCGAGGCGGACGTCGTTGCCGAGACCCGAGCCCGGCTGATGGCCGGTGGGATGGGTTGGGGCGAGGTGAAGGCCCAGCTCACCGACGCGTTGAATGCCCAGTTCGCGCCGCTGCGGGAGCGCTACGAGGCGCTGATGGCACCTGGCAGCGAACTGGACGACCTCCTCGCGCACGGCGCGGACAAGGCCCGTAAGCAGACCCGACCGTTGCTGGAGCGGGTGCGCGACGCCGTCGGCATCGGGTAGGCACTGACAGCGCGCCTCGCCGTCAAACGAGTGCGTCGACTACCTGATCGGCGCAGTGCCAGGCGGTCGTCCATTTGCCGGGCAGCGCGACCAGCAGGTTGGCCGCTGGGGTCCAGCCGGTTGGTGGTTTCCTGAGATCGACGACCAGGCTCGATGGGTCGGTCTGCGGGCTGGCCGGCTCGCACACGGTGCCCCACAGCAGGCTGAGGTCACGGCCGGGCCGTTGAACTCCGCGCAGGTGGAGGGCGGTCTGTAGCCGGGCATGTTCTTCCTCGGCCGGTCCATACTGGCCGTCGACTGCGGGCAGGCCAACACGGGTGCCCCCGAGATCTGGACTGAGGGCGAGGAGGTCGCCGTCCAGCCAGTAGGTCAAGCTCCGTACGCGGGTGCCGGCCTGCCGTCCCCAGGCGATGCGCCGGGTGCGGAGCGTGTGCCGGATCCCGGCTCGGGCCAACAGTCGCGGTGTACCGGCGCCGGCTGCCAGGACCAGCATGCGTGCCCGTGGGGCGGCACGCGGTGCGTTCTGTGCGATGGAGACGAGGCAACTGGCCGGATCTCGACGTAGGGTGACCTCCCGTCGCAGTACCGGCGGTACGCCTGCGGTGTGAGCCAACGCGACGAGGCTGGTGTGCAGTGCGGGTAGGTTCACGCTGTAATCCGGGATGTGGAAGGCTGCGGCCGGTGGGGGAAGAGAGCCGCTGGCCACGGGAGCCGCTTCCGAGGCGGTGATGCCGATCCGGTTCCAGGCCTTCAGATACCGGTCGACGGCGTCGGCCGAGTGGAACAGCGCCAGTCCGGTGGCGGCTCCGATCCGTACGGGCCGGGTCAGGTCGTACCAGCGGCTCCGCTCCCGCCAGCAGGCCTCACTGAGCGAGGGCAGCACCGGGGCGTAGACGGCACCCGAATGCAACTGTCCGAAGTTTGCGAGCGACGCCCCAGCCTGCCCGTCGCCGACGCACCGCACCCGCAGACCACGACGTGCCGCCGCCACGGCGATGGCCAGACCACAGAGTCCTGATCCGACGATGAGAGCGTCAAGGGTGTCATCTGACACGCGCCGCCTCGTTCCCCTTTGATGCAGTTGCCTCGGACCGTTCATCGATGACGGCGATGCGATGGCGGTCGGCGAATCGGCGTACCAGCTCACGCGGTGCGACATGGTGGTCGACGCGGAGTCGGATGCGTCGGGGCCAGAGGCGCAGCCGGCCGCGGGCCGCAGCCCGGTGGGCCTGCATCGAGTCGCGGTCCAGCAGGAGGCTGCGCAGATGGGCCAGGATCGTCGAGCCAGCGACGGAGATGAGGCTGGCTTCGGCATTGATCGCTGGGTCTGGGACGACCGGCACCAGCATGGCGAGGTCAGGTCGGACCGGTGTCGTCGCCGCTGCTGCGACGATCTTTTGGGCTGCCTGGTCGAAGGGCCAGACCGGTCGAGGCGTCGGTTCGTCCACCGGCTGTGGCGTCAGTTGTGGTAGCAGCAACGCCATGCCGGGGATGCCGGATCGGGCGTATCTGACGACCTGTCGGCGTTTCGCGAGCCCGTACGGCGTCTGGTACAGACCAGGTGCCAGCACCGCCGTCGTGCTCGCGGCGATCAGCGTGATCTCCCGACCGCTGGCGAGAAGTTGATCGCGCAGGTGTAACACGGTTTCGGTCGCGCCGTGCACGCTGCGTCGCATCGACTGCACCCCGCTGCGGTCGAGAACGCTGTCTACGACGCAGACCCGACCGCGAGAGGCAGCAAGGATGGCCGTCGTGACGGCAACGCGGGCGCGGTGCTCGGCAACCGTCAGATCCGCGAGAATCCAATGCGCGTCGGCGGATGCCTGGTCCGCTGGGCGGCTTCGCGCGACGGCGACGACGGTGAAACCGGCTGCGACGGCCAGCGGCGCAATGGCACGACCAAGGCGTCCGGACGCGCCGAGCAGGACGAGGAGTGGGCTCATCGAGTGCACCACTGCCAGGTCTCGGCGAACTGGGTGAAAGAGCGGCAGTACTCTCGGCGTGCCTGGCGCCAGGGGCCTGGCCGGAGAAGCCGATCGGCGAACGCCTCACGGGCGCGGGTGATGTCCGTAGCGTCCCAGCCGCTGCTCAGCTCGATGGCCGACAGCAGCGGTGCCTGGCTGGCCTCGTCGTCGCGCATCACCCGGTCGGTGATCTCGGCCGGAGCCATGTTCAGATGGATGCTCGACGCCGGGATGCTCTTGGACATCTTCGGGTAGCCGGCCAGTCCTTCAAGGACCCGGAAATACAGGGCGCCGATCCCGCCCTGCCAACCGAGACTCAAATCGCCGGCACCGGCCTGCCGGTGCAGCACCAGCCGGGCCAGGTCGGTGAAGTAGGACTCTTCCACGCCGGAGACCATGAGGACGTCACCTGCGCCGCCCTCGAAAGGGCCGAGAATGTCGGCGACCGTGTACAGCGAGTCGACGACCACTCCAGTCTCACTGCCGAGCAGCCCGTGGTCGGCGTACAGCTCCAACAGGCTTTCCCGGTGTTCCTGGAAGTCGGCCCGAGACAGGTAACGGGCCACCCGCCCGGCGCGGACCAGGTTGGCGTGGTCAAGGTGAGACCGCAACTCGGCCCCGTCCGGATTCAGGCCGATCGCGACGAGGAACGCGAACATCTGATCCCTGACCTGGAGCAGCGTCTGCCAGGGCACGTTGCGGGAGTTCCACGCGCCGAGGTCCGAGATGACGACTGTCATCGGCGCGCCGAGCCGGCGTTGCAGCTCGACGATGCCGAGCATGACCGACAGGGTGCCGGCGGTCGGTGCGTTCGTCGGACCGAAGCCGGTCACGACCGACATCGACTGGCGCTTGTACGGGTCCAGGACCGTAAGCGCGTCGTCGGCGTGGGTGAATCGGGCTGCGGTTGGTCCGAGTTGTTCGGCCAAGACCTCAGCCGATCGCAGATCAATTGACGCTGGTGGCATGTGTGGCTCCCTACCTGAGATTGGTGAGCATGGTCAGCAGCCGCATGGCGTTACCGGAGCGGCGAGCGTGACGAACCCGGGTGCTCGCTTCGTCGATGTCGACTCCGCTTGCTCCCACGACGAGCGCGGCGTTCAGCTCGACCAGCATGGTCGCGGCCGTGTCGTCTCCAGGGGCGAGCGCAGCGGTGACGAGCGCGGCGTTCCCGGCGTGTGTGGGTTGGTGCGCGACGGCCTGACGCCATGAGGACGTCGGCTCGGTGCCCTGGTGGATGCCGCAGGTGATGAGCCCGTCGGTGAGACGGGCCAGTCGCGCCTGACCGACGCCGGCGTACTCGTCGACGGTCTCGCCGGGGGACAGCTCCGTGCAGGTGACGACGCCGAGGGCGAGTTCTGGCCTGATTCTCTGTAGCGCTGCGGCCGCGAGCGTGACGTCGCGGTGCGCCAGGCCGAGCAGGTAGCTGCTCGCGCGGACGCAGAGAGCGGCGACTGGCATGAAGAAACTTGCCGGATTCAGGGTGTCGAAGACGTCGTCGTACCGGTCTGCGTAGCGCCGGCAAAAGACTGGGTAGCCGACGAAAGCGATGCCGTAACGCTCCAGCACTTCAGGAATTTCCGTTGGCTGGCTGACCGGTCGTACGCCGAGGAGATCCAGGACGTCGGCGGCTCCGGAGACTGCGGATACCGATCGCGAGATTCCCTTGACGACGCGGGTCCCGGCGGCGGCGGCAAGGATCCCGGCTGCAGTGCTGACGTTGAAGGTCTTGTACTGCTCCTTTCCGCTGCCGGCGACGACGACAGTGCCCTCGGGCACGTCGACCGGCTGGCTGGCGTAGTTGGCGAGCACCGGGTCGAACTGTGTGATCACCGTCCACCACTCGGACAGTTCCGCCGGGCCGAGGCGGTCGGCGCGGAGCAGGTCGGCGCACCACCGCCGCCATTGCATGTTCGCCGATGGTGATTCGTCCCGAAGAAACGCGTGCAGCTGATCGGGCGACCATCTGTCAGACGGTGCGGCAAGGGACGGGGTGTTCATTTGGTCCACCACGAGCGCGTCGAGCCAGCCGTGCGGGCACCGGACAGCTCAGGACGAGACGCTCCAGGCGTACGCCGAGGCAGGTGTGCAGACAGGCTGAACACCCGCGCCGCCCGTTCGTGCGCCGCGCACGGTCCGAGCGTTCCGCATGCCAGGCACTTCCCATCGGCGCACGACACCACGTGCTGCGTCAGGACGGCCTGCGCCTCCTCCAGCTGCCCGCCGCCGAGATACGTCGCCACGGTTCCTCCAAGGTCATTTGTTCAATGGGTGGTGTGGCGGGCACGTCGTGCGCGTCGCTTCCATCGACGTCGCCTGCCGTCGCCGTCACCGGGACTCAACGGCTCGCCGTTCGCATCCCTCGATGAACAGGTTGGTCGCGCCGATAGATCAGCTGAAGTGGTTCTCCGTCAGCCGGTGTCAGCCGACACCGGGCACCCATGGCGCGCGGGGGCCAGCGAAGCGGCGATAGGGTGCGGCATATGAGTACCGGTGCTCGGCGGGCAAGTGAGTGGACCATCCACGACGAGCGGGTCATCGACGACACGAGGCGTGCCGTGCTGAGCGTCGCGGATGTCGAACTACCCGACGGCGTCCGGTTCGAGCAGTACGTACTCAGGGTGCCGTCCGCCGCGATGGTGATCGTCCTGGACGACGCCGACCGCGTGCTGATGATGTGGCGGCACCGGTTCATCATCGGCCGGTGGGTCTGGGAGTTGCCGGGTGGCTACCTTGACCATGACGAGGACCCAGTCGTCTGTGCGGCGCGGGAGGTCGAGGAGGAGACCGGCTGGCGGCCCAGGAACATGGAGCCGCTGCTGGGCTTCCAGCCCATGGTCGGCACCATCGACCAGCAGAACATCATCTACCTGTCCCGAGGGGCCGACCCCACGGGCACCGTGCCTGACATCAACGAGACCGCGCGAATCGGTTGGATCCCGCTGGCCGAGGTAGAGCAACGAATCCACGCCGGGGAGATCGTCGGTGCGGGGTCTGTCGCCGGTCTGCTCGCTGTGCTGCTGGCCAAAGCAACAGGGCGAATTTAGGCGGCTTGGAGTAGCGGCCGTACGCGCGCGGAGAACTCCTGCACCGTGGGCAGCCCGGCGTACGGCGTGAGGCGGTCCGCGAGAGTGGCGAGGTAGGCGCGCGCCCGTTCGGAGCTCAGACTCTCAGCGGCTTGTGCTGCCTGCACCCCCACCGCGCCGGCTTGCTCCGGCTCACCGGACTGCACGTGGGCAAGCGCCAACAATGCCAGGTTGAACTGCTTGCCGCGGGCATAGGCGCTGCCGTCCATCTCCAACGACCGCACCGCGAACCGGGCCGCGAGCTTGCCTTGGCCGAGCGCGGCGAAGCAGTGGCCGAACTTGGCCGAGAGATACGCTTCGTCGAAGTAGCCGATCCACTGTGGGTTGCTCGTGTTCTCCGCGCGGTCGAAGGCGCGTTCAGCGCGGTCGAGCGCTGCCGTACACGCCGCCTCGTCACCGCCCACGGCGTGGCCCTGCGCCTCCAGCACTGCGGATTCCGCCTGGATCGCAGCCATCCCGGACTCGGCCGCCGTGCGACCTGCGGCACGCGCCAAGTCGACCGCCTCTGCCGACGCCCCCAAGTAGGCCGCCTGGTGACTCATCGCCGCCAGGATCTCCGCGCCCAGCGGGCGATCGCCTGCGGCTGTGGCGAGCCGTAGCGCCTGGACCATGTACCGCTGCGCCAAGCCGTTCAGCCCAGCATCGTACGAGGCCCAGCCCGCGAGCTGGGTGGCCTCGGCCGCCGCTGAGTACAGCGCGATACCGGTGCGGGCGTCGTACCGACCCCGCAGGAGCGGAGCCACCTCGGTATCAAGGAACCGGACCAACCCGTCACGGACGTGGCCGCCACCATAACGGTTGTCGAGCGACCGGTAGACGCCGGAGATATGCCGAATCGTCTCGACGTGAGGTTCACCAACGAGGCTGTCACCGTGGCCGACGGGCTCCTCTTCGAGTCGAGCGGTCAGCCAGCGGAGCGCCGGCGTCAGGAACGCCGCCGCATTGAATCCCGCACCCACCAGGAGATCTCGCCGTTGCATATCTCCCCGCCACAGCTCTGCCGCGACCTCCGCGCCGTGTCGCCAGTCCTGCGGGAAGTCTAGTCCGACCGCCGCGTCGGGGCCCGGCTCAGCGGGACCCGCGAGCAGTTCGCCGCTGTCAGCCGACACTTCGCTCACCAGGGCGGACAACTCGCCGTTGGCACCGAGCGCCGTGTCGAGCAGCGCCACCACGGACGCGCTGGGCCGCTTGCCGCCGGCCTCGAGATCCCAGAGGTATCCGTGCGAGCAGTGGACCACCTGCCCGAGCCGGCGAAGCGACAGGCCTCGCTCCTCGCGTAGCGACCTCAAGCGCGGCCCGAAGGCCGGATCGACGACAACGTGCTGTCGCGGCATGGCACGCTCTCCTCGGAAATGAGGTCACGATTGGCCGATAGTCCTGCCGGAGCGAAGACGTGGCTTGACAGTACTCCTTGGATCGCAATCGTAGGACCACGAGACCCACCGGCTATCACAGTGGGCAATCTGGACTCACGGCGATCTCGCTCGGCGCGGATGTTGCTATAGGAGCTGACCGAGGTGGCCCGGGTGGCCCGGCGTCGGTGTGGGCCGGGTGAACGTCGCTGACGAACCGACGTCTCACATCGTGAGACCAGAAGTCGTGCGTGCCAAGATCTTTTCGCCTTCTTGGGCGGCATCTCCGTCCTGGCTGAGGGCGGCTCGGGTCGCCTGGACCGGGGGAGTCCCGCTGAGTCCAGAGGGGCCGTGGTCGGGGGCTGACGATGGTGGTTGACAGGGTGCTGCTGGTGGGGCGTACTGGGATGCGTGCGACCGTTCGGTGGTCTACCTGCCGGGTTCGATCGGCTGGTCTGGTGGCGCTCCTTCGCGGGGCGTCGTCGATCGTTGTGAGCCGGGTGTGGGGTAGGCCGTCGATGGTCATGAGCGACAGGGGGCCGTCATGAAGGATCTTCTCCCGGCTGGGTGAGCCGGTGGGTAGCCAGCGCCGTAAGCAGCTGACCGCGTCGGCGTTGCCCTGTCTCTGAACTGTGCTCGACCAGTCCCTGCCAAAACCGCCGGCGTGTCGGTTCGGCTACGTCGTCGCGTATCCACAGTGGTGTTTGTGCTGCCTTGCCCTCGGCTTGGGGGCGTTGCGCTGCTGCCGCTGCCTGTCGGGCGTCGCCTGCCGCCTGGTGGGCGCGGTCTGCGGCTTTCATCCATCCGATGCCGGCTTCGCTGGTGTCGGTGTCGTCTTCGACAAGGAGTTTCTGTTGTTGTTCCCCATGTTTTCGGCCGCTGCCGTGGCTGGTGGCGGTGACAGTTTCCGGCTTGACCCCCGTTCGGGGGTCGGGCTTGCCATCCGGGTTGGGGTCGGTCTTCGACCGGCCCCCCGGACGGACCCCTGGTGTGGTCTCACACCGCAGGCCGGGCGGTCTGTCAGCGAGGGCTGGTTGTCCTGCGACAGACCTGTGCTGGTCTCGGGTCCCTCCCCCTGGGGGGGAGTCGTATGCGTATCGGAGAGGAGGTGATGGTGGATGGATGATCCGGTTCTGCGGGTGCAGCCGCAGTTGACTGCCCGGGATCGGGTGTTGCTGGGCTGGCTCTACGACCACGGGGTGCTGACCTCGTTCCAGATCGCGTACGCCCTGTTCCCGTCGCTGGATTTCTGTCAGCGCCGGTTGCTGACGTTGTACCGGCTGCGGCTGGTGGGGCGGTTCCGGCCGCAGCGCGCCGACGGCGGCGCGTACCCGTATCACTACGTCATCGACCAGCTCGGCGCGGAGGTCGTGGCCGCTGGCCGTGATGAGCGGCCACCGCGTCGGGATCATGCCCGGGTGGAGCGGCGTCGGTGGACGTCGAGCCGCACCTTGGAGCACCGGCTCGGCGTGAACGGCTTCTTCACCGACCTCGCCGGCTACGCCCGCACCCACCCTGAGGCCCGTCTAGGGCGGTGGTTGTCGGAGGCGGCGTGCCAACGCTCGGGGGCGTTCACCCGGCCGGAGGATCCGGGTCTGGTGCGCGCCTTTCAGCCTCGGGTACGCCCAGACGGGTACGGCCTGTGGACGGTGCGGGATGTCGGGGTGCCGCTCTTCGTCGAGTTCGACACCGGTGGTGAGCAGTTGTCGGTGCTGACCCGCAAGCTGGCCGGCTACGAAGAGTTGTTTGGCAGGCTGGGGCGGGTGTGGCCGGTGCTGTTCTGGCTGCACTCCGCCGCCCGGGAACGCAACCTGCGCCTGCTGCTGGCCGAGACGCCGCCGCTGGTGCCGGTCGCCACCGGAGCCCGTGACCACGCCACCAGCGCGGGCCTGAGCCCCGCCGAGGGCGGTGTGGGCCGTGGCCGGCGGCGACGGACAACGACAGACGCTCGCCGACCTGGCGGTGTGGGTCGTTGACGACCGTAAGTATCGACGCGTGGTCACTCTCGGCTGATACCCGAGACCTAAACGGTGGCACATCCGGCTGCTCGGCGCTCGGGAGCCGCCGGACCGGTTGCCCTTCGACGGGACCGTAGCCGCCCCGGCGGACGCCACCGGCGCAGCCCTCGGGGTGGTTCTCACCTTGTCGTCGGCGGGTGGGCGACGATCACGGCGTCGGGCGGTGAGCTATGACATGGCCAGACGAGACCAGGGCTCGGCGGCGCCGAGGGAACCCACACGGTTGTCTCAGCGCCGATTTGACGACAACGACGGTTCCCTCGACGGCCGGATCAACGTACGAACTGGAGTGGGCGGACCTGCGTTCAACTGCTCGGTCGACCATCCAGGTGACGGAGCTGCTCGGACAGCTCGGTAGCCACCTGCTCCGGTTCGGCCAGGCAACGCCACGCGGGCACCCGGCGGACGGTGCCGTGGTGGGCGGCGACGTCGAGGCGGGCAAGGACCTTGCGCAGGGCGCGGCCGGACGGATCGCCGGCCGGGTCGTCGACGTACACGGCGATCTCCCGACCGGCCTGGCGGATGACGAGATCGGCGGTCTGCCCGGCCACGGCGATGTCCCGCTGTACGGCGACTCCGGCCTCGCGCAGGGCACGGTGCAGCTGATCGGCGGGCCCTGGGACGGCGTCCGGCAGCGCTGCGGTCGACCTGTGGCCGAGGGCCACGGCGGTGAGCAGGCCCCGTTGGCCCGACCACCACGACCGGTCGCCGACGACGACGAGCTGGGATCGGGCCCGGGTGATGGCGACGTTCCACAGGTTCGTCTGGTGGGCGAGCCAGTCCCGGGTGCGGTCACCGATGCCGTGGGCACCGACCGGTGAAACGACCATGATGTCGCGTTCGCTGCCCTGGAACCGGTGGATGGTCGCGCAGAGCAGGTTCTCGGACAGGCCGGCGGCCTGGAGCGCGGACTTCAGGCCGCGCTGCTGCGCGGCGAGCGGTGTGACCACTCCGATGGACGCCTCCGGGAAGGCCGCGCGAAGTTCGGCCACCTCGGTCACCACCGCCGCGATCTCGACGTCGTTGCGTCCGGATCCGGTCGGTCCGTAGTTGTACGTACCCGGCACGTCGCGCCACCGTACGGCCGGTTCGGCGGGCGCGGTCAGTCGGGCCGGATCGGTCAACACGGTGAGCCGGCCCTGGTACACCTCCCGGTTCGGAGCGTCGACGATGTCCGGGTGGCAGCGGTAGTGCTCGTCGAGCAGATAGGCCGAGCCAGCCGCTGCGGCGAACGCGTCGTACGCCGAATGGCGTGCGTAGCGCAGCCGTCGGGTGTTCAACCATCCGGTGCCGAGCCCGGCCTTGGCCTGCTCGGCGAGATCGTCGGCGTCGGCAAGCTCGACGACGGGTGGCAGCTGCCGGGGGTCACCGATGATCAGTGCCCGTTTGGCGCGGTACAGCATGGGCAGGATCGCCGGCACGGTGCACTGCGCGGCCTCGTCGATCACGACGAGGTCGTACATGGCCGGTTCCCGCCGTATCCATCGCACGGACAGCGCCGTGACGGCCCAGCCCGGCAGCACCCGGAGCAGCTCCGGGAAGTAGGCCCAGCTGTCCGGCTTGGCCTTGGCCATCTCGTCGGCCCGGTTCTGCAGCAGCCGGCCTCCCGACGTCACCCGACGGGCGATCTGGGCGCGCAGCAGGTCGATGCTGCGCCGGGGCCGCTCGACGCCGATGAGTTCGGTCAACCGTTGCCAGGACGTCTCGGCGGCGGGCAGCGCGTCGGCCTGTCGCCGGCAATCCCGCCACCGCAGCTCGATGACGGCACGTTCACCGAGGGCCCGGATGGTGTCCGGGTCGCCGGTGCCGTGCCGACGCAGCCGCCAGCGATACCACCAGCCGAGCCACCGGCTGGTCAGCGCACGGTCGGTGAGTCGGTACAGCCGCGCGAGCGCCGCGTCGTCGTCCGGCAGCCCGGCAGTTGCGGCATCGCGGCCGGCACGGTGTTCGTGGCGCGGCCCCGGTCGGCGCTCGGCCGCGAGGTCGGCCAGATCGCGTTCGAGTAGCCGCTGATCGTCCAGGCTCTGCCGCAGGCCGTTGATCTCGTCGGCGATCAGGCGGAGTTCGTACAGCGGTGTCCGATCGTCGGGCGCCAGGTGGCTTTCGGCCGACGGGTACGCGGCGATCAGGTCGGCGATGTGCTTCGGCTCCTGCAGCCGGTGCTCCTTGTTTCCGGTGCGCAGCACCAGCCCGGGACCGACCAGCTCGCCGACCCGGCCGAACACCGCGTCCACCGCCTGGTTGCTGGTGGAGCCGATCAGCACACTCTGGCCGGCGGCGGTGGCGGTAGCGAGCAGCGCGGTGACCAGTTGACTCTTACCCGTCCCCGGTGGACCCTGCGCGACGGTCAATGGCTGCGACATCGCGGCGCGGATGATCTCCTCCTGCGCCTCGTTGGCCGGAGCCAGCGCGACGGTCGCGATCGGCACCGGAGCCTCCTCGCCCGGGCCCGCCGCGAGGGTTGCCAACGCCGTCCGGTCGATGAGCCGGGGATTCTTGATCATGCCCTGGAGGTCGACGACGAGCTGCTGCTGTGGCGAGGCCTTGGCGTCGACGGAGTAGAGCAGTGCGGCGTTCTGCACCCGGTCCAGTGGCCCGGGACGCGGTGGGCCGACCAGCGCCATCGGGTCGATGTCCGCCACCGGAGTCAGACCGAACGTCTTCATCAGCAGGTCGACGGTGGCGGTGAGGGCCGCCGCGTCACCGGGTACGAAGACCTGTCCGACCCGTTGCAGCAGTTCATCGGACTCCACGTCGGACAGCTGCAGCAGGTCGAGCAGCGCCGGGCCGGGCCGTGGCGGGAAGGAGGCGTGCACGACGTCGTCGGTGCCCACCGTGACGTCGCAGATCAGCAGCGGCGTCAACCGTACCGGCTGCTGCCTGGCGGGTCGGACCGCGACGACCGGATAGCCGTACTGCAACTCCTTGCCGTCGGCGCGGGCCCGGGTGGCCAGCGCGGCGGCCCGGCCGGTCAGCCGGACCGGGGAGGCCGCCGTGAACACCGCCTCGGCACCGGTCGGTGCCGGAGCGTACGTGCTGACCGCCTGTGGGTCGATGAAGGACCGCAGGGCGGCCGAGCGCTCCATGCAGTTGACGTAGTAGGTGACCAGGCGGCGCCACTGGTCGGCGTCGAACGGGGCGTCGTCGGCGGGGCTGGTCGGGCCGGCGTCAGGTCGCGCCCGGGCGGCCGCCGAGTCCGGCGCGGTGACCAGCCGGATGGGTTCGGTCACCCCCTCGCTCGATTCGACCGGCGAGTGCTGCCGACGTCGGGCCATCTCGGTCATCGCGTAACGGGCGAGGTCGTTGGTGGTGACCCAGCCGTCGGCGGACCCGTCGGCTGCGCCGCGCAACCCCTCGAGCAGCACCTCGGTGAACACCGACGGCCGATCGGACCCCTGCGCCTTCGACGCCTTCATGTGCGTGCTGGAGGTCAGGACGAAGGTGCCTCGTTCGCGCTTGCCCCGGCGAGGTTCCTCCCGTACGCCGCCCCGGAACCGGTGCCGTGCGGTGAAGGCTCCGGAGAAGCAACAGTCCAGCAGGACGACCTTCTGACTGGCCTTGGTGCTGTTCAGCAGATGCCGCAGGGTGCCGTCGACATCGAAGGCGGTGGCGTGCAGCTGCCCGGCGTGGGCATCCGTGGCGGTGAGAAACAGCGACTCCCGGTCCTCGTGCAGCACGCCGTGCCCGGAGTAGTACAGCAGGGCCAGGTCG
Source organism: Solwaraspora sp. WMMA2065 (assembly GCF_030345075.1). NCBI lineage: Bacteria > Bacillati > Actinomycetota > Actinomycetes > Micromonosporales > Micromonosporaceae > Solwaraspora > Solwaraspora sp. WMMA2065. The sequence continues at coordinate 6,539,044 of NZ_CP128361.1, forward strand.
TCTCTGCCGCACCGGCCGTAGAACTCCTCAACGACCTGGCGTAGGTGTGCGACCGGCAGGTCCAGTTTGGCGTCGACGGTGTCGAAGCCGCCGCTGCCGTCGAGTAGCGTCTTGAGCTGGGTGACGTCCTGGCGTACCGAGGGCAGCGCCGGGAGTCGCCGATCGGCGTGGTAGCTGGCTGTGCCGAGCAGCAGCGCGTGCCGACCCATCAGCGGTGGCCCGCTTCGATCGCGACCCGTACCGTCTCGATCAGTTCGGCGGTCTCTCCCCGCGTGGGCTGGTCGATCGTCAACTCGACGTCGCCGACGCGTAGCTGGATGCGGCGGCCGGTGTGGCGTTGCAGGAACGCCACGATCACATCGACCAGCGACTGTACGTATGAGGGGTCGACGCTGGTCAGTACGGTGACGGCTGCCAGGGCCAGCTCCGCGATGCCTTTGCTCGCCGGATCGGGGGCGAGCGGGATGCGCCGTACCTCCCCGACCTCACGAAGATCGCCTGCCAGCTCCTCGGTGAGCTGGTCGAGCACGAAATCGTCATCGCCGGTCAGCGGTGTGAAAGCGACCTCGACACGTACCTGCGACACGCAGCCTCCTCCTGTTTCGCGACGAGAAGGCTACGGAGTCGCCGATGCGGCCGGGCGCGTCTGTCGGCTATCCGATCGTACCGACAAACCAGTCAATGCCCGCCGTCGATGATTTCATCGACCTTGGTCGAATAACTGTTGGTTCAAGGACAGAAGTCTCGCCAGCGAGGAGGAGACGATGAAGATTCACCTATGGGAGTACGTCCGAGTAGAGGCCATCGGACACCCACCTCATCATCGGGAGGTTCCATGGAAAACAGGGCGCGCCGGACGCTCGGTGTCCTCGTCGCGACGGCGGCGTTGGCGCTGGCTGCCGCGGCGACACCCGCCGCGGCCACACCCACCAGCACCGTCGACATGGTCACCCCGGTCTCCGACACGGGCGGAACGATCAACCCGGCGGTCCTCGCCGAGCGGATCGACGAGACGATGGTACGGGCCACCCGTCCTGCGGCGCGGCGCGGCGCTGACGGGACGGACCGAGGGCCCGCCGCTGAGGTCGAAGGCAAGACCGAGCCGGGCGAGATCGGCATCAGCAGCATCATCGGTACGGACAACCGTTACCAGACGACCCCGGCGGACTGGTGGCCGGCGAGCTCCACGGTCCAGATCACCCGTACCTCCGGTGGGGTCACCCGGGGACACTGCACCGGTTGGATGATCGGTGCCGACACGCTGATCACCGCCGGGCACTGCGTCTATCCCCGTAACGGCACCGCGTGGTACCCGCGCAACGAGTTCACCGTCTGGCCGGGACGCGACGGCGGTTCCACGCCGTACGGCTCGTGCAGCGTAGCCAGCCTGCACTCGGTTGCGGGATGGGTGAACAGCTTCATCAACGGCTACGACTACGGTGCGATGAAGCTCAACTGTACGGTCGGCAACAGCACCGGAACCTTCGGGTTCATGTGGACCTCCGCCAGTCAGAATGGCACGTCGACCTACAACCGGGGCTACAGCGGGGACAAGTCCTTCGGCACCCAGTGGGCCAGCTCCGACCAGATCCGGGTGACCCAGTCCACCGAGCTGTTCTACCACCACGACACGGTCGGCGGTAACAGTGGCGGACCCGTCTACACGTACTCCGTGACCGACTGCGGCCCCTGTGCCGTGGCGGTGCACGCGCACGGCCTACACGGCAGCGGTGCGCCGAACAACAACCACAACAGCGGACCGCGGATCACCGAGTCCGCGTTCAACAACTTCATCTACTGGCGGGACCTGTAGTACGAAGTCGACAGCCGTCCGGTGACCGCACAACCCGGTCGCCGGGCGGGGGTCGGCGCGGCGCGACGAGCCGCACCTCACCCAGAGTTCTGATACTCTATGTGATCAAACAATGACGTGATTCGAGGACTGGCCATGAAACGAGGACTGGCCATGAAGTCAGTACGACGTGCGCTTCTGCCGGTGCTGATCGTCAGCTTGCTGGTGGCGGGCTGCGCGACTGAATCATCGAATTCGCCCGGACCGTCGGTGCCGACCGGCCCGGACACCCCCGTCTCCGACCAGCGATCGCCTGAGGGGCCCTCGGCATCGCCGGGTACGGTAGCTGGTCGCGGTACGGCGATCATCGAGGTACGGAACCCGGCGGGGGAACCGTTACCGGTGATCCCGGTGGAGGTCCGTACGGTCGGCTGGCCGATGCCCGCAGAACTGTCCGAGGACATCGCCCGGATGACCGACGCGCGTGGCGAGTACGCCTGGACCGACCTGCCACCGGGGGAGTACGAGTTCACCGTACGGGTTCCGGGCGAGGACGTCGCCGCAGCCCAGCGGGTGGCGGTGGTGGCGGACGAAACCAGCCGGGTGCCGATGACCCTCGGCTGAGCGGGAGCGCGGTGACGCCGTGCCGGGGTGCCCGCCCGTCCCACCCGGCGAGCGGTGCTGTGATCGATAACACCATTGGCCAGCCGGTCCGGCGCGGATGGTGATCACCGGTAGGTTCCTGCCGGTGCCGGCCAGCTGTTCACTAGGAATCTACCTCGATTATCGCTGCCTCCATTCGTCCACACGTATCATGCGAGCGATCCACCATGAGCACTCCGTGCCCTTGCGTCGGGCTCGGACGGTGCCTCTACCTGGTGCTGGCTGAAAGGTGTGGGACCGGTGTCGAACAAGGCGTGCCAATGAGTATCTCGATGAGGAGTCAGGTCCGGGTCCTCGCGGGGGCAGTCATGGGCCTGGTCACGATGGTTGCCCTGACCGCCTCGGTGGCACCCAGCCCGGCCGACGCCGGTGAGCCGCTGCCCGGCACCAGGGTGTCCGACGCGGATCTCCGGCTGCTGACCGAGGCCGCCAAGTCGTGTCCGACCTTGACCCCGGCGCGACTGGCCGGTCAGGTGATGGTCGCGTCCCGGTTCTCGGGGTTGCCGGTCGAGGCGGTGCGCTCGGTCGGCGGGCAGGGCGTCGCCGGGTTGGTGCCGACCGTGTGGCAGAAATGGGCGCCGTGGGAGGAAGCGCTGCCGGCTGACCGGGAAGCCAGCGTCGCCGCCCTCGCCCACCACATGTGCCAGCTGGTCGGCCAGCTTCGGGTGCTGCAGATCGACGGCGACCGGTGGCAGTTGGCGTTGGCGGCACACTGGGTCGGTATCGAGCCGGTCGTCGACGCCGGGGACGTCCCGGCCGGTGCCCAGGAGTACATCGATACCGTGGAGCGGTACGCCACCTGGTACGCGTTGCAGCCGGACTTCGGCGGCAGTGGTGACGCGGCACCCGAGACGTTCATGCCGGCCGTCGTGCGACTCTCCACCGATACCGCGCCGTTGCCGGTGCCCGATGCGTACCTCGAACTGATCCAGACTGCTGGTGCCGTCTGCCCGCAGCTGCCTCCGGCTCGGGTCGCCGCGCAGCTGATGGCGACCTCGGCGTTCGATCCGCAGCGGCTCGGCCCGTTGGGCGAGCAGGGCATCGCGCAGTTCCTCCCCCAGGTGTGGGTGACCTACGTGCGGCCGTCGGCGACGGCGTCGCCGTGGGTCCCGGCCTCGGCCGTTCCTGCTCTCGGCGAGGCCATGTGCGCGCTCCTGGAGGCCATACCCGGAACCGGGTCAGACGACTACCCGCTGGCACTGGCGGCGTTTCTCCGCGGCGACCCGACGGTACGCAACCTGGCCGACGTGCCGGGCGGCGACGGGATTTCAGCCCTCGCCGAGCAGGTGAGCCGATTCGAGACCGAGTACGCCAAGGACTCGCGGCTGACCCCGCCTGCCGGTGCCTCCCCATCGGCGAGCCCGACCACCGAGCCCAAGGCCGAGCCCAAGACCGAGCCGACCACCGGTGCCACGACCGCACCACCTGAGCAGCCGGCGCCGACGAAGCAGCCGACGAAGCCGAGCAGCCCGGCGCCGAGCGCCTCCGACCAGCCACCGGTCAAGGCCAAGGACGCCGACGGGACCAACCGTCCGTACGGCCCGTTCTTCGTCTACAACCTGGGCACCGAGATGTGCCTGGACATCCCGGGGACCGGCCCCGGGCCACGCGACGGAGCGGTTCAGCAGAACCTCTGCTACGTGCACAGCCAGGACAACCAGGAGTACGCCTTCGTCCCGCGCCGGGTCGATTCCGCCGGCAACCAGCTGTACTGGGTCCGTAGCGTCACCTCCCAGTACTGCCTGGACCTGCCCGGCCTCGGCTCGGTTCCGGCGGGAACCAGGGTGTACGAGACCGGCTGCTTCGACGACGAGAACCAGTACTGGCGGCTGCAGCCGACGGTGAAGTCCGGTGACACCCAGTTCTACCGGCTGATCAACACCGCCTCGAACCTCTGCCTCGACGTGCTCGGCACCGCGACAGGTGGACTGGACGAGCGTATCGAAGTGACTGTCTGTAAAGGTAACGACGACCACGACTGGGCACTGATCCGACGGGTGAACTGGTGACCGGGTCACCGGCCCGGGCGGCGAACGCGTTCGCTGTCACCGTTGCCGCAGCTCGCGGCGGGACAGACCGAAGGCGAACGCGGCCAGCAGAGTCGCCCCGCAGGCCAGGAAGACCGCTGTGCTGCCGTACCGGTCGACCACCAGGCCGGCGGTCACCGTGGACAGCGGGAACAGGCTCAGTGCCGCGAAGACGATCGCGCTCATCACCCGGCCCAGCAGGTGCGGCGCGGTGCTCTGCTGCATGGTGGTGATCACCAGTACGTTCGTGACGGTGCTGGCCAGACCGGCCACCACCAGGGCGAGCACGGCGCCGAGGTAACCGGCGAACGGCACGGCCGCGATCGCCAGGCCGAGCACCATGCCGGCGAGCATGGCCGTCGCGCCTCGCCGGGGCAGCCCGGCCAGGCCGGCGGAGAACAGTCCGCCGACCAGGGAGCCGGCGGTGAACGCGGCCAGCAGCCCGCCCAACCCACCCGCGCCGGCGGCCAGCTCGCCGTTGCTGAGCGACGGTAGCCCGATCCGGACCATGCCGCCGACGGTCAGGTTGGCGGCGGCGGTCACCAGCAGCACGGTACGCAGCAGTGCAGACTCGCGTAGCAGCCGCCAGAAACCGACCGGTGGCGCGTCCGCCGCTGGTGGCGGTGGCGGTGGCACGGTGCCCCGTCCGACGCCGCCGATCATCGCCAGGCAGACCGCCGAGACGGCGAACGTCGCCGCGTCCACCCCGAACGCCACCGCCGGGGAGAGCACGGCCACGACGAGCCCGGCGACCCCCGGGCCGATCATCCCGGCGGTGAAACTCGCGGTGCTGTGCAGCCCGTTGCCGGCCTGCAACTGGTCGGCGGGCAGCAGCCGCGGGGTGATCGCGTAGGCGGCCGGCTGGAACAGGCCGGCACCCAGGCCGGTGCCGGCGACCAGGACCGCGATCACCGGTACGGACGGGTCGCCGGCCACGGCGGCCGCGACGATGCCGGCGGTGAAGACGACCCGGCTCAGATCGGAGATCAGCATCACCCGCCACGGGCCGATCCGGTCGGACAGGATCCCGCCCAGTGGTGTCGTCGCCAGGCGGCACACTCCGTACCCGGCGACCAGCATGCCCAGCTCACGCCCACCGCCGCCGAGCTGGTAGACCAGGAACGGCAGGGCGACGGCGTGGAACGCGTCGCCGAACACGGACACCAGTTCGGCGGCGAACAGCAGACGGTAGCCGCGCGAGCGCAGCGGCGCGAAACTGAGCTTCGGCCGGAACCGCCGGGCCGCCGTCGTGGCCGCCGTCCCGCCCGCCGCGGTCTCCGACGTCAAATCAGTCGCCGAGTCGGTCAAGGAGTCAGCCATCGAGGGCCACCGGCAGCGACTCCAGCCCGCGGAGCATGATCGTGTTCCGCCACGGTAGTACGTGCTCGTCGGCAGCGAGGCTCAGGCCGGGGTGTCGGTCCAGCAGGGCGCCGAGCGCCAGCTCGCCTTCGAGTTTGCCGAGGAACGCGCCGAGGCAGCGGTGCAGACCGTGGCCGAACGCCAGGTGCCCGGTGTCGCCCCGGTCCAGGATCAACCGGTCGGGGTCGGGGAACCGGTCCGGATCCCGGTTGGCGCCGCCGAGCGAGACGAGCACGAGCTCACCAGCGGGAATCCGTACACCGTCGATGTCGACCTGCTCGGTGGTGAACCGCAGCGTCGCCATACTGACCGGCGACTCGTAACGCAGAAACTCGTCGATCGCGGCCGGCAGCGCCGGCCGGTTCGCCAGCAGCCATCGGAGCTGGTCGGGGTGGCGCAGCAGGGCGAGGGTGGCGGTGCCGAGCAGGTTGACGGTGGTCTCGTGGCCGCCGATGAGCAGCAGGAAGACCATCCCGACGATCTCGTCGTCGGTCAGTTCGCCGGCGTCCCGGGCGGCCAGCAGGCCGGTCAGGATGTCGTCACCGGGATGGGACCGCCGGTGTCGCAGCTGCCCGCTGATGTAGTCGGTCATCTCACTGAGCGCGGTGGCGAAGTCCGCCGGGTCGTCGCTGTGCGTGAGGATCGCCGTCGACCAGGCGCGGTAGGCGGCCCGGTCCTCGGCGGGAAAGCCGAGCAGCTCACAGATGATCAGCATCGGCAGCGGGAAGGCGAAGTCCTTCACCAGGTCCACCGTCCGGCGTCCGGCGATGTCGTCGAGCAGCGACGTGGTGATCCGGTCCACCATCGGCCGCATGGCGGCCACCCGCCGGGCGGTGAACGCCGCGTGGATGAGCCGCCGCAGCCGGGTGTGGTCAGGCGGGTCGCTGTTGAGCATGTGGACGACGTCACCGCCGAGGGTGACCCCGGCGACCCGGTTGTCGGCGAGCGCCTGGGCGCGGCGGGCGTCCTGCCCGAACCGCGGATCGGCGAGCGCCGCCCGCACGTCCCGGTACCGGGCGATCACCCACATCGGCAGCCCTTCGTCGCTGTGCAGGATCGACACCGGGCCGTTGGACCGGATCCGGGCCAACGTCGGGTACGGGTCGGCGATGTACGGCACCTCGGGCTGCGTCGCCGTACCGGTCACGGTGTCCATGGCCCTCCTCGCGGAGATGGTTGGTGAAGGGAAACCTCGGTGGTGCTCATACGGCCAGCGCCGGGAACGGCCAGCGGTACGCCGGGGTCGGCAGCCACCACAGCTGCCCGGCCTGGGCGGCGATCAGCCGGGCGTCGGCCAGGTCACGGCGCACCGGCGCGGGCACCTGCCTGGCCGGTACCCCTTCGAGCAGCTGTCCGATGGCAGCCAGATGTTCCGGCTCGTCGATGGTGATCAGCTCCAGCGCACCGGCTCGCCGGTCCCGGACCTCGACGAACCCGGGCCCGCGCCGGAACACGCACTTGCCGAGGAAGAACGAGTCCCGCCAACCGCGTATCGCCGGGTCGCCGGCACCGGCGGCGCCGTCGACCCGGTCCGGCGGGTACAGATGGTCGAACAGGCCCTGTCCGGCGCAGCCGTCATGGCAGCGGGCCACCCAGTCGACCGCGACGGCACGGGCGGTGAGTTCCCGGATCAGCACCAGGGCGCGGCCGGCCGCGGCCCCGGTGTCCGGGCACAGGTCGACCGGGTCGGGCAGTCGGGCATGCCGCACGCCGGCCCGGTGCAGCTCCGCCACCAGCGGCCGCCACGCGCCGGTGATCCGCCGGGTGCCGAACGACATCCCGCTGACCTGGGCGGCGTCGGGCAGGTAGTCGCGGGACAGCTCGATCTCGATCGCACACCTGGTCCAGTCGGTCGGGCCGGTGGACCTGGGTGGGCTGCTCGGGCTGAGCTGCGTGGTGACGTCAGCCGACGACGACGGCATGCGGTTCCTCCTCGCTGTGCCGAGCGGCGGTGGTCCGGCGGTGGTCCGTCCGGGCCAGCACCTGGTTGTCGGACTCGACCGCGAGATGCACCTGGTAGCCGTCGTCGTGGAACAGGATGCCCAGCTTCGACCAGCGGTCCAGCAGCGGTCCGACGACCGCCGCCCCGCCGGGCACCTTCGCGGCGAGGGTGGCGGCGGTACGCGGCTGATCGAGCAGCCGGAACAGGGCGATCTCCGGTTCCGTGGTCAGCTGCAGCACTGTCCAGTCGTAGGCCTCGCGTTGGCTGACCAGCACGATGCGGTCCGGCAGTTCCTGACAGGTGAGTCGGCTGACCGGGTACCGCGCCTGCCAGGTGGCGAGGGCCGCGTCGAGGTCGGCGGCCCCGGTCCGGTCGATGCCCTGCGGCACCGACGTGAAGATGTACGCCAGGTCGGCGAGCTCCGCCTCGGGCAGCCGGTAGATCTCGGCGTACTGCGGTGCCGGCCGAAGGTCGGCGAATCCCAGCTCCGGGCGGTCGAAGTAGGGGCTGAACCGTTCGATGGCGATCCGGGCGGCCCCCATCGGCGGCTCGAGGTGATGCAGCGCCGGCAACTGGTCGATGATGCCGGTGTAGTCCTGCGCCGTCTCGCCGGGGAACCCGTACAGGTAGTTCCAGCTGGCTGTCACCCCGGCGCTCTGCGCGTCGCGCAGCGCCCGCACGTTCTGGCAGCCGGTCACCCCTTTGTCCATCAGCCGCAGCACGTGGCTGCTGAGGTTCTCCACGCCCGGCTGGACCTGCACCGCGCCGGAGTCGTTGAGCTGCTGGAAGTGTCGGCGGCGCAGGTTGGCCTTGACCTCGAAGTGCAGGCGGACGTCGTACTCCGATTCGGCCAGGCGCTGCAGCACCGAGTCGAAGTAGGCCATGTCGAGGATGTTGTCGACCACGATGAAGTCGAGCAGCTGATGGCGTCGGGCGAGGTCGAGGACCTCGTCGAGGAAGCGGGCCGGGCTCTTGCTGCGGAACTGCATGAACGATCCGTTGAGTCCGCAGAACGTGCAGTGGTGCTTCTCGCCCCACCAGCAGCCGCGGGAGCCTTCGACGACCAGCCTGGGCGCCACCCAGTCGGCTGCCGTCGATGCGTCCAGCCGGTCCAGGTAGCCGGTGTAGTCGGGGGCGACGATGTCGGCGGGCGGCAGCGGCCGTGACGACATCGGGTTGGCCCGGGCGACGCCGTCGGTGTCGCGCCAGCACAACCCGGAAATGTCGGCGAGCCCCGATGAGCCGATCCGGCCGGACCCGTCGGCCGAGTTGAGGGCAGCGAGCAGCTGCGGGAAGGCGACTTCGCCTTCGCCGCGTACCACGTAGTCGACGTAGCGGAAGTTGCGGTGCAGCGCCGCTCCCTGCGGACCGTCGCAGTTGGCCCCGCCGAACACGATCCGGGTGCCGGGCCGTGCCTGCTTGACCAGACGGGCGACGGCGAGGCTGGCGGCGTTCTGCTGGAACGTGGTGGTGAATCCGACGACGTCCGGCGCGGCGTCAGCCAGTTCGGCGGCGAGTTCGCGGATGAAGCCGGGGACCAGCCGGTGCATCGCCCGGGTCAGCGCGATCTCGGCGTCGGTCGAGCCACCTTCGGTGAGCAGCCGGGCATACGGGTCGAACAGCCGATCCTCGTCGTCCAGCAGCCCGGAGAAGACCCAGTCCCCGGCGCCGAGGAAGTAGGAAGACTCAGAGAAGTAGCGGTAGTCGGCGAGCGTGAAGTTGGTGACCCCGGTCACCCAGTCGACGAAGTCGATGTTGGCGTAGCGGACCTGTACGTCGTGACCGGCCCGGCCGGCCGCCGCGCGCAGGATGCCCAACGCGAGCGACGGCACGTCGATCGACCCCCACGGCATGTGCAGCAGGACGACTTTCACTTCGGCCCCTCTCCGACGGTGGTGGGCGTCGTTCCGGAGCGGCAGGCGCTCTCGCTCCGGAACGACGCCGTCGATCGTGCGGTCAGCACGGACCTGTCACTCGCCGGCGGGTGCCTTGTCGGCCGCCGCCTCGGTCACGTCGTGCCGCCTGGCCGGGACTGCCCGGTCCATGTCGAGGAGCATCTTGACGATGACCGCCCCGCGCTCCCGCTCGCTGGTGGTGATCGGGTCGTGACGTACGCTGCGTCGCTTCATGCCATTCACCTCCCTCCCTGGCTGGCTGTCAGGAACGGACAACCGTCCACTTCGGTCGTCCGGCTTCGGCCCGGTCGCGGCACCGTGTCGGCGTGAACACCGTGTCGGCGTACCGGAGCAGTTCGTCGAAGGTCCGGGTCTGCCCGGCGGCGTCGCCGTGGTGGCCGCCGGGCATCCAATGCAGCCGGTGCGGCACCCGCCGGTGCCGCAGCGCGGCGACGTAGCGGCGGATCTGGTCCGGCGGGCAGCGTTCGTCGTCGGTGGCGGCGGCGATGAACAGCGGTCCGCGGACCCGGTCCAGGTAGGTCGTCGGGTCTGCGGCGTGGTATCGCTGCGGTACGTCGTCGGGCCCGCCGCCGAACAGTTCGTCGTCGACGTCGCGCAGCGCCGCGGTGGCGCCCCGGTGCGCCGCTGGGTAGTCGGCGATCGGGCAGACAGCGAGTCCGATCGCCCAGTCGGCCGGCGCGACGCCCATCGCGAGCAGCACCAGGTAGCCGCCCCACGAGTAGCCGCACAGCCCGGTCCGGCCCGGCTCGGCCACGCCGAGGTCGAGCAGCTTGCGGCGTACGGCGGCCAGGTCCTCCAACTGCGCCAGACCGACCCGGTGGTTGAAGTTTCGCTGCCACCGTGGCCCGTATCCGGTTGATCCCCGGTAGTTGGTACGCGCCACCGCGTAGCCGGCGCGTACTAGCAGCTCCACCCTCGGGTCGTAGGCGTCCCGGTCGTGCAGGTACGGCCCGCCGTGCACCAGGAACAGGGTCGGCCATGGTCCGGTGCCGGTTGGGGTGGCCAGGAAACTGTGGATCCGCCCGTACGGCTGGTCGGTCCACAGTTCGGTGCGTCCGGCGGGGGTGGCGGGGTGGTTGGTGGGTCGGGGCCGGCGGGCCGGCTGCGCGGTGGCCGTACCGGGGTTGGCGACCAACCGGCGGGGTGGCACCGAGTCGCTGGTCCCGATGTAGTGGATCGCGCCGTCGGGGGCGACGGCCAGGTCGAGGATGGTGCCGGATGGGGTGGCGACGGTGATCTGCTCGCCGGTTTCGGGGTCGGCCAGTAGCAGCCGGCTGCGCCCGGCCCGGTCGTGCTGGACGAGGATCCGTCCGTCGTCGCCGTACCAGTGGGCGGTGATCTCCGACTCGTATGACAGGCCGCTGGACAGTTCGATGCCGCGGTCGCGCCGCCAGGTGCCGACCTGGTATCGGTTCGGCGTCTCGACGACGATCAGCAGTTCCGGATCGGGTCGGTCGCCGGGGCGGAACTCCAGGGCCCAGATCCGCTGCTGGTCGCTGCCGGCGACGGTGTCGGTCCGTCCGTCGGTGAGCCGCACGACGCTGACCGCCGTCGTGGCGTCGGCCCGGGCGGCGAGCGCGATGGTGTTTCCGTCGCCGGCCAGGTCGACCAGGGCGGTGTAGCTGGCGCTGACCGCCACCAGGTGACCCGGTCCGCCCGGTTCTCCCACATAGCAGCGGGTCTGCCGGCCGGTGCCGACGCAGACCGCAGCGCGGCGGCCGGTGGCGTCGAAGGCGATGCCGTGCTGCCGGCCGGGCGGTAACCCGGTCAATGCCAGCGGCGGCGGGCCGGCCGTGTCCCGACCGGCTGCGAGTCGACCAGTCTCCGTCTGACCGGGGTCGACCGGCTGGCGGCGCCAGACACCGACGTCGGTCCGGTCCGCGTCGAACCACCAGAAGTGCCGGCCGTCGGGCTCGATGTCACAGGCGGACACCCCGTTCGGTGCGGCGGTGCGAATTCGACGTCGGTCTGTCTCGACGTTCCAGGTCAGGACCTGGGTAAGGTCACCGTCGTCGTGCAACTCGACGGCCCTGGTCGGCTGGTGCGCAGCGAAGGCAGGTACGTGTGGTGTGTTCACAACCACCCCGATCGGGTCGCGTACCACACCGAGCGTAATTGATCTGCTTCTATTGGTAAAGAAGATGTTCGACTGTCGGCTGAATCACCTGGTCGCCGGCGTGGGTGCGGTGCTGCCCCGGACGACGAGAGTGGTGCCGATCTCCACCCGGTGTTGCGGCAACACGCCACCGTTGGCCAGCGCGAGTACCATCCCGGCGGCGGTCGACGCCATCTCGGTCAGCGGCTGGCGCACGGTGGTCAGCGGCGGGCAGCACCAGCGGGCGTTGTCGATGTCGTCGAAGCCGACCACACTCAGGTCGTCCGGGATGCGCAGGCCGAGCCGCCAAGCTGCGCTGTAGACGCCGAGGGCCTGTAGGTCGTTGCCGCAGAGCACCGCCGTCGGTCGGTTGGGTCGGTCGAGCAGGTCACGCCCGTGTGTCTCACCGTCCTCGAAGAAGAACCGGCCACTGCGGACCAGGTCGTCTTTCAGCTGTACGCCGACGGAGTCCATCGCCGCCCGGCAGCCCTCCAGGCGGGCGCGGGAACCGAGCATGTCCAGCGGGCCGCTGATCACGGCGATCCGGCGGTGCCCGAGGTCGAGCAGATGGCGGGTCGCGGTGATGCCGCCGTTCCAGTTGGTGGCGCCGACCGACGGGGTCGGGTGGGCCGGTTCGCCGACCGGGTCCAGGGCGACCAGGGGGATGGCGCTGGCGGCCAGTTGGGCGTGCTGCTCCGGCGTGAACGCGGAGTATACGGCGATCACCCCGACCGGTCGGCGGGCCAGCAACTGCTCGGCCCAGGACCGGCCCGGTTCGGTGCGGCCCTGCACCTCGGTGAATCCGACGGCGAGCTCGGCGGTCCGGGCGACCAGCTCCACCCCACGCAGGATCTCGATCGCCAGGTGGCTCTCGAGTTGATAGAAGACGACCTCGATGCCGGCGGTCGGGGAGGCCGAGCCGGGCCGCTGGTAGCCGTGCTCGCGAACCAGTGCCTCGATTCGACGGCGGGTCTCCAGCGCCACTCCGGACCGTCCGTTGAGCACCTTCGAGACGGTGGGTTTCGAGACGCCGGCGAGCTCGGCGATCGTCGCGACGGAAAGGTCGCCACGGCGGCGTCCGCGTCGCTGACCTTCCGGCGGCCTGCCGGTCGCCGGTGGGTGGTCCGGGTGGGTGGGGGCGTGGTCCACGACCGATTCGCCAACCTTCCGCTTGATCTGGGGTATCGCCCGGCTCATGCTACGGAGTGTCGAAGCGTTTCTATGCGCATGTCTCGATGTTGGTCCGACGCCGACCTTGAATCTCGAACCGTATCTATCGATACTAGTAACTGTTTCGAGCCGGAGTAAAGCGGGAGCCTGGGCAGCCCCGCGTCGAATCCCATCCTGCGTGCGTTACGCAGGAACCACATGAGACTCATAGCCAAGATGCTGGCCGCCGCCGCAGCATCCGTCACCGGGGCGGCGGCAGCGACCCGGTCGGCATCCGGTCGATGATCAGCTACGTGGAGCAGCGCTACAACACCGATCCGAACCGGATCTTCGCCACCGGCGTCTCGTCCGGCGCGATGATTACCAACGTGATGCTCGGCGTCTACCCGGACGTCTTCGCCGCCGGCGCGTCCTTCGCCGGGGTGCCGTTCACCTGCTTCGCCACCACCGGCGGTTCCGAGTGGAACAGCCAGTGCTCGGGCGGGCAGATCGTCCGTACCCCCCCAGCAGTGGGGCGACGCGGTCCGCAACAGCCTGCCCGGCTACTCGGGCCCGTGGCCCCGGATGCAGATCTGGCACGGCACCAACGACGACACGCTGCGCTACCCGAACTTCGCCGAGCACATCAAGCAGTGGACCAACGTGCACGGGCTGAGCCAGACCCCGACCTACACCGACAGCCCGCAGGGCAACTACACCCGCACCCGGTACGGCAGCTCAGGCGGGATGGCCCCGGTCGAGGCGATCAGCATGCAGGGCACCGGGCACAACCTGCCGGTCGACGCCGCCCAGGTGATCCGCTTCTTCGGCCTCGACGGCACTACTCCGCCCACCACCGCGCCACCGACGACGGCTCCGCCTACCACGCCGCCGCCGTCCGGGGCCTGCCGGGTCACCTACGGGGTGAACGCGTGGAACAACGGGCTGGTCGCCTCGGTGACCATCGCCAACACCGGCAGCGGCGCGGTCACCGCCCGCAACATGTCCTACAACGCCACCATCTCGCCGAACGGCTCGCAGAGCATCGGCTTCCAGGCCACCCACTCCGGCAACAGTGGTAGGCCCAGCTCGTTCACCCTGAACGGCACCCCCCCCTGCGCCGTCGCCTGATGTGCGCCACGGTGGTGGGGGGCCGACCGGACGGACGCCCCACCACCCGTACGCGATGGAGGACAGCATGCTCAAGGTGGGAATTATCGGTGCGGGCGGCATAGCCGGTACGCACATCGCCGGTTACCAGGAGTTCGGGGAGGACTGCCGGATCACCGCCGTCTGCGACGTGACCCTGGCGAAGGCGCAGGAGCGCAGAACGACCTTCGATCTCACCGACGCCCGCGTCTACGACGATGCCGGGGCCCTGCTCACCGCCGAAGAGTTGGACCTGGTCAGCATCGCGACACCGCCGTCGACGCACGCCGACATCACCATCGCGGCCCTGCGCGCGGGTGTCAACGTCCTGGTGGAGAAGCCGATGGCTCCGTCGTTGCAGGAGTGCGACGCGATGATCTCCGCCGCCACGGAGTCGGGCAAGCTTCTGTCGGTCGTCGCGCAAAATCGGTTCCGCGACGACATGGCCACCTTGAAGGCGGTGCTGGACTCTGGTTTCATCGGGCCTGTGTCACACGTGCAGGTCAACTCGTCGTGGTGGCGGGGGCGGCCGTACTACGACCTGTGGTGGCGGGGGACCTGGGCGTCCGAGGGCGGCGGCTGCACCCTCAACCACGCCATCCACCACATCGACCTGACCATGTGGATGCTCGGTCGGCCCTCGGCGGTCACCGCGATGCTGGTCAACTCGCAGCACGACAACGCCGAGGTCGAGGACCTGTCCGTCGCGATCCTGCAGTACGACCGGGCGCTGGCCCAGCTCACCAGCTCGGTGGTGCACCACGGCGAAGAACAGGAGATCGTCATTCAGGGCGCGTACGCTCGGGTTTCCCAGCCATGGCGGGCAGCGGCCGAGACCAGTGCACCGAACGGGTTCCCCACCCCGGGTGGCAACCCGGACCTGCTCGCCGACCTCAATGCTCTTGCGCAGGCGCGCCGCCCGTTGGCACATGTCGGGCACACCGGCCAGATCGGCGACGTCCTGCGTGCGGTCCGCGACGGGGTGGCACCTGCGGTGAGCGGCACCGACGGACGCAACGCGGTCGAGCTGGTCACCGCGATCTACGAATCGGGGATCGAACGCCGGCCGGTGGCCCTCCCGCTGTCCCCGGACGATCCCTACTATCAGCGCGGCACCCTGGTACGGCGCGCGCCGCGGTTCTTCGAGAAGACCGCTGCGGTGCGGAACCTGCCCGGTGCCATCACCGTCGGCGGCACGGCCGACCACGACAACTGAGGAGACGAACACGTGGCGAAGGTCAGTGGGGCGACGTACGCTCCGGATCCCGTACCGGCCCCGGTGGTGGCACCGGGGGAGTTCGTCTTCGCCGCGGTCGGCCTCAACCACGGGCACATCTACGGCATGAGTTCCGGTCTGCTCGGTGCCGGCGCCACCCTCAAATGGGTGTACGACCCCGACCCGGTTAAGGTCGACGCGTACCGTCAGCGGTTCCCGCAGGCGCGGGTGGCGCGTGACGAGGCGGAGATCCTTGACGACGACGCGGTCCACCTGGTGGCTGGTGCCGCCGTCACCTCGCAACGGTGCGCTCTCGGCCTGCGGGTCATCGCGGCCGGCAAGGACTACTTCACCGACAAGGCCCCGCTCACCACCCTGGAACAGCTGGCCGAGGCGCGCGAAGCGACCGCGCGCACCGGACGCAAGTACGCGGTCTACTACTCGGAGCGGATCCACGTCGAGGCGGCGGTGCTGGCGGGTCAGCTCGTCCAGCGGGGTGCCATCGGTCGGGTGGTGCAGGTCATGGGCCTGGGGCCGCACCGCCTGTCCGCCGCCGGCCGCCCGGACTGGTTCTTCGTCAAGGAGAAGTACGGCGGCATTCTCTGCGACATCGGCAGCCACAACGTCGAACAGATGCTGTACTTCACCGGCTCGACCGACGCCGAGATCAGCCACTCCACCGTCGGCAACTTCAACCACCCCCAGTACCCGGAGCTCGACGACTTCGGCGAGCTCAGCCTGGTGCTGAACAGCACCGCGACCGGCTACTGCCGGGTGGACTGGTTCACGCCCGATGGGCTGCGTACCTGGGGTGACGGGCGCACCTTCATCCTCGGCACCGACGGCTACATCGAACTGCGCAAGTACATCAACGTGGCGACCGACGCCGGCCCCGGGCACGTCTTCCTCGTCGACGGCACGGGCGAGCACCACCTGGTCGCCGCCGGTCAGGTCGGCTATCCGTACTTCGGCCAGCTGATCCTCGACTGCCTGCACCGGACCGAGAACGCCATGACCCAGGCCCACGCGTTCAAAGCGGCGGAGCTCAGCATCCGTGCCCAGCAGCAGGCACGGGTGCTCCGGCACGCCGTGGACCGCTGACTTCTTCGGCGCGGTGTATCGCTCTGGGAGCCCTTGACCGGTTCCCGAGCGATGCATCAAGGCGAGGAAGCCTCATAACAGATATTTCTCAATAATGAGTACATATAGGCTTCTGCGCGCTTATGGTCTTGGCTAGTGCGGGACCCCCCCCAACGCCCGTCGAGGAACTTCTACTGACCTTTCGGGACGCTGCGGGAGTAGCTGTGACCAGTGAGCGACGCCTACGTCGACGACTGAAACAAGCCCAAACCCCGGCCAAGGTGGGCTATCTCCTGCTGCTCGCCGCGACGACCGGTAGCTTGACGCCGGTGGTGCAGCCGGCCGCTGCGGCAGAGGTCCGGCAGTTGGGGGATGTGCGTCCCAGCGCGGAGTCATCGCTCGTCACACCTGGGCCGCATGGGCACCGTGCCGTCTGGTATCCCGCAGCGCCGCTGCGCGACGACCCGGCGATTGGCGATCGCGAACGCTGGCAGCCGGGCCTTGGGCCGCAGGGTTGGCAGCGCTCAGAAGACGAATGGCGTCGACACAAGCCGAGCCGTGGCCCTCAAGGACCGCAGGGCGCTCAGGGAGCTCAGGGAGCGCAGGGTGCGCAGGGCTTCCAGGGTGCGCAGGGCGTGCAGGGTGCGCAGGGAGCTCAGGGCGTTCAGGGCGTTCAAGGTGCGCAGGGAGCTCAGGGCGTTCAAGGTGCGCAGGGCTTCCAGGGTGCGCAGGGAGCTCAAGGTGCGCAGGGTGCGCAGGGCGCTCAAGGTGCGCAGGGTGCGCAGGGTGCGCAGGGAGCTCAAGGCGTGCAGGGTGCGCAGGGTGCGCAAGGTGCGCAAGGTGCGCAGGGCGCTCAAGGTGCGCAGGGTGCGCAGGGTGCGCAGGGCGTTCAAGGGGCACAGGGCTTCCAGGGTGCGCAGGGTGCGCAGGGCTTCCAGGGCGTGCAAGGAGCTCAAGGAGCTCAAGGGGCGCAGGGTGCTCAAGGTGCGCAGGGTGCGCAGGGTGTTCAGGGTGTGCAGGGTTTCCAGGGTGCGCAGGGTGCGCAGGGTGCGCAGGGAGCTCAAGGTGCGCAGGGAGCTCAAGGTGCGCAAGGTGCGCAAGGCGTGCAGGGCGCTCAAGGTGCGCAAGGTGCGCAGGGCGTTCAAGGGGCACAGGGCTTCCAGGGTGCGCAGGGTGCGCAGGGCTTCCAGGGCGTGCAAGGAGCTCAAGGAGCTCAAGGGGCGCAGGGTGCTCAAGGTGCGCAGGGTGCGCAGGGCTTCCAGGGCGTGCAAGGAGCTCAAGGAGCTCAAGGGGCGCAGGGAGCTCAAGGGGCGCAGGGTGCTCAAGGCGTGCAGGGTGCGCAGGGCTTCCAGGGCGCTCAGGGCGCGCAGGGTGCGCAGGGAGCTCAAGGCGTGCAGGGTGCGCAGGGTGCGCAGGGAGCTCAAGGCGTGCAGGGCGCGCAGGGCTTCCAGGGTGCGCAGGGTGTGCAGGGAGCTCAGGGAGCTCAGGGAGCTCAAGGTGCGCAGGGCTTCCAGGGCGCTCAGGGCGCGCAGGGCGCTCAAGGCGTGCAGGGTGCGCAGGGTGCGCAAGGTGCGCAAGGCGTGCAGGGCGCTCAAGGTGCGCAGGGTGTGCAGGGCGCTCAAGGTGCGCAGGGTGCGCAGGGTGCGCAGGGCGTTCAAGGGGCACAGGGCTTCCAGGGTGCGCAGGGTGCGCAGGGCTTCCAGGGCGTGCAAGGAGCTCAAGGAGCTCAAGGAGCGCAGGGTGCTCAAGGTGCGCAGGGTGCGCAGGGTGCGCAGGGAGCTCAAGGTGCGCAAGGTGCGCAAGGCGTGCAGGGCGCTCAAGGTGCGCAAGGTGCGCAGGGCGTTCAAGGGGCACAGGGCTTCCAGGGTGCGCAGGGTGCGCAGGGCTTCCAGGGCGTGCAAGGAGCTCAAGGAGCTCAAGGGGCGCAGGGTGCGCAGGGCTTCCAGGGCGTGCAAGGAGCTCAAGGAGCTCAAGGTGCGCAGGGAGCTCAAGGGGCGCAGGGTGCTCAAGGCGTGCAGGGTGCGCAGGGCTTCCAGGGCGCTCAGGGCGCGCAGGGTGCGCAGGGAGCTCAAGGCGTGCAGGGTGCGCAGGGAGCTCAAGGTGCGCAAGGTGCGCAAGGCGTGCAGGGAGCTCAAGGTGCGCAGGGAGCTCAAGGTGCGCAAGGTGCGCAAGGCGTGCAGGGCGCTCAAGGTGCGCAGGGTGCGCAGGGTGTTCAGGGTGCGCAGGGCTTCCAGGGTGCGCAGGGTGTGCAGGGTGTGCAGGGAGCTCAGGGAGCTCAGGGAGCTCAAGGTGCGCAGGGCTTCCAGGGCGCTCAGGGCGCGCAGGGTGCGCAGGGAGCTCAAGGCGTGCAGGGTGCGCAGGGAGCTCAAGGCGTGCAGGGTGCGCAGGGTGCGCAGGGTGCTGATGGCGCTCAGGGCGTGCAGGGTGCGCAGGGCTTCCAGGGTGCGCAGGGTTTCCAGGGTGTGCAGGGTGTGCAGGGAGCTCAGGGAGCTCAGGGAGCTCAAGGTGCGCAGGGCTTCCAGGGCGCTCAGGGCGCGCAGGGTGCGCAGGGAGCTCAAGGCGTGCAGGGCGCGCAGGGCTTCCAGGGTGCGCAGGGTTTCCAGGGTGTGCAGGGTGTGCAGGGAGCTCAGGGAGCTCAGGGAGCTCAAGGTGCGCAGGGCTTCCAGGGCGCTCAGGGCGCGCAGGGTGCGCAGGGAGCTCAAGGCGTGCAGGGCGCGCAGGGCTTCCAGGGTGCGCAGGGTGCTGATGGCGCCCAGGGGGCCCAGGGGGCCCAGGGCGACACCGGTGCTCAGGGCTTCCAAGGTGCCCAAGGCGGACCTGGTGTGCAAGGTGCCCAGGGCGACACCGGCGCTCAAGGCGCGCAGGGGGCCCAGGGTGTTCAGGGCTTCCAGGGCCCGCAGGGTGAGACCGGGGCACAGGGCGCTCAGGGGGATACCGGCCCGCAAGGCTTCCAGGGCGTGCAGGGTCCGCAGGGTCCGCAGGGTCCGCAGGGTCCGCAGGGTCCGCCCGGCGATGATGACCTAGCAGGCCCTCAGGGCGAGCGGGGCGAGGCCGGTCTCCAGGGTCCCCAAGGTCCCCAAGGTGCTTCCGGTGCAGGACTGACCAGTGTCTACGTCAACTCTGTGACGGCCGCCGGGGCCGGTCTCGTGACAGCCCGGTGCGCTGCGGGCGATGTTGCCACCGGCGGAGGCTTCAGCTCACAAGCAGGTGTTGAGACCAGTCGGCCTGTTCCTGCGGTTGGAACACCAAGCGGCTGGCAGGCCGAGCTGGGTGACGGTGGCGGGATGGTCTATGTCGTTTGTGTTGATGTCGAGTAGTACACGTCCGAGTGGACGTCGTGCCAATTCTTAGTATTCGAGTTGCAGGAAGGTTGTCTCATGAAGATGAAGACGATGTTTAGCTCACTCGCGTGTGGTGCCGTGTTGCTTGCAGGGCTGCCGGCGTGTACTGCGGACCAGGGTGGAGGCAAAAAACCCGTCGGTGCAATCGGTGAGGATCCTGTTGCCCTCGTCGAGAAGGGCGTCGAGGAAGGTCAGGCCGGGGATATCGAGAAGGCTAAACAAACGTTCGAGCAGGTTCTTGCTGTCGACGAAAACAACATGTTGGCCTGGTATAATCTGGGCTACATCGCGCAGTCGCAGGACAGGATCGCCCAGGCAATCGATAGCTACGATCAAGCATTGGAAGCTGATCCTTTCTACAAGCCGGCCCTTTTCAACAAGGCCATCGCGCTCGAGAGTCACGATCGATCATCTGCAATTGATCTATATCGACAGATCGTCGAGCTTGATGGCGAAGCTTCCACCGCATACCTGCGGTTGGGGCTGTTGTTGGTGAGCGAGGGTGACGAAGTCGAGGCTCGTGAGGCGTTCGGAGAGGCGGTGCGGCTCGACGGGGCGCTGCTGGAGGGTGTCCCTGAAGAGTACCGCGACGACGCTGATGAGGCTACCCGGGTCAGTGAGTGAGTGAGTGGAATGAGAAAGCCATCTGTGACGGTCTTTACTGGTAGTAATCGGACCCGGTTTCTGGATGAGTGCCATCAGTCGCTGCAAGCGCAGACGTTCGACGACTGGGAGTGGGTCATCGTTCTGAACCAAGGGAACCGCTGGCGGCCCGAGGTGCCGGATCAGCGAATTCGCCTGGTGGTGCAGGATGAGGTGTCGGGCGTTGGTGCGGTCAAGAAGCGGGCCTGTGCGGAGGCGTCGGGCGACATACTCGTCGAGTTGGACCACGACGATCTTCTTGCTAGCGACTGCCTCGAAAAGGTGGTTGATGCCTTCGACGAGAATCCGGAGGTCGGCCTGGTCTACAGCGACACCGCCCAGATCGCTGAGGACGGTAGTCGCGACGACAGTCGTTTCTCTGCTGATCATGGTTGGCGATATCGGGACGTCCGGGTTGATGGCTGCGAAGTGCTGGCCTGCATGGCGCTGCCGCCGACGCCGCACAATGTGAGCTACATCTGGTACGCGCCGAATCACGTGCGAGCATTTCGCCGCGACATCTACGAGAAGTCCGGCGGGTACGACGAGTCGCTTGACGTTGCTGACGATGCCGACCTCATGTGTCGCATGTATCAGCTGGCGGATTTTCATCACATCCCGGAGTGTCTCTACCTTCAACGGATGCATGCAGGAAATACGCAGCGCGTGCCGGAGATGAACGCCCGGATTCAGCAACGGACAGTGGAGGTATATGATCGCAACGTGCAGTTGAATGCGCTGGCGTGGGCCAAGCGGCAGGGTCTGCTTGCGCTCGACCTGGGTGCGGCACACAACAAGGTCGAAGGTTACCAAGGTGTCGATGTCCACGCCGGACCTGAGGTGGACATGATCTGTGACATCACCAAGGGCCTGGATCTGCCGGACAGCAGCGTTGGAGTGATCCGGGCGAGTGACTTTCTGGAGCACATCCCGGACAAGATCGCGTTGTTCAACGAGCTGTACCGCTTGTTGGCGCCTGGCGGGATGCTGTTGTCGTTGACGCCGAGCAGCGACGGCAGGGGCGCGTTCCAGGACCCGACGCATGTTGCCTTCTACAACGAGAACTCGTTCTGGTACTTCACGGACCAGCAGTACGCCAAGTACGTACCGGAGATTACGTGCCGTTTTCAGGTGTCCAGGTTGGTTACCTACTTCCCGACCGACTGGCACCGCGCGCACCACATTCCGTACGTGGCGGCCAACCTGATCGCGATCAAGGACGAGGTGCGAAACGGGGGGCTGTTGGCGGTCTGACGTGGCGGTTGCCGGAGAAGCCGGCCCTGCCCAAGGCGGCCGCGCGAACCCCGGACACAAGCTATCGCGGGAGGAATTGACTCGGTTGGCCCGTCCACGACACATGCAGCGCTTCGCGGGCGCGGGTGCATGCCGGCCTCGGCCAACGCCGCCTGCACCGGGTCCAGCCTGGCCTTGAACCGGGTGCAGCCGGCGACCTCTGCCGGCCGTACGCCCCGGTCGAGCCACTCGCGGGCCCGCTGCACCAGCGCCGCCGCCTCGGCCGGCTCGTCCGGAAACCCGGCTACCGTCGGCCGCCGACCTCGCAGCAGCGACCGGTAGCCGGTCAGGTTGTCGCGGCCGTCCCCGTCGAGCAGCCCGGTCGACCAGGTGAGGATCTCCGCCGTACTGCGGTAGTTGATTCGCAGCCGGAAGCTGCGCCCGGCGGTACGGATCCCGAGCGCGGCCAGCGACACTTTCGCGTCGTTGATCCGCTGATGCGGATCGCCGGTGAGGAAGGTGTCGTCCGGACCGGCCGGCACCGCTGCCCACAGCACCCGCCACTCCGCTGGGTGCAGATCCTGCGCCTCGTCAACCACCACGTGGTCGAACCGCAGAGACGCGTCCTCGGCGGCGCCGGTGTCGCCATCGGCGAGCAGCCGCGCCGCGTCGGCGCACAACTGCAGGTGGGTGGTGGCACCAGCGGCGGCCAACTCGGCGCGCAGCGCCTCCACAGCCTGGCGGTCAGCTCAACTGTTCACCCTCGTCGGCGTCGTCCTCGGCCGGCGGTTGCGCCTGCTGGTAGAACCAGTCGAGCTGCTCGATCAGCAGCTCTCGGGCCGCCGGGTCGGCGAGTACCGACAGCCGCAAACCCGGCCGTAGCCCGATCCGGGCCGCCGCGATGGACACCCCGGGGATCTTGTTGAGCCGCTGCCGGAACTCCTCACGCAGCGCCATGTCGTCGAACGGCATCCGGTTCTTGAGATGCTGGAAGACGATCTCGAACTTGCCACTCGGGTAGATCGTCGCCGGCCAGATGCTGCCGAGCCGATGGTCCTTGCCGCGTGCGATGAGAAAGCACGACGTTTCGTCGCCGGTGCCGTAGAGCAGGCGGCCGCCGAGCGCGGTCCAGCCGTCGCGAACAGCCTGCACGGCGGCGACCACCGGCGGGTCCTGCAGCTGGGCCAGCTGAGTGTTGAAGCGTTCGGCGTGCGCCGCGCTGGATCGCGGTGACCGGGGCGCGGCAGATCATCGGTGCTGAGCCCGGCGAGCTGGGCCAGCTCGTCCAGCGGGATCCGCTGCTCCGGGGCGGCGCGCCCACTGCCATCGAACTCGACCCCTTCGGCCCGCAACAGGTCGAGCGGGTCGTCGGTACGGGCCGGATCGGGCCAGCGGAAGCCCGGTGAGACGGTGCCGCCGGTCTGCAGCACCCGGTGTGCGTTCGGCACCGGATGGTTCGCCAGCCGCGTCCCGACCGGCACCGGGTGGCTGCCGATCAGCGCGGCCACGTCGCCGTACGTGGTCCACGAACCGGCGGGCAGCTCGGCCAGGGCCCGGTTCATCACGTCCCACGGCACGTCGGAGTCGTTGTCGCGGGAGGCCTCGACCGGACCCGGCCAGAGCGAGATGATCTGCTCGGCGAGCGCCTCGCTGCGGGCCTGGATTTCCGGCCGCCCCCACCGCTCCTGCTGGGCGATGTCCCGGTTGAGCACGATCGGGCTCTTCGCCAACGCGGCCTTCTTGGCGTCGAACGGTTTGTTGCCCAGCTCGGAGTTGTATCCGGTGAGGGTCAGGTTGCCGATCGTGTGCACCAGCGACTCGTGCACGTCGGTGAAGTTCTCGTCGGGCCCGAGGTCGTCGTTGAGCATCTGCCGCCACTGCGCGGTCGGCGTCTGCGGCAGCACATGCTCGATGGTGAGCGTGTCGGCTGCCACCGGCTCCTTGCTGCGGTGCGCCTCCTCCAACCACTGAAGTACGAGGTTGCGCTGATGCGCGCGTCCGTTGAGATAGAAGGGGATGGTCCTGGTCGACGAGCGGATCTGCGCGTCGGTTGCGTAGTGCTTACGGCCAGTCGACAAGTACGCCCGGACCGCTTCGTCGACCGGGAGCTTCGCGTCCATCTCGGTGACGATCGACATCAGGATCCGGTTGACGTTGGCGGTCGCCCGACCGATCACCAGGCGGCGGACGAAGAAGCTCTCCACGTACCGCATGGCCGCGATGACCTGCCCGGCGGTGGCGGTGCCCTGCGCACGGCGGTCCAGCAGGTGCAGCAGCAGCGGGTAGACGGTGGTGGCGCCCCAGGCATGCAGCCGGGTCAGCCGCCGCCGGACCTCGGGGTCGGGCTCGCTCTCCGGGTGCAGGATGATCTTCAGCAGCGCGCCGAGGTGGCTGAACCGGCGTATCTCCGCTTCGCCGCGCATCGCGTTGAGCCGCAGCTGGTGCGCGGCGTAGATGTCGGTCTGCTTGGCACGGCCGTTGCGCTGCACCAGGTCGAGCCAAAAGAGCAGCTCGAGGTCCTCCCGGTTGAGGGTATCCTGCAGCGGGAACCACAGCGACTTGTAGACGGTCTCGCCCCGGGTCGGCAGCCGCATGAAAAGGTAGTTGCGCAGCAGGTCGGCCTGGGTCAACTGCAGGCCGGTATTGTTCAGCGACTCGAAGATCCGGTAGACGTTGTCGCCGGCCTGCGCGGTGACCGCCACCAGCGCCAACCCGGTGATGACGGCGTTCTCGATCCGCGCGATGTCGAACGGGTCCTCGACGTCGTCGTATTCCATCAGCCGGCTGGCGAAGAAGCGGTACGCCGAACCGACGTGGTCGCTGCCGCCGACCTGCGGAGTCGACTCCACACAGGCCAGGTACGCGTCCCGGTCAGCCTGGGTGGGCACGAGTTTGAGCCGGTGCGGATCGGACTCGAACTGGTTGATCAGGTACAGCTGTTCGATGCGCCCCCGGTGCTTCGGATCCTCGGTCTTCGCCCGGTGGTCCCGGATCGCGCAGAGCAGGATCGACAGGGTGGTGAGGCGCTGCTGCCCGTCGACGACCAGGAACTCCTGCACCCCGACCGGGCCGATCTCCGGGCTGGGTGCCAGCACCACCGAGCCGATGAAGTGGGTGGCTGCGGGGTCCGCGCGGCGGTCCTCGGCGAGCTTCTTGATGTCCTCCCAGAGCCGCTTGCACTGATGCTCGGACCACGAGTACGTCCGCTGGTACAACGGCACCTGGTACTGCTTGGTGCCTTCGAGCAACTTTTGCAGCGTCGTCTCCTGCGCCGCGACCATCGGCGACTCCCGTCTAGTGTGCACACTCCTCGAACCCGGGCAATGCAACCAGAGCGCGCGTGAATGGACAACGGCCAGCTGGACGAGTTGTCGGGTGTTCGTTCGGGCCGCCGGAGGCGGTCATCGGACACTCCCCGAAGGCGACTGGTTGTGTCCTCGGGAATTCGAAGCGGGCAACTTGCTGCGCCTGGCTGGCGGCGCTGCGCGGAGCGGGTAGCCTGCTGCCGTGGCCGTCCGACATCCCCCGTACCTGCTCAGGCTCAAGGTGAGCAACTTTCGCAGCCTCCGGGCGGTGGAGGTGCGGCTCGCCGCACTCAACGTACTCGTCGGACCCAACGGCGCCGGTAAGTCCAACCTACTCGACGTGATCGCCTTCCTCGGCGACGCCACCCGGGAGGACCTCGGGCCCGCGCTGGAGCGACGCGGTGGTTTCGACCGGGTGCTGTTCCGGGGCGGTGGCGACCAGCGGCCCAGCATCACCATCGAGGTGGAGGCCGCTGTCACCAAGAACAGCAATTTGCGGGCCACCGACAACTACCAGCTCGGTGTGTCCCGGGGGAAGCTACGCGGCCAGACCGACCGCTACTACCTGCGGCGGTCCGAGACATTCGCGTTCAAACGGACCGCCGGACCAGGCCGGCGTATCGCGGTCTCCGGCAACCAGGTCACCTTCCATGGCCCCGAGGGTGGGGAGCGGAAAGCCAGTCTGCGCGAGGGTTCGCTGGGTTTGTCGACGTTGCCCAAACTCAGTGCCGAGGAGGGCGGCGAGCAGGTCGAAGCGCTCGCTGACATGTTCGCCAGTTTCCGGGTGTTCGACATCGACGTGGCTGCGGCCCGCCTGCCATCGACGGAGCAGCGCAGCCGGCAGCTGGCCAACGACGCCAGCAACCTGGCGTCGTTCCTCGCCTACCTGGCCGATGAGCACAGCGACCAGTTCGCCGCGCTGCAGCGCGACGCGCGAGCCTTCATCCCGGGCTCGGAAGCCCTGCAGTTCCGGCCGATCGGTGGTGCCGGTGAGGGGACCGTACTCACCCTGGTGGAGCGTGGGCTTCCGGGTGCGACGACCTTGCAGGAGGCATCGTACGGCTCGATCCGGGCTCTTGCGCTGCTCGCTCTGCTCTACGACCCGGCGCCGCCGCGTCTCACTTGTATCGAGGAGATCGACCACGGACTGCATCCCCACATCCTCGACCGGTTGGTCGAGTTGCTGCGCGAGGCGTCCGAACGCACCCAGTTCCTGATTGCGACACACTCGCCGCCGCTGGTAAACCGGCTGACCCCCGACGAGTTGATCGTCTGTGAACGTGGCGAGGACGCCGCGTCGCGGATCCCGGCGATCGACCCGGACACGGTGCGGGCCATGGAACGGGAACTGCATGGCGAGATTGGGCTCGGCGAGCTGTGGTTCACCGGTGCGCTGGGTGGTTGCCCGGAGTGAGCAGAGCACGCGGCCAGCAGCAGCCGATTGTCGTCGTGCTGGGCGAGGATGACAACGACCGCCAGGTGGTCTGCATCCTCGTCTCGGCGTTGCGTCCTGACCTGTCGAAAGGCAGCCTGAAGCCGCTACGTAAGCCGATGGCGTTGGTGCGCAAGGTTCCGCCGGACCGGATCCCGAGCCAGACGACCCGCGTCAGCGCGGTCCTGCGGGCACAGGCCGTACGGTCTCCGATCCGTGCGGTGCTGATGCACGAGGACGCCGATGACGTGGAGCCGGCGCACCAGGCTTTGATCAAGAAGGTTGAGGGTGCGTTCCGCCCGTTGCCCTGGCCGGTCCTTGCCGTGGTGCCGGCCTGGGAGACCGAGGCGTGGTGGTTTCTCTTCCCGGCGGCGGTGCGGGCGGTTCACCGGTCGTGGCGGCTGCCCGACCAGTACACGGGCAAGGATGTCGGCAAGATCCGGAACGCGAAGGAACAACTGAGGAAAGCGGTCCGGCCTGCGGGCGCCAGGGCCAACTTCCGATCGTACGAGGTCTCCGACAGCCCACGGGTCGCAGAGGAGATCGTTGTCCATCGGCTGCTGTTCCAGCCACCGGCCGCCCGCAGCGCGAGTTGGCAGGTCTTTCTCGACAAGGTCAAGATGATCTGAAGTGATCTCGCGGGCTGTGGTCCAGGGCTGCTGACCCTTCTCGCAGGCGCACCGCGAGTGTGCCGAGCGTCAGCACCACGGTCGCTGCCACGGCAGCCAGCACCAACGCCATGGCTGGCTGGTCACGCAGAACCGGGTAGTCGAGCATTGACATGAACGCCTCGTCATAGCCGCTTTGCGTCGTCGCCAGCAACGCCGCCACGGCCGCCAGCAGCACCACCGCCCGGCGGCGTACGGCAACCGGCAGGGCCGACACCGCGACGACACTGAACAGCACCACCAGGGCCAGAGCGCCGAACCCGATGCGCGCCACCGGAATGTTGCTGATGAGCACGAGGCCGTCGGACTGCTCCGCTACCAGCGGCGTACCGGCGGCGCTGAGCGATGCACACAGCCCCATCGCGGCCGCTGCGGCCCAGAACCGACCCGGAAGCGGTCGTTGCTCGCGGCCATCACGGGCGGCAAGCAGCAGTGACCCGCCCAGCGGTACGGCGACGACCACGGCGAGCAGGAGGTGCCAACCGGGCGCCGCATGGTCGCGTACCCCGGTGACCAGCACCACCAGCTCGGCCAGTACGGCGGCGCATGCACCGAGCGCGGCGGACGTACGCCAGCCGGCGACCAGTACCGCGACCAGCAGCGCCCAGCCGGCCAGCCGGGCGGTGCCGATCGGGCCGATGATGGTGGTCGGGGCCTGCTCGGCGAAGCGCCACGACCAGGCGGCGGCCTCGACGACGGGGCGGGCCTGGCGGGCCAGCACCAGCACAGCGGCCAGGGTGCCGACAGCGGCCGCTGCCGCCGGCCACGCTCCAGCGAAGCTCGCGGCGCGGGCGGCGGACACTCGTCGCACGATCGCAGCCTGGGCCACGTCGACCACCTTCTTTCCGCTGGGCGTGCGGCCGGGCCGCCTCACCTGGCGGCGGCTCTCCGGATGAGACGGTAGCGGGGCAGGGGCGGATCGGGGCGCTCGCGATGCTCGCGTTGGTGTTCGCGTACCTGGTTTTCCCAGGTCGCCTGGTCATGATCCGGGTCAGGCGGGATCCAGCGGTGGGAGCCGTCGTCGTAGTGCATCGGTTCGTCGCCGGGGCGCAGGATCGACATCGACATCACAGCCAGCCGAGGAAACGCCAGCGGAGGTCGCCGCCTTGCCCGGCCGGCAGGTCGGTCATCGCTTCGACCATGTTGGTGGCGAGGTAGATCGACAGGGAGACGCGGGCGTCGGCGTACTCGATTGTGAGCTGTTGCCGGCTGTCCAGGCACGGCCAGGCGTGGCCGCAGCCGGCGCAGGCCCAGCTGGGGCGGACCGGGACGTGCATGCTCATCGAGCATCCTCCGGCTGGTCGACGGCGGCGACGTGGACGCCGAGGTCGCGGAGCCGGGTGAGTGCGACATCGGTGCGCCAGCAGCGGCCGGCGGCGGTGAGCGGGTCGCCGCAGGCGCAGCCGTCGGTGCGCGGTGCGTGCCGGTCGACCAGCTCCGTCAGGTGGTCGATCTCGACGGGTCGGGGGACGGGGTCAGTCATCGCCGGACGCGGTGCGCTCGTTGGTGGGGTCGCCGCCGGCCGGGTCCGGGCCGAGGTCACCCCATACCCGGGTACGCAGCGACGGTCGGTCGGTGGCGGACAGCGTGGTGTCGGCGAAGTCGACGACGTCCAGGTGGCTCAGCGAGTCCCGCAGCGCGGCGGCGAACCGGGCGGCGGCCTCGATGTCAGTGAGCCGGGTCGGCAGGTGGATGGTCCAGCGCGGTTCGTCGCTCACCAGTGGCCTCCGTTGCCGGTCTGCCGCTGGTGCTCCGAGCGGTAGACGTCGGCGGGCGGGTCGTTGAACCGGCAGCCGACGTGGCGTTGCCGCCACTGCCGCAGTCCTTCGCGCAGTCGGTCGGCCTCAGCGCGGTCGACGGCGGCCTGCCGGGTGAGCCGATCCAGCTCGTCGGCGACCTGTCGCAGGTACGCGTACACCGCCGCCGGGTCCAGCCCACGCCACCGGGTGTCGAACTGCACCGCCCTGACCTGCCACGGCTCCACGAGTACGCCCCGCCGAGGCACCACCCGCCCCCGCCTGCTCCGCTGCTCCACGACTTCCTCCCCGAACGTCGATGACAACGCCGACGAGCCTACCAGACCTATAAAGCCTGTAAAGACAGCAAGGGGATGCTGGGGACAGAAGGCAGGGTGGTTGCTTGGCTGTACCTATGCCGTACGCCCAGCCGCTTTGGCGCCAGATCAGGGATGATCTGCGGGCGAAGATCAAGGCCGGGATCTACCCGCCGGGCAGCAAGCTTCCGTCGGTCCGGCTGCTGGCCGACGAGTACGACACCAGTCACATGACCGTCCGCCGTGCCGTCGACTCCATGATCGAACTGGATGAGCTTGTCGGGCGAACGGGCATCGGTGTCTTCGTGGCTGAGCAGCCCGAACAGGACTCGTAGCCAGACACGCCTTTGTAGTAATGAGGGTTCGCCGTGACTGGCACTGCCTGCTGCTGCGTCGTCGGGTGAGATGGGGGCAGGCTGCGCGAAAGCCCTCTCCTGCTGTCTACCGGGAATGACTACCCTGAATCAATGTAGTCATTCCCGGCTGCGCGTTCCAACTATTGCTTCAGTGCGCTGAGCGAAAATGAGCCTGGGTTAGAAAGAACCGCAACTACATCCTTGCGTCGGGCTTTTAGTGGTAGAATAATGTCGTTCCCCTTTGCCGTAGCACGCGATAGGTATCCCATGGAAACAAGCTCCTGAACGACGTCTGGAACCCTTGACCTCTCGGATAGTGGAAGTCCGCGCGCGAGGGCATGGAATTTTCTCCCGCTTCCGGCTTGTGCGTAAACCTTTTTCAGTACAACCAACGCTACCTTGTCGTTTTCGGCAATCGGTAGTTGTAGTAGGCCGGACGTCGTCTGACTTGTCGACGAGAATTCCTCGATATCACATTCTACAAAGCGATCCTGATAGCTTGCGGGCAGTTGGGACCAGCCGTCAATCTTTCCAATCAGGCAGGAGTGAAAGGTCGGGAAGGTGTTGCTGTTGTCAAATTCGGTAACATCAAGCGTCTCTATGACGCAGTCCTTGAAAGTAGCGTGACTAAGGTATCCGTCGTCTCCAGAGAGCGTGATTCGGGGTACTAATATTTCATCGAAGAATGGAAATAATCCATTGGATGGTTTGGTGCCTAGATGGGAGGAAACGGCTACCGTGTCAAAGAGGATGGAGTCGAAGAATTGATCGTCTAGCCGCTTCTTGATCGCCCCGCTGGTGATATTCGAGTCGAACCCAATCCGCGTCAATTCCGCAGCGCATACATCAGCTGAAATGGTCCCAGTGGAGGTATTCCACGATACGCTGGAGCTGAGTGGATGCCTGCTGTATGGCGCTGAGATGTAGCTGGCGAGATCAATGCCGTACGCTGCATCCGCAAGGTCGGAGTCGATGAAGTATCGTTCCTCTTCGTCGCCCTGTTTAGGGTTCGTGGCCCCAAGACCAGGAAGGCGTAGCAGTAACTGGATCCCCTCCTCCTCGGCCTCATAGCCGCAAACCTCGTGGAACGCGGACCTCATATCTTTGATTGCAACAGGACCAAGTTGTCCCCGGCCACCTCGGGCCAGGCTTGATATCCTTGCGATCAGCTTGCGAACGTTGTCGGGGGTAACGGTGCTGATGCGGTCGGCCTCGCGTCTGGCTACAACGTCAATTATATCGAGCCAGGCTTCTGCTCCGCTGTAAGCAAGATTTGGCAGGTCCTCAAAAAACTCGTTCTGAAGTAGGAACTTGAGCAAAAGTGGTCTTGGTGGAATCCAGCTTGGAAGGGTTGCGTCTAAACCCGTAAATTGTTGTACTTGCTCCGTGTTGAAGTCATGAATAGTAAGCACTCGGCCGCCTGTCAGGGCCAAGGTCTCTAGTAGCTCCGAATTGCTCGCAAAGTACTGCGGCCTACCTGCTATTATTACTCCGCACTCGGGGGAGCTGTCCGCGATCAGTCGTCGCACGGGTTCAAGTGCTGATCGGCGGACCTGTCGTAGATCCCTTGCACCTCCAACCCAGCGATATGGAACTAGTTCATCAAATCCGTCGAGCAATAGGATGCAGGCGTCAGACCTCCATGCTGCTACAAGGCTGTCCTGGCCGGGGAATCCGATATCCTCCGAGTGTCGTCGAATTACCTCGGCTGGGGACCTGAGTCCGAAGCAATCATTTAAGTTGATGTGCAGCGGAATACGCTGAGTCGCCGCATCCTTGAAGTGCCTCTTGCGGAGGCGTTCGAATGCTTGCCTTAATGCCTCGCTCTTTCCGGAACCGAAGTCTGCTATGAGTACAAAACGATCCCCGTTGCTGGCTGCCTCAACCACCTCCTCTAAAGATAGGGTGCCACCAGAGGTGATATCTTCTAGGATTGGCTCGATATACTGGGCATTCCTTGTTTTGGGGTTTGTGGTTGTCAGTTTGAATCCAGTACTTCCGAAGGGGGCCTTCCTGCGTAGAGCAATGTAGTTTTCTGAATCGATTAGTTGTCGACGTAAGGTTAGGAGGCTCATGCATACTATATGCATATTCGATGATTTTGCAACAGCCTCGACCGCTTTTCTTTGTTCTGCATCTGGTTCGTCTGCGGTGACGAAGTAGCCCTGCGCCATCTTGAAGCGATTGTCTGGAATGCCCTGTAGGTGGCGAAGTAGGTCACTGATTTTTGTTGCATCTTTAATGGCTTTCTGTTTTGTGCGTGATGTGGTGAACTCGAAAACGGCTATCGACCGATCGTTGACAAAGGCGCCGTCGTGCTCTCGGCCCTGGTAAATTACCGGACCCTGTGTTCCTGATGGGTCGTATATTGCTCGAGCGACCGCCAGTGCGCGTTTTTCGAATTCCTTGCCGGAATCTTGGATGTGCATAATCTTCCTTTTGGTCTGGGTGATGGGGGGGTGTGTTGTCGGGTAAGGACTGAGTGACTGGCTAAGCCTGATCGCGTTGCTAGATCGCCATCGCTCCGGGTCTGCTCGTGATATATATACGATCGTATTCAGTGAGTACTAGCTCCTTTGTGCGGTAGGTGCCGTACTTGGCGATCTCGTTGTTCTTGAGCCCGCCGGTGTCGGACTGGAAGGATTCCAGGATGTAGTCAACGTCGTCGCGGGTAATCCCATAGAGGTGAAAGAAGTAGGCGTCCAGCTCCGCACGGAGCTGCGCGCGTCGGTCCTCGTCCCAAGGGAAGGGCTCGCCGTGGTATCCGAGATCGCGGGCGAGTCCGGCCATATCGTGCGCCGTGTAGACAAGCTCCAGCACTCGCGGAACGATGAAGGAAAGGTGAGGCTCGAGCATTTTCGGCGTGGGTACAGGTAGTTGCTTCCAGGTCATCAGCGCCATATGGAGCCCGCCGACCTTCTGGCGGGCAACGAAGTCGAATACTAGTGAACTCTGGACCGCGAGTAGTGCGCTGACAAGCTCGGTCGACCTCCGGGGAAACATCAGCGGAAGGGTGTGCCCAGCCGCTGTGCGCGGGATGAAAGCCGGAATTGCGGTGCGTGCGTTGGTGGCTGATGTGACGTCGCACCAACCGCAGAGCCAGTCCGCGTCCCACTTGACCTCGTTGAGCCGCGCGGCGGTGGCTGGCACCTTCACCTTCTTGCCGTTTCGGACCGTCGCTACGTGTCCAGTCTCCGCGACCCAGGTCAAGGGAATTGACAAGCGGTTGGGGTCTTGGAGCTCGGCTTGACTGAGGTAGC
Source organism: Solwaraspora sp. WMMA2065 (assembly GCF_030345075.1). Lineage (NCBI taxonomy): Bacteria > Bacillati > Actinomycetota > Actinomycetes > Micromonosporales > Micromonosporaceae > Solwaraspora > Solwaraspora sp. WMMA2065. The sequence goes on from NZ_CP128361.1 coordinate 6,571,722, forward strand.
GAGGCTGATTTTGCCGGTTGACCGCAGTTTCGCTTTTCACGACGTCGGCTGCGCGATGATTGAAGAAGTCGACCATCTTCGCCTCGTAGAGGGGGAGCATGCGTTCGTCGTCGCGGGTGAAGACGTTGCCGTGTAGCTCCCAGCCGTCGGCCTCCAACTGCTCACGGGTGCGGAATAGGTCGGAGTCGTCGGTCATGTGGAAGAGGGTCGGCTTGAAGGCGATCTTCCAGGGGTTGCCGTCCAATTTGGTTTCGTTCCAGAAAACGGGGATGCGGCGGTAAATAGAGAGGGTCAGGTCGGCGTCGCGGCGGGTGCGGAAGATGGGCAGGTTGCCGGTGTTCGGGTTGATCAGCGCGATCTCTTCCGGGCTGAGGGTAAAGGTGCGCTCGGGGTCGTCGAGGTCGACCGGGTCCTCCAGGAAGAACGCGTAGCGTGCCTGCGGCTCGCCGGCGGCCCGGCCGGTCAGCGCCAGCAGGCAGAACTTGTAGCTGGAGTGGACGCCCAGGAAGAGCGGCTTGCGGTTTTCGAAGTCGAGCAATGTGGCGATCGCGCCGCGTCGGGTGAGGTCGCTGAACAGGTGCTGCGCGCCAGCGCTGGTCGCGATCGCGGTCGGCACGATGGCCCCGAGCCGCCCGTGAGGCGCGGCCAAGGTGGTGAACCTTTCGGTGAAGAGCTGATCGGTCTGCAGCATCGTGACGCCCTTGACGCTGAGCCCCTTCGCGCACAGCGGGAAGGTGCCCGAGCCGCTGGCGAAGTGGAACGTCCCCTTTACCCGGCGGCGAGCGGCGTGGTAGCGCTCACCCGCCTCCGGATACTCCTCGACCCACTCGACGATCCGCGCCCGGCGGGTCGCGCCGGCCAGCTGCGCGATCGACGGGTCGACCACACTGAAGTACTTCGGGTCCTCGAAGTCGACCTTGTCCCACGGTGGGTTGCCGAGCACGCAGGAGAAGCCTCCGGACCAGCCGGTCGCCGGGTCCACGTCGGGCAGGGTGGCGGCGCTGTCCGAGGTGCGGAAGATCTCGGGGAACTCCAGATCCCAGTGGAAGAAGCGGAACTCGTCGGCCAGCCGTTCGATCTCGTCGTGCGTTGCCTGGGACGCCGCTGCGGTGTCCGGGTCCTGCATGGCCCGCAAGACGCGGTCGGTGACCGGCGGTGGTGCGTCGGCCGCCTTGCGCCACACGAATGCCGCGCACCAGGCGTCCGCTAGGTGCCTGCGTCGGGTGTAGTCGGCCGAGCTGACCAGCTCCTGGTAGGCGGCGGCCTGCCGGCGTACGTCGGAAAGGTCGCCGGCCGGGGCGTTGGTGATCCGCTCGACCCGCTCAGCGAGGTCGGCATTGGCGACCTTGACCTCGGCGACCAGGTCGAACAGCCCGAACTGACCGGCGCGTTCCTCGTCGTTGAGCCGCTGCAGCAGCCGGGCGTGCCTCGGATCGTCACCTTCGATCGCCTTGAACGCCCTGGTCGGGATGCCGTCGCGGCGCAACGCCGGCAGCGCGCCGATCAGGCCGTTGCCGTGCTTGATGTGCGCGTCGAGGAAGCTCAGCGGCGTGCCCGGCTCCAGGGCCTCCAGCCACAGCGACACCTTGGCCAGCTCGACCGCCATCGGGTTGAGATCCACGCCGTAGACGCAGCGGGCGATCACCTCGTGCAGCGCGTGCCCGACCGCCTCGACGGTCGGCTCCGGGTTGCGTTCCCGCACCGCCGCGACCCGTTTCGCGATCCGCCGGGCCGCCGCCACCAGGAAATGCCCGGAGCCGCACGCCGGGTCGCAGACCGTGATCGACAGCAGCTCGTCGACGATCGACTGGGTGGCGTCCGGCTGCCCGGCGGCTGTCGCGGCGACCTCGCCGCGTTTCTGCGCGTCGTCGATCACCGGGTCGAGGGTGGAGTCGAGCAGCCGTTCGATCAGCGACGACGGCGTGTAGTAGGAGCCGGTCTTCTTGCGGTTGTTGCCGGCCCGGTCGACCAGGGTGAAGCTGCTGTCCAGCGCGCTGTGCTTGGGCACCAGCTCCAGCAGCGACTCGTAGATCGACCCCAGCTCCTCGGAGCCCATGTTGCGGTAGTCCGTGGCCCGCCAGCGACCAGACTTCGGATCCCACACCCGGCTGAGCTGGCGCACCGCCGTCAGCAGGTCCGCGTTGGCCAGGGCGCAGCCGCGCAGCGGCGCGTCCGCGTCGCCGTCGTCGAAGATGCCGCCCAGGCCGGGCAGGCCCAGCTCAGGGCGGCCCTGCTCGTCGCCGAGCGCGTCCAGGACGATCCGCAGCGCCTGATAGAGGTCGGTGTGCGCGGTGCCCCGGCGGCGGTTCGCGTGCCGGCGCAGCCGCGCCGACGAGAAGTAGGCCGCGTAGCGTTCCCGGATCACCTCACTGGTGCGCTTCGGGTGCAGCGCGTCGCGGTCCTCGGCGACGAACAGGAAGATCAGCCGGTAGACCAGGCGCAGCAGTGCCGCGTGCAGGGCGTCCACGTCCAACTCGCCGCGCAGCTGCCCGTTGGCCGGGTGCTTGAGGAAGCCCGTACCGAGAGTCTGCAGGGCCTTCTTGACCGCCTCCCGGTGGTATTCCAACGCGCGGACGCCGGTGGTGATCGCGTCGGTGCGCCAGCGTTCCAGCCAGCAGGTCGACGGCGCGGCACCCTCGGCGACGTCGAAGCGGGAGACGTGCAGCAGCCGGTACAGCAGCACGAACTCGCTGAACAGCTCACCGTCGAAGATCGCCTCCAGATCGAATTCGACGTACGCGGCGGTGGCCAGGGCGCTGGAGTCGCGCAGCAGCCGCAGCTGCCGGCCGTTGCTGAGCACCCCCCACAGGTGCGCGTCGGAGCGGTTCAGACACTCCTGCACCATCGACTGCGCCCGGACCCCGCCGGCCGCCGCCGGTTTGTCCAGGTCCGCGTTCCAGGCGATCAGATGCACCGGTACGTGCTGCCAGCGGTGCGACACCGGGAACGTCTTGCCGCCGTCGTCGGCGGTGATGCCGCTGGCCCCGATCGGGGTGAGCCGGCCGAAGCCCAACTCGTCGAGCAGCGGCTCCAACCACTGGCTCACCGCGTACCCGGTGGGGTCTGCGGGGGTAGCCGCCGCCGGTGCCACCGGAAGCCGACCGCGCAGCTCAGCCCAGACGGAGCGCAGGTAGTCCCAGTGCCGTTCGGCGTCGTCGCGCACCGACCGGGCACCGACCACCCGGTAGTCGGCCGGTTTGCTGCCGGGCACGTCGCGGCCTTCGGAGATCCGGATGAGCATGTCGGCGGGGATCAGCCCGCCGATCGTGTGGACGGCGGAGAAGACCTGGTTGCGGGTGATCGCGGACACTGCAGCCTCCGGCGGGGGAACGAAGGGCGGACGGGCGGGGGCGAGAGGGGAGTGATCAGCCGAGCGGCAGATAGACGTACGCGCCGAGCACGTCGGCACCGTCCTGGGCGGTGACGGTCAACCCGCGCACGATCTCGCCAGCGGCGCTGCGCACCCGGCGGTGCGCGGCCAGCAGTTCGGCGGCCAGCTCCCGGCCGTACGCGGTGAGCCGGTCCTCGACCGCCGGCAGGTCGTCGATCACCCGCCGCATGGTGTTCTCGGCGAGCGTCGGGTCGGTGTTGGCGTCGGCCCCGGCGTCCAGCAGCCGCAGCGCCTCGTCGGCCGGCAGCCAGTCGGCGTTGCCCGGCGCGCCCCGGAACGCCAGCAGCCGGGCGTCCTCGGCGACCAGCTCCCGGGTGCCGGTCCGGGACGGCAACGTCAGGTGGAAGCGGTAGCGGACCAGCAGCAGCGTGGTCCGGGTCGACACCGACCGGCTACGGACCACCCCGCAGCGGCGGGCCGGACGCGGACCGGGCACGTCGGCGTCGAGCGCCGCGTTGAGCAGATACCCGGCGAGTGCGACGACCGCCGGGTCGGTGCGTACCAGCGCCACCTCGCCCCGGGCGACGGCGGCGGTGTCCCGCACCGGCACCTGCCGGGTGCCGTCGACGGCGTCGCCGCCCAGCACCGGGGCGAGCGCGTCCCGCAGCCCGGCCGGGGTGCCGCCCAGCTCGGCGGTGAAATCGCCAGGGCTGGTCGGGTCGTCGCGCAGCACCCCGTCGAGGGACCGCAGCGCGGAGCGGACGAAGCCTCGGATCTCGTCGGCCCGGCCCAGGGTGTCGCGGATCGCGGTCACCTCCCGGGCCACCTCTTCGGCGTGGATGGCGTGCTGGGCGAACCGGGACCGGGACGTCTTCTCCCGTTCGATTGCCGACTGCCACTGCTTGTCCAGCTCGGCGGCCTGCTCGTCGATCGGCTGGTAGTCGGTGATCTCGAACAGGCTGCCCTGCTCGCTGCGCCGGTCGCGCAGCACCAGCCATTCGATGATCGCGTTGGTGACGCCGGTCGACGCCTCGTCCGGCACCGACACCGAGATGCCCAGGTCCTTGCGGATCTGCCGGTGCTTGCGGATCAGCACGTCGAGGACCTTGCCGTCGATGCCGTTGTCGCTGCCGTACAGGGTGATCACCCGGACCACGGACCGCTGCTGGCCGAAGCGGTCGACCCGGCCCTCCCGCTGGTCGTGCCGGGTCGGGTTCCAGGCCAGGTCATAGTGGACGACCGCGTCGAAGTGATGTTGGAGATTGACCCCTTCGGACAGACAGTCGGTCGCTACCAGTACCCGGCGGGCGGCTGGGTCGTCTCCGGCTGCTGCGGCCAGCTCCTCGATGCGCTGCAGCCGCTGCTGCGGCGACAACGTCCCGGTCACCGCCCGGATGATCGTCTTGCGGCCGAGTTTGCCGTCGAGCTGCTCGGCGACGTACTCGGCGGTCGGGATGTAGCGGCAGAACACGATCGGGTGGTAGCCCTCGGCGAGCAGCTTCTTCAACTGCCGCACCAGCAGGGCGAGCTTGCGGTCGCCGTCGGAGCCTTCCAGCTGCTCGGCCCGCGCCGCCAGGTCGGCCAGCCGCCCGGCCGGATCACCCGACACGACCCGGTCGACGTCGTCGGCGGTCGCCCCCGGTGCCACGTCCAGCCCTTCCAGGGCGTCGTCCTCACCGGAATCCTGCAGCAGCGGGGCACCGAGCCGGTCGGCCTCGGCGGCCGTCGCGGCCACCGCCGTCGCCGACCGGGTACGCAGCGTCTGCGCCGCCGCCCGTGGCGACGACACCAGGGACCGCAGCAGCGCGATCGCCGACCACCAGGCGATCCGGGTCTCCCGTTTGCCGCGCTGGCTGGCCGCGTCGACCCGTTCGCTGGCGTAGTCGAGGGCGTCGTAGAGAAGCGACCGGTACGCCGGGCTCAACGCGTACGTCTCGTCCTTGAACTCGCGGTCGGCGGGGAACGCGGTCTGCTCGACCATGCTGTCGTCGCGTAGGCCGTCCTCTTTGGTGAGGTACTTCCGTACGTCGGCGCGTTTGCGCTGCACGAAGTACGGGGCCAGGGCCCGTCGGCCGGCATCGGTGGTCAGATCGAGGTTGGCCAGCTCCGGCTTCACCAGCCCCAGCAGGTGGTGGAACGCCGTCGGCTTGCCGCTGTGCGGGGTGGCGGTGACCAGCAGCAGATGCCGGTCGGCGTCGGCGGCGATGCGTTGCAGCAGCTCGAAGCGCAGCTGCGTCTGCGTCGACGTGGTGTCGTCGGCGACGACGCACGCGTGTGCCTCGTCGCAGATCACCAAATCCGGGCAATGTCGGACGAAGTCGTCACGGTGCCGGGGCGACTTGATGAAGTCGGTCGACACGATCACGTTCGGGTGCCGGTCGAACAGCGACTGGCCCAGGTCCAGGTTGCGTTCCAGCCGCGACACCGTCGACGCCAGCACCAACTCGGCGTCGATGCCGAACTTCGTGCGCAGCTCGACCTGCCACTGCTCGGCCAGCGCCGGCGAGCACAGCACCGCCAGCCCGCGTGCGCTGCCCTGGGCCAGCAACTCCGAGGCAATCAGTCCAGCTTCGACGGTCTTGCCGATGCCGACGTCGTCGCACAACAGCATCCGTACGGTCGGCTGCCGCAACGCCATCATCAGCGGCACCAGTTGGTAGGCGCGCGGCTCCACGGCGATGCCGGCCAGCGACCGGAACGGCCCCGCTCCGGCCCGGAAGCCGATCCGCAGCGCCGACCGCAGCAGCCCGGCCGCCTGCGCGTTGCCCAGGTCCGCCGGGGTCGGTGCGGCGAACTCGGCGCTGTGGACCGGCTCGAACGTGGGAAACACGGCGGCGATGTCATCGTCGCTGCCGCCCAACGGGCGCAGCACCAGCATGTCCGGCGCGCTGTCCGGCAGCACGACCCAGTCACGGCCACGGGCATGGACCAAAGAACCAGGGGCGTACGGGACGGCGGTGGCGGCGGTGGCGGTGGTCATCGGGGCGAGTCCTGTCGTCGGCGAGGGGAGGAGACGGGGTGGCACGGACAACGGGAGGCGTCAGCCGTCCATCGCGGACCCGAAGTAGCTGCGGTGCTTGTCGACGATGGCTGCCCAGTCGGCGTCGTGCGGGAAGCGGACCACCTCCCAGCCGGCGTTGATCAGCCGACCCTCGGCGTCGCGGTCCCGGTCGGCGACCGCCGGATAGTCGTGCACCGGCCCGTCGACGAACACCGCCACGTTTGCCCCTGCCAGCCGGTAGACGAAGTCCGGCTTGGCCAACGCCTCGGTGAGGAACGCCTGTCCCTCGTCGGGCAGCCGCAATCCGCGTTCCTTCAGCCAGGTGACGAAGCGCTTCTCCAGGGTGGTGTCGGACTGGTCGGCCAGCTTGGTCAGCTGCTCCGACCGGGATACGCCCGCGCCGGTGGTCCGGGCTCGGCCGACGGCGAACCGCAGCAGCAGATCCCGGGCCGCGTGCCGGTCGATCTGCGGGTGGTAGCCCTGGTTACCGTAGGTGAGCAGGCATTCGTAGCAGCCCCGGGCGCACGGCCGGTCCGGGTGCGGGCCGCCCAGGTCGGTGCCGTCCGGCGCGAAATGGCAGATTTCCAGCGCTTTCCGCGCCGCCCTGGCCAGCGCGTCGGGCTCCGACTGCAGCAGCCGCAGCACCCCGGCACCGCCCTCGGCCGCCTCGATGAACAACATCCGGTCGCGGGTTGACTCTTCGGGTGGCAGCAGTTCGCTGGCCAGCTCCACGTCCTCCAACTCGAACGCGGCCTCGACACCGCGCTCCAGGGCGTACATCAGCGACACCGCCGCTGGCAGCGGCAGCGGTTCGTCGAGGGTGAGCACCGCGATGTTGCGCCGGTCCTCGACGTACGGGATGACCCGCTTGCGGCGACCCCGTTCCTGGCCGTCCGCCTCGATCAGCGGCAGTTCGTGGGAATCGCCGGTGGCCTTGGCGGCGTCCCGCTCGTTGAGCCACCGCCCGTCGGTCGGGTCCAGCCAGAAGCCGTCCGAGTCGGTCGGCTTCGACCGCATCCGGCGCAGGTTGGTGATCCGTACCGTGGCCGAGTCGCCGTACGAGACCCGGCCCAGCCGGCCGCCGGGGTCGGCGACGATCGCGTCCTGCCGACCCTGCCGTGGTCCGTGGTCCTGGAACCGGTACGAGGTGACCAGCCGGAACCCGGCCCGCCGCCGTTCCTCCTCGTCGGAGGAGATCCGCTCCCGCCGGATCGTGTACACCGTGCGCAGGTGCAGCAGGCCGACGAGCTTCGCGCTGTCGGTCAGCGGCGCGTCGCACATCTCGCACCGGTCGGCGTTGTGCCGCTCCTCATGGTGGTAGCCGCAGTGGCTGCACCGGTACGCCGTTGCGGTGGCCACGTCGCCGGAGGCGTCCGGCGGCAGCTGGACCCGGTGCACCTGGTAGCGGGCACCCTCGTGGTAGATCAGCGCGCCCGGCCCGAACTCGTTGATCGCCAGGAACCGGGGTCGTTGCAGGTAGTCGCCGTCGTGGAACCGTCGACCTGACACCGGCACGTACGCGGCCAGCGGCAGCCGGGGGAACGAGTAGCCCGGCAGGAAACCCTCACTGGCCAGATATCTGTACGGGTTGAAGTCCGACAGGATCGACTTGCTGTCCACCGACTCGTTCTTCAACAGGTTGAGCTGGGTCTCCGCCTCCCGGCGGCGCCGGATCGCATGGTTGCGGTCCGGCTGGGTGAGGGTGTGGTCCAGCACCCGGCGGTTCTGCTCGGCCTGGTCCAGCAGCGCCGCCCGGAACAGGTCCCGCCACCGGTCGAAGCTGCGGTCGAACTGCCGGGGTGCGAGCCGGATCCGGTCTTCGAACCAGGTCTCGTACCACCACGTGGTCTGCCGCAGGTCGGTGATCAGCCCGGCGAACACCTGATTGGCGGCGACCACCGCGCGGCGCTGCGCGGCAGGGTCGTGCAGGGCGGCCGAGACGTGCTCGTGCAGCGCGAGCCGGGGTGCCGGGTTACGGGTGCCCTCCGGGTAGCTGATGTCGACGATCTCCGGTACGGCCTGCCCCAGCTTGATCCCGACCTCGGCGAGCCAGATCGCCTGGGCATGGGAGCAGACCAGGTCCTCGTTGGCCAGATCGAGCCGGGGCGGGCTGACAACGCCAGCGACCATCTGCTGGGAGCGGCGGAAGTAGTACCGGTCGTGGCTGTTGCCGGTGGCGCAGTAGGTGGTGACCAGCGCCGGCTGCCCGGACCGGCCGGCCCGACCGCTGCGCTGCGCGTAGTTCGCCGGCGTCGGCGGCACGTTGCGCATCATCACCGCGTTGAGCTCGGCGATGTCGACACCCAACTCCAGCGTGGGGGAGCAGTAGAGCAGCTTCAGCTCCGCGGACCGGAACGCCTCCTCGCGTCGTTCCCGCTCCTCCGGGGCGACCTGGGCGGTGTGCTCCCGGGCGACGAGGCCGCTCAGCGATGATGCCGTCGACCGGTAGAGGTCCCGGAAGAACGGGTTGACCCGTGGGCCGTCGCCGCTGGCGTAGGTGCGGGTCAGCGGGTCGTGGGCGCCGGTCTCGCCGGTGCCGGCCTGCCAGACCAGGCAGGCCGCCGCGACCTGGTATCCGGTGATCGTGGGGCCCGACGGGGCCCGGAACCGGCCGGCCCGGTGCGGGCGCGCCTCGATCCGGGTCACCAGCCCGGCACCGGTGAGCACCGTCAACAGGTGGGTGATGATCTGCTGCGTGTCGTCGACCGACACGGTCCGGAAGTGGACGCGGCGCAGGTACTTGCCGACCTTTCCCCGCCCGGAGATGAACAGCGCCGACCGGTCCATGCCCGGCACGGAGCTCTGCGGGTACGCCGTACCGACCCGGGGTTTATCGCCGGAGCTGAGCACCCACGGGTCGACCAGGCGTTCCTCGCTTGCCCGCTGCAGCGAGTCGAAGCTGTCGTCGCGGAAGTGCTGCACGTCGATCGCCAGCGCCCGGCGCATCTCGTCGAGCAGCACCCGCATGATCTCCGCACGGACGCCAGGTGTCGCCTCACGCAGCTCCCGGTGCGTGTCCGACCAGCGGTCCTGCTGTCCGGCTAGCCAGTCGAGGCCGTCGTAGCCGATGCGCAGCAGCCCGGTCTGTTCCAGGTTCGGCATGGTGACCCGCCAGCCGCGTTCCAGATCGACGTACAACCGGAACGCCACCACGTCGCGTAGCGTCCGGGCGGCGCTGCGGGCCAGCGGCGGGGCGAGGTCGGCGGAGCCGGCGTAGTCGGCCAGCTCCAGATTCAGCGCGTTGGCGACCCGACCGGCCAGATCCTCGTGGCCGATGCCGTCGTCACCGGAATCGACCACGGCCCGGTACAGCGCGCCACGCAGCTGCACGACCTGGGCGAAGTCGTTGAAATGGCCGGCCTGCAGCGAGGCGTCCTGCCGGTTGTCGACAAAGGTCAGCAGCTTGCGGGCCCGGCGGTCCAGCGCGTCGGCCGGGATCTCCCGCAGCGAACGAACGATCGACGCGGAGACCAACGACGTCGCCGACGACCGGCCTTCGTGGTCGAGAGTCGCCAACCGGGCGAAGTCGCGCGCCTTCTTCTGCTCGTAGGCGACGCCGCAGTGCAGGCAGAACAGAAACGGCGCCGGGATGAACGCGGCCGGCACACCGGTGTCGCCCTCCACCCCGTACGCGTCGACGGTCACCGGTCGGGGCAGCCGGGGCCGGAAGCTCTCCCGTACCGTCTCCTGCCCGTGCTCGTCGACCAGCCACGACTCCGGCAGCCGGCGGCTGCCGAGCAGCTCTGCGAGGGTCGCCGGCCACGGCCGGTCGGGGGCGATGTATAGGTAGCCGTCGGTGTCGGTGCCCGCCGACCCGTCGGTGTCGCGGCGTTGGCCATAGCGCACCCGGCCGGCGGAGTCCTCGGTGCGCGACACCGTCAGGTACTCCTGGCCGCATTCCCGGCAGAACGCCAGCGGCAGCAGGATCTTGCCGTCCGTGCCGGGCTGGACCAACTGGTAGTCGCGGGTCCGATGCCGGGTCTGCGGGTCCTCGATGGTGACGTAGACGGTGTCGCCCTTGGACAGGAACTGGTGCAGGCGGAAGGCGAACAACGGTCGGCCGGTCTTCGGGTGCCGCGCCTGCGAGCCGGCCTGCAGAGTGCGGCGGATGGCCTGCGCGCATTCGTCGTCGGTCCGGCCGCTGTCGCGGGCCAGCTCCTGGGCCGCGTCCTCGATCCGGGTCGGCGGACGTCGGACCAACTGGCTCTCGTCGTCGGGTGCTGGCTCCAGGCCGAACCGGGCCTCGATCCACCGGGCGAGCGGGTCCCGTACCAGGTCGGCGTAGTCGTGGGGCGAGTCGGCGGTGATCCGTTGCGGCGGCACCGTGGCCGGAGCCGGTCCGGTGGCCCGCTGCAGGGTCTCGCCGATCACGTCACCCGGTGCCACCTCGGCTCCGAACAGCGTGCTCGCCACCGAGGCGATCACCGACCGGCGGTCGACCGGACTGCCCTCGCTGGACATCGTCGCCGAGGTGCCGATGCACTGCAGCCGGTCGGCCTGGCAGGCCTGCCGTACCCGACGGATCAGCAGCGCCACGTCCGCGCCCTGCCGGCCACGGTAGGTGTGCAGCTCGTCGAAGACGAGGAACTCCAACCCGGTCGCCATGCTGATCAGCGAGCTTCGGTCAGCTGGCCGGGTCAGCATCAGCTCCAGCATCACGTAGTTGGTGAGCAGGATGTCCGGTGGGTTGCGGCGGATCTGCTGACGGCGCTCGTCGCTCTCCTGACCGGTGTATCGGGCATATCGGACCGGCTCGCGACCCTCGCCGTACCCGTCCCGCAGGAACTTGTCGAGCTCCTTGATCTGGCTGTTGGCCAGCGCGTTCATTGGGTAGACGATGATCGCCCGGACTCGGCGGCGGGCGTTGGGCGGCTCGGCGGCGCGGGCCCGCAGGACCCGGTCGACGATCGGCACGATGTAACCGAGCGACTTTCCCGACCCCGTGCCGGTCGTGATCACGTACGAGGCACCGGAACGGGCGACGTCGACTGCGTCCCGCTGATGCCGGTGCAGGACGAGTCCCCTGCCGTCGCAGGCGGTCCCGCCGGGGGTCTTGTCGATCTGGAAGATCCGCGCGCATTCAGGGTGCAGCGTGCCGGACGCGGCAAGCTCCTCGACCGACCCGCCGGAGGCAAAGGACGGATTCAACGAGACCCAGGGGACCGGCCACTGTGACTTGGCGTCCAGGTCGGCGGCGACGAAGTCGGCGATCCGTTCGTCACGGATGACCGTGCCGCCCTCGGTGAACGCCCGGTAGTCGGCGATCAGCCGCTGGTGCACAGCGAACACGTCCATCGCCGAACCCGGCTGCGGCGCGTCGGCGGCCTTCTGCTGACCTGTCTGCCCGACACCGGTGGGTGGTCCGTCGACCGCAGGCGTGGTCAGCCAGAGCCCAGGGTCGAAGCCGTCCCAACCGGCGACGGCGACCCGGCCGACGGCGAACCGCATCAGCTCGTTCCGGACGGTGACCGCGTCGACGGGTCGCTCCGCCGGGTCCTTGGCAAGCAGCCGTTCGACCAGCTGGGCCAGATCGGTATCGACCTCGGAGCGCAGCAGTCGCAGTGCCGGCGGCGGGTCGTTGCGGTGGTGCTCGCCCAGCTCGTAGGCGGATGAACTGTCGAACGGAGGCACTCCACTGAGGAGCTCGAACAGCACGCAGCCGAGGGCGTACAGGTCAGCTGCCCGGGTGACCGCAGCCGAGGTGAACTGTTCCGGTGCCATGTATCGGGCGGTGCCGAGGGTGATGCCGCTGCTGGTCAGCCGGCTGACGTCGGTGTCGTCGACGATGCGGCTCATCCCGAAATCGAGCACCTTGACCTGGCCGCCGCGCAGCAGCATCACATTCGCGGGTTTGAGATCGCGGTGTACGACGTTCACCGCGTGCGCGGCGGCGAGTCCGTCGGCGATCTGGGCGGCCAACGCGGCTGCCCAGGAGATCGGCAGCTGCGGCACCTCCGCGATCAGATCCTGCACTGTCCGTCCGTCGAGCAGCTCCATGGCGAGGTACGGAACGCCCTGGTCGTCGAGGCCGCCGTCGATGATCCGGGGCAGGTTCGGGTGGCTGAGCCGGCGCATGATCGCGACCTCACGGACGAACCGGCCGATCGCGTTACGGGAGGCCGCCGAGTCGAGCGCCGCACCGCCTCGGGTGCGCAACAGAAGTTTGACGGCGACGAGCCGGCTCGGGTCGGTCTCGGCTACCTGCTGGTCGCGGGCCCGGTGGACCTCTCCCATGCTGCCGGAGCCGATGCAGCCGTCCAGGCGGAAGCGGCCGGCCACGGTATCATGATCCACAGCGAGCTCCTCGCGTCCGAACGGGCGGTGGACGCTGACGCAAAGGGCGCAAGATCATGACCGTCCATGATCGAACTGTTGCCGGTGCCGCAAGAGGCGTTTGGCGTCAAGCGAAACCGAATGTTCCTATATGCACGCTTGGCCGTCAACGGCAGGCGGAGGTCGCCAAGCTGACAGCAAACTCGTCGATGCCAGATTCGATCGGCGGATTCGCCCAGTTCAGCGCGTGATCATCTGACCACTGCGTGGCCTGCGCCCGGTCGCCGGAAAGACCTGATCGGGCGACGGGGCCCAGCCGTACGCCCGGTCGTCGGTCGGCACGAGGTGCCACGTGAACCAGCGGTCCGGTGGATGCCGGCTCTGGCGCTACTTCGGTAGGTGGGTGATCGGGTTGCTGACGGAGCCGGTGCTGGTCGCGGCGGGCCGCTACGGGTACGGCGAGTGTCGCATGGTCTACGGGCGGCGCGGGGCGGTCGGCGGAAACCTGTTCGGCGTGCGCCTGCGCGGCTTCTGCCCAGTGTCGTGGCCGGGTCGGCGGTACCTGTTCCAGTTGAGGCAGTGCCCGTATCGAGGTCTGCTCGATGGTCGCAGCCGCGACGGCAAGGCATTCTCCGCCACGCTGCGGCACGCCCGACCCGGGGCTGAAAGTTACGACCCCCGGCCCGGGCGCGGTACCACCCGGCCGGGCTCCCACTGACCGGCCCGCACCAGGGGTTTCGTACCCGCCGTTCAGGCGATGGATGTCGGAGTCCGAATCGGGCAGTGGCGACACCCCTACGCAGACCGCACCGAACAAGCATTGAACTAGATCGATGGAATGGCTACCGTTTCGAGAGAGTTCCCGAAAGTTTACCGGAAGTTCCGGCGCTGTTCGTCTGCCGTCCACGCCTGCCCAGCCGGGCGGTGTGGCCGGCCGGCAGGACGCGTCGGCGTCCGACAGCGACCCAGGAGGAACGAACGAGATGACGCAGCTCGTCCTGTTCGCGATCGACATCGGCGCCGTGGCGCTGCTCGTCTTCGGGCTCTACTTCCCGCGCCACCGCCGTCGGGACCTCGTCGTGGCCTACCTCGGGGTCAACGTCGGCGTCCTGGCGGTGGCGAGTGCGTTGAGCGCCAGCAACGTCGGCGCCGGGCTCGGCCTCGGGCTCGCGCTGTTCGGCGTACTGTCGATCATCCGCCTGCGCTCGACGGAGCTGGACCAGCACGAGGTGGCCTACTACTTCTCCGCCCTGGCGCTGGGCATCCTCGGCGCGTTGAGCACCACCTCGGTCTGGCTCAGCGCCGGACTGATGGCCCTCATCCTGGCGGTGATGTTCCTCGGCGACCACCCACGGCTGCTGCGGCACTACCGCCACCAGATCATGGTGCTCGACTCGGCGGTCACCGACCAGGTCGCTCTGGTCGCGCAGCTGGAGCAACTGCTCGGCGCCCGAGTGCACGGCGCCACCATCCAGCGGCTCGACCTGGTCAATGAGACGACCATCGTGGACGTACGGTACTCGCTGGCCGGGCGGCGGGCCGCTCCAGCCACGGCGGGTGCTCCGGCTGCGGCGGGAGCGGGCCGATGACGACGCTCGCGATCGCCGCCGCGCTCGGCGAGATGCCTCCGGTCGAGCTGGCCGAGCTGATCGAGTGTGCCGCGTTGCAGACCAGGGTGGACCGCAAGTACGTCGTGCCGCTGACCGCACTGCCGTCGTTGCTGAGTCAACTGCCTGCCGGCACCCGGGTACTGGACATCGACGCGGAGCGGTCGTTCCGCTACGAGTCGATCTACTTCGACACCCCCTGGCTGGCCAGCTACCACTGTGCCGCCTACCGCCGTCGGCGGCGGTTCAAGGTACGCACCCGCACCTACCTCGACTCCGGCGACTGCTGGCTCGAAGTCAAAATCAACGGCGCCCGGGACAGCATCACCAAGCACCGGCTGCCGTACCGACCCCAGGACCGCAGCACGGTCGGTCCCGGCCGCGAGTTCGTCGACGAGGTGCTCTGCCGGGAAGCTATCCCGGCGGACGGCGAGTTCGCCCCGACCCTGGTCACCAGCTACCGACGCAGCACGCTGCTGCTGCCGGCCACCGCCAGCCTGCGTTCCAGCCGGGTCACCATCGACACCGAGCTGCGCTGGCAGTGCGGGTCGGCGAGCCTGACGCTGCCGCCGACCGGTTGCTGTGGCGCGGCTGCATCCGACCGATGCGCATCTCCAAGTACGCGACCGGCCTGGCCGCGCTGCGGCCGGACCTGCCGGACGGCCCGTGGCGACGCGCCCTGCGTCGGCACTTCTGCGGCATCCCTGTGCCGTCGAATCGGCCGTCGGGCCCGGCGACGCACCTGACGCCGACCGTCGTACGCCACATCGAACAGGAGGCATCGTGCGTCTAACCGTCCCTAGTACCGGGGCCGCGCCGGCGGCCGTCCGCGCCGTGGGAGTCGCGTTCGCGGCCACTCTGGTCGCCGGGCTGCTCGTCTCCCACTCACCGCCGGCCGGCGCCGAACCCGTCGCCGGCAGCGACCGGGGTACCGGCGTCGACCAAACCGGCGTTGACAAGACCGGTAGCGGCCAGTCTGGCAGCGGTCCGCTCGCTGCGGCCGACCAGATCGCGGCCGCTGACGCGGCCGAGGACCTGGTCGGCGACATCCAGTTCTCGGTGCACAGTGGCACCTTCCAGGGCGAGGTCGCAGTGTCGCTGAGTACCACGGTCAGCGGCGCACAGATCCGCTACACCACCAACGGTCAGCTGCCGACAGCACAGGCCACGCTCTACTCCGGGGCCTGCGCTGCGCTTCACCCGCTCCACCCAGCTGCGGGCCCGGGCGTTTGTCGGCGGGTCGGCGGCCGGGGCGCCCGGTACCGCGATGTACTTCGCCCGACCGTCACGGCGCGCAACGTCGACTACAACGGTCGGCTCGCTGCCGGTGCCAGCACCAGTTTCGGCTTCATCGCCACCTGGAACGGCACGAGCACTTCGTCGGCGGTGACCTGCACCGCGTACTGATCGGGTCAGTCCATCGTGTCCCCGGTTTCGGCCTTCGACGACAGTTGTGGCCGGATCCGGGGACGCCTGCTTGTCGCGTCTGTTCGCCTCGTCGGGCGATGAAGGCGATTCAGGTACGCGCGACGCCGCAGGCCAGGCGTCTGCTCGACGTCAGCCGGAACATCCATCGATGGGCAAGCCGGTCACGTCTGCGATCCGCCGGCTGACATTCAGTTACTGGTCGATTCCCGAGGCTGGTGTCGATCGGCGCTGATGATATCGATGTCATTCAGGTGTTCGCGACGCCGCCGGTCAGGCGGGTGTGACATGTCCGTCTGAATTCTCCCCGTCGGTGCCCAGGTTTGCGGGTGGCGGGCTGAGTCGGCAGGCCTCGCCCACGGCGCGGCACGGTCCCTCCTGCAGGGGTCGACGGGGACCGGGGGCTGGTTCGCGCTGTTCGCCGGCTGGGCGGCGGACCGTGGCCCGGCCGTGGCCCGGGCCGGCGCCGGACGTCGACATATACAGTTTAGCTGCACCTAGCGGATAAACCAGGCATCAACTTTCGCAGTGCGGTCGGTGATTTGTCAGATGCGCCGACCCTGCCGTTGTTCACTTACTGTGGGTGACGATTCTTGTGCTGATCGGAGTTGTGACGCGGCTTGTCGGTGACTCAGGCTATTCCCTGTGTGGGGTTGCGGCGGCATTTGTCGAATCTGACCGGTGGCAAACCCCTCGGTCGGCGGCGTCGTGGGTGGGGTATTCGATCTGGGACATATGCGGATATGCGGCCGTAATAGGGTGCTGGTGCCTGAAAGGTAGCGCGTGTATGGTGTGATGTGCGAAGGGTGCTCGACTGCGGGGGTTCGTCGCGATATGCATGTCAAACTTCTCGGCACACTGGAGTTGATAGGCGGCCGTCGATCACTGGATATTGGTGGGCCGCGGCAGCGTGCCATTCTGGCAATGCTGGCGCTCAGCGTGAACCGTGTGACCACCGTCGAGCAACTTGTCGAGGCAGTGTGGGATACCGACCCGCCGTCGACCGCCCGCGGCCAGGTGCAGACCTGCATTTCCTTGTTGCGGAAGTTGTTCGGTACCGCCGGGCGGCCGGACGTCATCCGGACCCATCCGCACGGCTACCTGCTCACCCTGTCCGGGGACGAACTGGACAGCGAGCTGTTCGCCGACCTCGTCGCGCAGGCGCGCCAGCAGACCGAACACGGACGGATCGCCGCCGCGGCCACGACGTTGCGTAAGGCACTCGATCTGTGGCGGGGGCCGGCGCTCGCCGACATCCACAGCGGGCTGGTTCGCCGGGGGGCCGTGCTGCTGGACGACCAGCGGCTGTCCACCCTTGAGGAGCGGGTCCGGCTCGACCTCGCCCTTGGCCGCCACGGGGAGGTCGTCAACGAGTTGACCGCGCTGGTGCACGAGTATCCGCTCCGGGAACGGCTGTACGGCTACCTGATGCTCGCCAAGTACCGCTCGGGGCGCCCCGCTGAGGCGCTGGAGGTCCGCCGGCACGCGCGCGCCGTGCTTGTGAAGGAACTCGGCATCGAGCCGGGGCAGGAACTGCAGGACCTGGAACGGGCGATTCTGAATCGTGACCCGGCGCTGGATCAACAGCCCATCGTGCCCCGGCCGGTGATAGATGCCGGAGTCGACGGGAAATCGTCGTCGATTCAGCCGATCGTGCCGCACGAGGTGCCATTCAGCATCGCCGACTTCACTGGGCGTGATTCGCTGATAGGACGGATAAAGGAGGCGCTGACCGGCGAGTCGTCGAATGAGTTGGCGCCGTACTCGATGCGGATCGTCGCTATCTCCGGTGTGGGCGGTGTGGGAAAGTCGAGTCTCGCTTTCCGGGTGGCACACGAGATTGCCGATCAGTTTCCCGACGGCCATCTGTACGGCGAGTTCCAGAACCCGCAGGGCAGCGACGCGGGTGCGGTGCTGGCCAGGTTCCTCCGGGCGATGGGGGTGAGTGGTTCCACGATCCCCGACGATCTCCAGGAACGCGCGACGCTGTACCGCAGCACGCTGGCGGGCAGCCGGGTGCTGGTCGTGCTCGACGACGTCACCTGCGAAGAGCAGATCCTTCCGCTGCTCCCCGGCAGCCCCACCTGCGCGGTCATCGTGACCAGCCGCCGACGGCTGGCCTGGCTTCCCGGGGCGCTGCGCGTCGATGTCGCACCCTTCGACGCCGCCCGGTCGATGGAACTGTTACACAAGATCGTCGGTGATGACCGGGCCCGCGCCGAGGAGCCGGCGGCGCTGGAGCTGATCCGCTTCTGCAACGGCCTGCCCCTGGCGCTGCGGATCGCCGGCGCACGGCTGGCGTCACGCCCGCACTGGCGGATCGCCGATCTGGTCCGCCGGCTGGGCAACGAGGCGCGCCGGCTGGACGAGTTCTCGCACGGAGGACTGGAGCTGCGGGCCAGCATCGCCCTCACCTACCGGAGCCTGGCGGCGCGGGCGCAGCGGCTGTTCCGCCTCGTCGCCCTGGTCCAGGTACGCGACTTTCCGGCCTGGATGGCGGCGGCGTTGCTGGACACCGACCTGCTGGACGCGGTCGACCTGCTGGAGAGCCTGGTCGACGCCCGCATGCTCGACACCGTCGAGTACGCCGGCAACCGGGTCCGCTACAGCTGCCACGACCTGATCCGGGTCTACGCCCAGGAGATGCTCAGCGCCACCGATAGTCCGGCGCAGCGGGACGCCGCCGTCGCCCGCGTTCTCGGTGCCTGGCTCACCCTCTCCGACGAGGCGCACCGCAAGGAGTACGGCGGCGACTTCACCCTGCTGCACGGAGGCGCCCCTCGGTGGCGTCCGTCGTGCCAGGGTCCGTCGTCCAGGTCCGCACTGGACTGGTGGGGCGCCGAGCGGGACTGGTGGGACAACGAGCGGTTCGCGATCGTCGCGGCCATCCGACAGGCCGCCGCGTACGGGATGCACGACCACTGCTGGGATCTGGCCCTCACCTCGGTGACCCTGTTCGAGAGCAAGGGCTACTACGAGTTGTGGCGGGAGAGCGCGGAGATCGGGCTGGCGGCGACCACCCAGGCCGGCAACCGCAACGGGCAGGCAGCCATGCTCTACTCGTTGGGCACGCTGCACATGTTCCAGAAGCGGCTCGCCACCGCCGGGGAGTACTTCGCCGCGGCGCTGTCGATCTTCCGAAGTGAGCAGAACACCCACGGCTGCGGGCTGGTGCTGCGCAACGTGGCGTTGATCGAAGGGCTGCGCGGGGACACCTCGGCGATGCTGAGCAACTACGAGCGATCTCTCACCGCGCTGCGCGCCGTCGGTGACGAGATGGGCGAGGCGCAGATCCTGCGCAGCGTCGCCAAGTTCTGGATCGACGAGGGGGAGACCGAGCGTGGCCGGTCACTGCTGGAGGAGGCGCTGACCATCTGCCTCAAGGTGCGGTGTCTGCGCGGCGAGGCCCAGGTGGTGCACCAGTTCGCCCATCTTCATCTGAGCACCGGGCAGATCAAGCTGAGCCGGCAGGCGCTGCACCGGGTCCTGCTGATCGTACGCAACATCGGTGATCGGATCGGCGAGGTGTACGCGCTCTACGGCCTCGGTATCGTCGACACCCGCGACGGACGGCCGGAGCGGGCCGAGCAGACCCTGCTGCACGCTCTGGACCTGGCCCGGCGGGTCGGGGAACGGCTCGTCGAAGGGGAGGCGCTGTACGCGTTGGGCGAGCTGTGCCTGGCCGCCGGGAGGACCGTCGCCGCGGCGAAGTACCTGGCCGGCGCGAGCCGGCTGTTCGAGGACCTCGGCTCGGTGCTCTGGCAGGCGCGGACATTGAGCGTGCTCAGTGACCTGCACGCGATGAACGACAACCTCTCCGAGGCGGCGGACAGTCTGGAACGGGCCGCGCGACTGCTGGCCGAGCTGGACTCCAAACAGGCCGCGCGCTGGTTGGACCAGATCCGGTCCAGCCGGTCGGCCTTGGAACTCGCCGCACCGCAGCGGGCCGGCCGCCGGTGACGGTGCGGTTGTCCCGGCGCCGGGACAACCGCACCGGTCGGTCACGGCAGGCGCAGCTTTACGATCTCGCCGATGCCGGGAGACACGCCCTGGCTCGTGGCGTAGACGTCGTCACCGGAGACCGCGATGCCGGTCGGCGCGATCAGCCCTTCCGGCGAGAAGCGGGTCTTGCTTCCGTCGTGCTCGACGCGGACGATCTCGCCGTGACTCGGCGGGAAGATCGCGCCGTCCTTGGCCATCGAGAGCGTCAGCAGCCGCCCCTGACGGTCGAAGGCGAGGTCGGTGAGCAGGGTGAACCCGTCAGCGAAGACGGTCGGCTCCTGGCCGGGCACCACCCGGTAGACCCGGGCGGTTCCCGCGACGACGCTCAGCTCGGCCACGTACAGCGCCCCATCCGGGCCGACCTCGACAGCGGTGGGCGCGCTCTGTAGCTGCCAGCCGCCGCCGACGTCCTTGGTCGGGAACACCGCCAGCGTCTTGATCCGGCCGCCCCGGGTGGCCCAGAGCAGATCGTTGCCGCCGGCGTCGGTTACCGCGAAACCGCCCCGGAACGGAACCATCCCGTACGGGTTGGACTCGATCTCGGCGCCCGCGGGTGCCCCGGCACCGCCGTCGGGGTTGTGCCGCGCCTCGTGGACGCCGAAGTCGGCGCCGAGCCGCACGTGCCCGGCGCCCGGGCAGATGAAGTGCAGCAGCCGGCCCATCTCGGGACCGTTGGCGCCGAACGGGTTCTCTCCGGTGACCGGGTCGATCCCCGAGGTGGACATGAGTACCGTCAGCCGGCCGTTGCGCAGCGACAGGTCGGCCGG
Organism: Solwaraspora sp. WMMA2065; assembly: GCF_030345075.1. Taxonomy (NCBI): domain Bacteria; kingdom Bacillati; phylum Actinomycetota; class Actinomycetes; order Micromonosporales; family Micromonosporaceae; genus Solwaraspora; species Solwaraspora sp. WMMA2065. The sequence goes on from NZ_CP128361.1 coordinate 6,592,128, forward strand.
CCCGGTGGCGTACGAGCCGTCGGTGGGTGCGCCGAGCGACGGCAGGCCCTCGATGACCCGGGTCACGACTCCGTTCCGGACGGTGGTGATGGCTCCACTGTGCCCCAGGCACTGCTCACCCTCAGGGGTGATGATGCACTGCAGGTCACCGCCGACGCCGGCCTCCGCGACCCAGATCGTGCCCCGGTCGACGACCAGGTGCCGAGGGTTGTTCAACCCGCTGGCGACGACCTGCAGGGTGGGCTGGGAACTGCCGGCCTGGGCGGCGGTCGCCGCGCCTGGTGACAGCACGACGGCGAGGCCCGCTGTCACCGCCAAGGTACGTCTGGCCAGTTCTCTCATCAGGATCCTCTCTGGAAACGATCACCTCGGGCACGCCGAGGGCCAGGTGTGACAAATGGAGCCGATGGTCGGATCCCCATCGAAGTGGTCCAGCAGCGGGTCTGGCCGGCTCGCCACCTGTCCTCGTCACCAGTGCATGTCGCTGGGATCGCTGGTCGCTTCGGCCGGGACGGAACCGGCCTGCGTCTGCGGCCCGGCGGCCGCTGTCGTCACGGCCCCCACGAGCATGGCGGCGGCCGCGAGCAACCCGAGCAGCTGCGGTGTGTACGGGGTCCTCGGCGAACGTGCGCGGGTTGACGTCGGGCTCAACTCCCGGTGGAATCGCATGTCCTGTCGCCTCCGTGTTGTTTCTCGACGCATCCGTTGGTGGACCGACCGCAGCATGTCGCGTCCCGCTCTCGATGGACTCTCGGTCCGCTGAGAGCACATCGAGAGCGTTCGGAAAGCCGCCGTGGCTAGCCTGCCGCCCAGACCGCCGCGTCACGTTGAGCGGCCTCCTGGTCACCGGCTGGAGGGAGCCACTGTCGAATGAGCGGCCGCGTCCTTCAGCTCAACACCGACGAGCTGGTCAGCGCGCTGTACGCGGTTGACGCGGTCGACCTGCTCGCCGAGGAGCTACGCGACGGGGTGACCGGGAAGGTGGGGGACGACATGCCGGACGGACGCATCATCCAGCTGCCGGGGCCGGATGATCTCGTCCTGCTGGAGGACCAACGGGTCGGCCGGCGCTGCGTGCTGCCGGCCCGGGCGCTTGCCGCCTCCCGGATGGCGGCGCTCGCCACCATCGCCGTCCGGGCGTTGGTGACCCCGGGCGCGGTGACCGCCGCCGTGCTCGGTCCGGGATCCGCGACCAGCCTGCTGCTCCCACTGATCCTCGGCCGGGCCGGTGGGCTCAGCCACGTGGCGATCTTTCACGGTGCCGGAGCGTCCTCGCAGGAGCGCGTCCAACCGCAGCTGCTGGCTGAGCTCGACCGAGCCGGCGTCGGCTGGACGGTGACCGAGGCGGCGGCCGACGCGGTCTTCGGCGCCACCCTGGTGGTCGGTCTGGTGCCACGACCGGACCGACTGGACATCGGTGTCCCGGCGAGTGGTGCGTTGCTGATCAACACCGCCAGGGTGGGCTTCGCCGGCGGGGTGGTCGACCAGGCACGGCAAATCTATGTAGACGACGCGTCGTTGAGCCGGCCGGGAGGTTCCGGCCGCGCCGCCTGCGGGCACACCGTCGACGGCGACACCACCTACGAGCCGTCGCCCTGGTGTGTCGAGTCGTCGCCTGAGGACACGTGGCCGACGCCGCACGGCGGGCAACCGTCGCCGGCAGCCGCTGGAGCTCGCCGGTCCGGCGGCCTGCGGCCGCGCCGACGTCGAACGGGTCGACCGGGCAGGTCGAGCCGTGACGTCCGGCCGATCGAAGCCGAGTTGGGACAGCTGCTGACCGGTGAGCACGCCGGTCGCACCGGCGCCGACGACATCCTGCTGGTCGACCTGCTCGGGGCGTGGGCGCTCGACGTACGGCTCGCCTGCACGTTGCATCGCGCGGCGCTGTCCCGTGGATTCGGGGTGCAGCGTGACGAGTGGCCGTGACCGGTGCGACGACCATATCGACCGCGCGGATGGGGGAATCCGCGCGACCAAGAAGGATCGGGGAAAGCCATGCTGGTAGAACGAAACGGAGAACTGTCGTCACTGACCGATCTGCTGGCCGAGAGCGCTGCGGGACGCGGCAGGGTCGCCCTGGTCCGGGGCGGTCCGGCCACCGGTAAGACCGAACTGCTGCACGCGTTCGCCGAGCGCGCCGCGGCAACCGGGGCGCTGGTGCTGAGCGCGACAGGCGCCAGGGCCGAGCGTGAACTGCCGTTGGGGGTCGTCTGGCAGCTGATCCGCAGCGCGCCGCTGGCACCCGAGATTGCCGGTCGGATGACGGAACTGACGCTTCCGGCGGCGCTGCCCGGACCTGGCGGTACGCCGCACGGCGGCGGACTGGACGCGCGGGCGGTGCACGGCTTGTGCGCACTGCTGCTGGAGCTCGCGGCCGACCGGCCGGTGGTGATCGCCATCGACGACATTCAGTTCGCCGACCGACCGTCCCTGCAGGTACTGGTCAGCCTCCGGCGGCGGATCCGGCCGGCCCGCGTACTGCTGGCGATGACCGAATGGGAGTGGCCCAGCCTGCCGCGTACCCAACTGCACGCCGAGGTGGCCCGGCAGCCGCACGCCCGGATCACGGTTGCCCCGCTGACCTGCGCCGGCACCGCCGACCTGGTGGCTCGCCGGCTGGGCGGTTCCGGGACACCCGCCGGGCTCGCCGCCCGGATGCACGCCATCACCGGCGGGAACCCGCTCCTGACCCATGCGCTGATCGAGGACCAGCTCCGGGCCGCGAACGCCGCCAGAGCCGCAGACCCGGCCGGCGTCGCAGACGCCTCAGGCGCGGCGAACCTGGCGGGTGCGGCGTGCGTCGCGCCGGTCGCCGGGCCGGTGTTCCACCAGGACGTCTGGGACTGCGTGACCCGCTGGGACGAGGAGATCCTGGTGGTGGCGCGGGGTATCGCGTTGTTCGGTGAGTGCGCCACCCAGGAGCTCACCGCACAGCTGCTCCGACTGGCCGACCGGCCTCTCGGACCCGCCTTCGACGTGCTGCGGGCCGCCGGGCTGGTGGTCAGCGACTGCATCCGCCATCCGGTGATCCGCGACATCCTGCTGGCGGGCATCGCCCCGGAGAAGCTCGCCGGGTGGCACCTGCGGGCGGCCGAACTGCTGTACGGGCGGTCGGCGGAGACGGTCGAGGTCGCCCGGCACCTGGTGGCCGCCAACGCGGTCCCGGGGCCATGGGCGGTACGCCTGCTGCGACACGCAGCGGAACAGGTGATCGCCGAGGACGACCGGTTCGCGGTCGGCTGCCTCGACCTGGCGTTGCGCAACTGCGACGACGACGAGCGGCTGGCGTTGCGGGCCGTCCTGGCCCGGCTGGCCTGGCGGGCGAATCCGTCCGCACTCGCCCCCCACCTGCCCCAGCTACGTACCGCGCTGAGCGCAGGGACCCTGCCCTGGCGGGACGCCGCACCGGTGATCCGCCACCTGCTCTGGCAGGGAGAGCTGACGGCAGCCCTCGACGCCGTCGACGCCGTCGGCGGACGCCACGGTCCGGCGGACGCCACCAGTCTCACCGAGCTGCGCCTGACCTTGGAATGGGTGTACGGGCCGATCTGGCAACGGCTGGCCGAGCCGGTCCAGGGCTGGCTCGTGACCCCGGCCCCGACACCCGGCGGGCCGCTGGCCGGGGCGGCGCAGCTCACGCTGGCCCGATCCGCGACACCACCGGTGGGCAGCGCCGAGCACGCGTTGCAGAGCTGCGCGGGTGAGGCGCCACCGGAAGTCGCCGCCCTGGCGTTGCTGGTGCTGGAGTACGCCGGACGCCCCGAGCACGCCCGCCACTGGGCGCAGACCCTGCTCGACAGCACCGAGCGGCGCCGCACCGGGGCCGGGCGCGCGTTGCTGAGCTGGGTCCGGGCCGACCTCGCCTGGCGGCGTGGTGATCTGGCCGGTGCGGACGTGGCGGCGGCGGAGGCGCTGGCGATCCTGCCGGCGCGTGACTGGGGGGTGCTCGTCGGGCTGCCGCTGGCGACGATGGTCCTGGCCCGCACCGCCATGGGACGCCTCGACGAGGCGGCCGCGTTGCTGGACGCCGCCGTCCCCGAGGCGATGTTCGATACCGTCGCTGGTGCCCACTACCTGTACGCCAGCGGCAGTCACAGTCTGGCCGCCGGTCGGCCACTGGCCGCGGTGGACGAACTGGAACGCTGTGGTGAGCTGCTCAAGCGGCTGGCTGTCGACGTACCGGCGATGATCCCGTGGCGTTGCCCGCTCGCCCAGGCGTATCTGCGGGTCGGCCTGCGGGGCAAGGGCCGGCACCTGGTCTCCGACCGGATGGAGCGGGCGGGGGACCGGGCGCGTGGCGCGGCACTGCGGGTCCTCGCCGCCGTGGGCGCGGCGCGGGACCGGACCGAACTGTTGCATCAGGCCATCGAGCTGCTGGAACGCTGCGGCGACCGGCTCGAGTTGGCGTACGCGCTGGCCGACCTGAGCCAGGCGCACCGGGAAGCCGGCGACCTCGGGCAGGCCCGGTTGGTGCTGCGCCGCGCCGAACAGGAACTCAAGGTCTGTCAGGCGGCGGGTGGACCGGTCGAGGTAGGGGCGGCGGTCGAGCCGCCGGCGGCGGACAACGTCGGCCCGACCGGCGTCGCCGCGTTGAGCGAGGCGGAACGCAACGTGGCCGCGCTGGCCGCCCTGGGGCACACCAACCGGGAGATCGGTCGCACGTTGTACATCACCGTCAGCACCGTCGAGCAGCATCTCACCCGGGTCTACCGGAAGCTGAAGGTGACCCGCCGCGCCGATCTGCCGTCGGAGCTGTCGCAGTACGAGGTCTCCGGGCAGTCACCGATGTCTCCGGCCCGTACTCTCGTGGCCCGCTGATCCGGCTGCGCCCCGTCAAGGGGCGCGGTCCGTCCGGGGTGGTGCCCCCGTCCGGGGGTGGTGCCCCGCCCGACACGTCGACGCGCCGGGCGGGGCACTTCGGCGGGTACAACGTACCGCCGCCCGGATCGCACGTCTCCCCGGGCTGTCAGCCGTTCCTCGATCGGTGCTCGGCCGCCACGGTCATCAGGTACTGGCCGTACCCGGTCTTCGCCAGACCGGCCCCGGCCGCGTGACACGCCTCGGCGCTGATGAACCCCATCCGCAGTGCGATCTCCTCGACACAGGCGATCCGCAGCCCCTGGCGCTGCTCCAGCGCCTGCACGTACTGCCCGGCCTGCAGCAGCGAGTCGTGGGTGCCGGTGTCCAGCCAGGCGAAGCCGCGGCCGAGCTCGACCAGCCGGGCCCTGCCCCGGTCGAGATACACCTGGTTGACGTCGGTGATCTCCAGCTCGCCGCGCGCCGACGGGCGGACGTTCTTGGCGATGTCGATGACGTCGTTGTCGTACAGGTACAGCCCGGTGATCGCGGTGTTGCTCCGCGGCCGCTCCGGCTTCTCCTCCAACGAGATCAGGTTGCCCGCCTGGTCGGTCTCGCCCACGCCGTAACGCCACGGGTCGGTCACCGGGTAGCCGAACAGGACGCAACCGCCGAGCTGACGGGCGCTGCTCTGCAACACCTCGGGCAGGCCGGGCCCGTAGAAGATGTTGTCACCCAGGATCAGCGCGACCGAGTCGTCCCCGATGTGGTCCGCCCCGATGATGAAAGCCTCGGCCAGCCCGCGTGGGCTGGGCTGCTCCGCGTAGCTGATGCTGATGCCCAGCGCCGACCCGTCACCGAGCAGCCGCTGGAACTGCGGCAGGTCACGCGGGGTGCTGATCAGCAGGATCTCGGTGATGTCGGCGAGCATGAGGACCGACAGCGGATAGTAGATCATTGGTTTGTCGTAGACCGGCAGTAGCTGCTTGGACATCGGCAATGTCACCGGATGCAGACGGGTCCCCGACCCGCCAGCGAGGATGATGCCCTTCACCTGTCACTCCCTACCGAACGAGCAGGCGGTTCAACCGCCCGCCAACTTCTCCAGGTTCGTCACCAGGTCGACCGGGGTCGGCCTGAGCCGGATCTCGTCCCGCACCTCACCGGCACGGGCCCGGTAGCCGGGGTCGGACACCAGCGCCAGCACCGCGTCGCGCACCCGCTGCCGGTCGGCGAGGTCGCCCTGCAGGTGGATGCCGACACCGGCGGTGTGCAGCCGCTCCGCGGTGACCGTGGTCTCGGTGGTGAAGGTGATCGGCAGCTGCGGTGTGCCGGACACGAGCGCGGTCATCGTGTTACCGCTGCCGCCGTGGTGGACGATCGCGGCGCAACCGGGCAGCAGCAGCCGCAGCGGCATTCGTTCCAGCACCCGGACCCCCGCCGGCACCGCGCCGAGCGCCGCCACGTCCGCCGCCGTGGCGGTGACGACCACCTCGAGGTCGAGACCGTCGAGGCTGGAGATCAGCTCGGGCAGCAGGTAGGAGTTCGGTCCCGACATCGTGGACAGCGCCGTCGACCAGGCGATGCAGACCCGGGGCCGGGCCGGAGTGTCGTGCAGCCAGGCCGGCTCCGGCGCGCAACCGTTGTACGGCACGTACCGCAGCGGCACCCGCTCGCCACCGACCGGCGGGGCGACCGCCGCCGGACACGGGTCGACCACATGGGTGATCAGGTCGAGGCTGAACTCGCCGACACCGTGCCGGGCGAACGAACCGCTGATGTCGGTCGGCACGATCCGCCGGTGCTCCGGCTCGTGGGTGCCCACCGGACCCCACAGGCACAGCAGCGCCGGAACGCCGACCACCCGGGCGGCCAGCAGGCCCTCGAGGCTCGTGGGGTCGTGCAGCACCACGTCCGGTCGCCAGCGGCGGGCGTACTCGACCGCCGCGTCGAAGCCGCGCGCCGCGCGGGCGGCCAGCTCCGGTTCCACGGTACGGCGGTACCCGGCGAGGTCGAACTCGTCCAGGCCGCGCAGCGGCTCGCCGGTCAGCGGATGCAGCGGCAGCCACGGGTAGCGCCACCGGCCCTCGGCGGCTTCCCGGTAGTACTCCAACCGGTTGCTGGTGACGATGTCGACGCCGTCGAGCACCGGCACCGGGATCAGCCCGGTGTTCGACACCGCGGTGGTCTCCGACGCGGGGCACAGCACCCGGACCTCGTGTCCCATGGCCTGCGCGGCCCAACCGACGGCGATCATCGTCGAGTAGTGGGTCGACCACGACGAGACGGTGAACAGCACTCGCATCCTCAGTGACCTCCGGACTTCGCGGGGATCGCCTCGGCGGAGACGAACACCGGGGTGCAGCCGACCGGCAGGTGCACCCGACCGTCGCGGGATGTCACCGGCACCGCACGGCCCAGCGCGTCGACCGCGTACGCCCGCTCCGCCGTCCAGGACCAGTCGAACTGCACGTCGGGCTCGTCCTCGCCGTGGAACGGGTCCCGGTCGATCCAGGTGACCAGCAGCGGTCCACGTCCCGGCCGCCGCACGTCGAACAGGTACTGCTGCGGCCGATCCGCGACCGGGACCCGTTCGACCTGCTCGGCCCCGTCGAGCTGGCCGGCCACCAGGGCGAGTGCCTCGGCGTTGGGATGACGGACCGCGAGCTCGTCGCCGGCGTAGTCCATCAGCGCGAACGTCCGGAACATCACGTCCATCAGCGAGTACGGGTTGGCGAAGCCGGCGGCCTCCGGTGCGAGGTTCCAGCAGGCGGTACGCCGGATACCGACGGAGAACGCCAGCAGGTTGCGCATGACGATCTCCCGGCACGCGATCCGGTAGCGTTTGTCTTCGAGGTCGGGTGGGCAGTCGAGCAGGAACATCTGCAGCGTCGGCGGCAACGTCTCGCGTCGGGCGTACAGCTTGGCGATGGCGTCGTGCTCGGCCTGGCGGCCGTGCCCGCCGGCCGCCTCGGCCGGCTCCTTGAGGATCGCCATCGCCTCCGGGAACAGCGCCGGCCAGGGCCCGTTGTACTCGCCGGCCACCACCGGCTTCTCGTAGCCGAACTTGCGCATCTGGTCGCGGACCGATTCCACGTGCTCGGGGATCATCGTCGTCGGTCCGTACAGATGCAGGTCGAACAGGTCGAAGTGGTCCCGGCCCTGGTCGAGCAGCAGATCGAAGAACCGGCGCTCATGACTGTCCGGTGCCGACAACGGAAGCATGAACGGTGCGCCGCCGAGGACGACGGACGCCTGCGGGTCCACCTTCTTGACCGCCTTGTGCAGCACCTTGAGCTGGGCGAGGTACTCCGGCGCGCTGCCGGCCCACAACAACGCGTTGTCGGTCGGCTCGTTGTCGCACTGCCAGTAGTGCACCCGGCCGGCGCAGTGCCGGACCAGCCGCTCGACGAACTTGCCGTACCGCCGCAGGCTCTTGGCCGGTGACGGCGGCAGCAGCCGGGTCGGTACCCGGGTGGCCCAGGGCGAGCTGGAGCAGACCGTCACCCAGATCTCCTCGGTGCCGTCGAGCTGATCGAACAGGGCGTCGACGACGTCGAAGTCGAACCGGCCGGACACCGGCTCGATCTGCGACCAGTAGACGTACACCCGGATCAGGCCGGCGTTCATGGCGCGGACCTGGGGCACGAAGCGCTCCGGGCGGCCGTACATGCCGTAGCTGATGCCACGGACGACCCCCAGGCGGACTCCGGAGTTGGGCGGCGAAGTGGTCACGATCGCAGGCTCCATGGATCGGCGGCGAGTTGTTCGAGTTGGGTGGTGACGTCGTTGGGGGTGGGGGTGGTGAGTATGTCGTGTTGGACGTTGGTGGCGTGGTGTTGGTAGGTGGGGTCGGTGAGGAGTTGGTGCAGGGCGGTCTTGACGGTGTCGGGGGTGAGGGTGTGTGGGTCGAGGTGGATGCCGGCGTGGCGGTTGTGCAGGTGGGTGCCGAGGTCTTTCTCGTCCCACCAGGGGGCGGGGACGGTGAGGCTGGGGATGCCGTGGACGAGGACGTTGCCGAGGGTGCCGAAGCCGCCGTGGTGGATGATGGCGGTGCAGGTGGGGGCGAGTTCGTTGAGGGGGACGAAGTCGACGGCGCGGACGTTGTCGGGCAGGGTGGTGACGGCGGCGAGTTGGTCGGCGTTGAGGGTGGCGACGAGTTCGATGTCGAGTTCGGCCAGTGCGGTGAGCAGGTCGGCCACGGAGACCAGGTCACCGCCGAGCAGCTCCCGGCCGGACACACCCAGGGACAGGCAGACCCGTGGCCGTCGTGGCGGATCGTAGATCCACCGCGGGATCGCACTCGGTCCGTTGAACGGCACGTACCGCACGGCCAGCCGGTTCACCGACAGCGCCAGCTGCATCCACGCCGGGGTGGGGTCGACCGTGACCTGCCCGGTCATCAGCTCCCTGGCCAGTTCCGGGGTGACCACGGCGTCGACGCCGGCGCGGGCCAGCCGGCCGGTGAGCCAGTCGGCCACCGGGTCGTCGCGCCGGTCGGCGGGCTGCTCGTCGAGCAGCGTCCGGTAGTTGTCGTACATCCGGGATATGTAGTCGATGCCGAACAGCATGCGGGCGTGCGCGGCGCCGCAGGCGCGGGCGGCGACCGCCCCGGCGAAGGTCAACGCGTCCCAGATCACCAGGTCGGGCTGCCAGCCACGGGCGAACTCCACCAGGTCGTCCAGCATCACCTGGTCGGTCAGGTACTCGTAGTCCGCCGAGCAACCCATCGTGAAGGCACCGAGCACGTAGTTCCAGGTGAGGCGCTCCGACCGGGTCTCGGTCATGCCGGAGGTCAGGCTCTCCCAGGTGGCGCCGGTTCCGGCGCTGTCGTCCCCCTTCTCCTGCAACGATCCCATCATGTTGAGCTCGTTGCCGACCGGCACCCCGGTCAGGCCGGTCCGTCCGATGGTCTCCATCAGGTCGGGGTGGCTGGCGACGCAGACCTCGTGGCCGGCGGCGCGCATCGCCCACAGCACCGGCACCAGGTTGTACAGGTGGGGCTTTGTCGCGAACACGGTGGCGAGCACGCGCATGGCGGAATCTCCCGGACGGACTAGGCCCGCGGACCGGCCGCGAGTTGTTCGAGTTGGGTGGTGACGTCGTTGGGGGTGGGGGTGGTGAGTATGTCGTGTTGGACGTTGGTGGCGTGGTGTTGGTAGGTGGGGTCGGTGAGGAGTTGGTGCAGGGCGGTCTTGACGGTGTCGGGGGTGAGGGTGTGTGGGTCGAGGTGGATGCCGGCGTGGCGGTTGTGCAGGTGGGTGCCGAGGTCTTTCTCGTCCCACCAGGGGGCGGGGACGGTGAGGCTGGGGATGCCGTGGACGAGGACGTTGCCGAGGGTGCCGAAGCCGCCGTGGTGGATGATGGCGGTGCAGGTGGGGGCGAGTTCGTTGAGGGGGACGAAGTCGACGGCGCGGACGTTGTCGGGCAGGGTGGTGACGGCGGCGAGTTGGTCGGCGTTGAGGGTGGCGACGAGTTCGATGTCGAGTTCGGCCAGTGCGGTGAGCAGGTCGGCCACGGAGACCAGGTCACCGCCGAACAGGTCCCGTCCCGACATGCCCAGGGACAGGCAGACCCGTGGCCGGCGTGGCGGATCGTAGATCCACTGCGGAACGCTGGCCGCACCGTTGAACGGGACGAACCGTACCGGCAGGACCGGCAGGCCGAGCGGTAGCTGCATCCACGCCGGGGTGGGGTCGATCGTGACCTGCCCGGTCATCAGCTCCAGCGCGTCCGACGGGTCGAATTCGCAGCCGTAGCGGCCGAGTCGGCCGGTGAGCCAGTCGGCCACCGGGTCGTCGCGCCGGTCGGCGGGCTGCTCGTCGCGCAGCGCCACGAAGTGTCCGTACATCTGGGTGATGTAGTCGATGCCGAACAGCATGCGGGCGTGCGCGGCGCCGCAGGCGCGGGCGGCGACCGCCCCGGAGAAGGTCAACGCGTCCCACACCACCAGGTCGGGCTGCCAGCCACGGGCGAACTCCACCAGGTCGTCCAGCACCGTCTGACCGGCGAAGAACTCGTACTCGACCGCGCACGCGACAGTGAGCGCGCCGAGGGCGTGCTCCCAGGTCGGCTCCTCGCCCGCGGCGACGAGCATGCCACCGCCGTGTGCCCGGAACGTCTGCCCGCGGGGGCCGTGCTCCGACCGGCCCATGCCGAGCGGGTCACCGACCGCCACCGCGGTCAGCCCGGCGTTGGTGATCGCCTCGACCAGGTCCGGTTGGCTGGCCACCCGCACCTCGTGCCCGGCGGCCTGCAGTGCCCACGCCATGGGAACCACGTTGTACAGGTGGGTCTTGACGGCGATGACGGTGACCAGGACACGCATTGCGGTTCACCTGCTTCCGACTGGCTGGGGATCGGCGGCGCGGTGCCGCGCCGCCAGCCGCTCCAGCTGCGGGACCAGCTCGTGCGGGCTCGGCGTGTCCAGAAGCTCGGCGCGGACCTGGGCGGCGTGGTCGGCGATCTGCGGATCGGTGAGCAGGCGGGCGAGCCGGTCGCGCAGCGCGGCCCGGGACAGTTCGTCGTGGTCCAGCAGGAATCCGGCGCCGCGCCCCTGCAGGTGCTGGGCCAGCCGGGCGGCGTCCCACCAGGGCGCCGGGATCACGATCCCGGGTACGCCGTGCGCCAGCACGTTGCCGGTGGTGCCGAACCCGCCGTGGTGGATCACCGCCGAGCAGCTGGGCAGCAACTCGTTGAGCGGGACGAAGTCCACCACCCGGACGTTGTCCGGTAGCCGGTCCACCGAGGCGAGTTGTTCGGCGTTGAGCGTCGCCACCACCTCGACGTCGAAGTCAGCGAGCGCGTCCAGCAGGTCGGACACGGTGGTGAGGTCGCCGCGGGACAGCTGGTCGCCACCGAACAGTTCCCTGCCGGACACCCCGAGTGACAGGCAGACGCGGGGGCGTGCCGGGGGAGCGAGCACCCACCCGGGCACGCTGGTCGGACCGTTGAACGGCACGTAGCGCATGGGCAGGTACGGCAGGTCGAGGGGGAGCCGCATCCAGGCCGGGGTGGGGTCGATCGTCCACTGGCCGGTCATCAGCTCCAGGTCCTGGTGCTGCTCGTAGGAGCAGCCGTAGCGGGCCAGGCGTCCGGCCAGCCAGTCGGAGACCGGGTCGTCCCGGCACTCCGGTGGCTGCCGGTCGAGCATCGCGCGGTAGTCGGCGTACATCCGGAACACGTAGTCCTGCCCGAAGAGGATGCGGGCGTGGGCGGCCCCGCTGGCGCGGGCGGCGATCGCCCCGGCGAAGGTCAGCGCGTCCCAGACAACCAGGTCGGGCTGCCAGCCACGGGCGAACTCGACCAGGTCGTCCGTCACGGCCTGGCCGGCCAGGTACTCGTACTCCATGGAGCAGCCGACGGTGAACACGCCGAGGACGTAGTTCCAGGTGAGCTTGACCGGGTCGAGCTCGCTGAGCCCGGTCAGGCGCTGCCACGGTGCGCCGCCGGAGCCGTCGTCCGTACCGCCCTGGAAGGCTGTGACCATGTCGAGTTCGCTGCCGACCGGGACCGCGGTGAGGCCGGTCGCGGCGATGATCTCCGCGAGGTCCGGTTGACTCGCGATCCGAACCTCGTGCCCGGCCGCTTGCAGCGACCAGGCCAACGGGACCAGATTGTAAAAGTGTGGTTTGGCGGCGAACACCGTGAACAGTACGCGCATGAACTGCTCCGCAGCATGTCGAGGGTTGTTCGTGCGTGACGCGTCGGTTCAGGTGCCTGTTCGACGTCGGCCTGAATAACCCTCATTGTTGGGTGCGCTCACCCCGTATCGGGTATTACGGACCGAGCCTAACCGTGAAATGCGATTCTGGTTAACCCCTATCTGCCCCTAGCTGCGTGCGTCGGGTCACGTAGACGTGGATGCCTTCCAGGAGTTGTCGGAGACCGAACTCGAGGTTGGGAATGACGTCGCTGTCCGGGCCGGTGGGTGCGGCCGGGGTGGCGAACGTCCCGGCGGCGAGCAGGCGGGCGAGGGTCGGGAACCGCTCGGCGTCGACGACCGTCGCCAGGGCTTGTTCGTAGCCGAGCCCACCGCCGGTGGGCTCGGCGCCGGCCGGGGCCATGTCGAGGGAGATCCGGGCCATACCCTGGGTGGCGCCGCTGAGGAACAGACTGACCGAGACCATCTCGTCGTAGCCGAGTCCGCTGTCGGCGATCGCGCCGAGCAGGCTCTCGAACCAGGCCAGCTGGTTGGGCCCGATCGGGTAGCTGACCCGGACCTGCAGCATCCACGGATGATGCTGGTACCGGCCCCAGATGGCCTTGACCCAGGTCTCGACCTTCGCCTGCCAACCGCCCGCCACCGCGTCGAGGTCCGGCGGATCACCGGAGGCGACGTCGGTCATCGCGTCGACCAGGTGGGACTTGCTGGGTACGTAGCGGTACAGCGACATCGCGGTGAAGTCCAGCCGCTTGGCGACCTGCTGCATCGAGACCGCGTCGAGCCCTTCCTCGTCGGCGATCTCGATCGCGGTCAGCACGATCTTGTCGACACTCAGCGCCGGCTTGGGGCCGGGGCCGGACCGGGGGGCCCGCGTGTCGCGCCAGAGAAACTCGAAGGAGGGGGCGGCCGCGCCGCCTCTGTTCTGCCCAGATGCCATGCCCACCGCCCGCTCGTTGACGTCCTGTCGGAACCATGTATACCATAAACGCATCAGTTTGACCCCCATACTGTTAGCGTAGACGCTGTCAGCGTCGATCGACCCGCCGGTGGTGCGCGTCCGTCGCGTCCTGCCGGGCGTTCAACCATTCCTGCCAGCCGTGCCTGACCAAGCAGCAACAGAAGGAGTTCGATGAGCGAGTCAGGAATCCGGATACGTGATCTCCGGAAGAAGTACCAGAAGGTCGAGGTGCTCAAGGGGGTCGACCTCGACGTGCGGCGGGGCACCATGCTCGCGCTGCTCGGCCCGAACGGGGCAGGCAAGACCACCGTCGTCAAGGTGCTGAGCACGCTCAGCCGGCCCACCAGCGGTGAGGTCCTCGTCAACGGCTACGACGTGGTCAAGCAGCGCAACGGCGTACGCAGCTCCATCGGCCTGGTCAGCCAGTTCGTGTCACTGGACTGGATGCACACCGGGCGGGAAAACCTGATCATGATGGGCCGCCTGCACCGGCTGAGCACGGCCAACGCGACGCTCCGCGCCCAGCAGTTGCTGGAGCAGTTCGACCTGGTCGACGCCGCGGACAACCGGGTGAAGACCTACTCCGGCGGGATGAAGCGGCGGCTCGACCTGGCGGCGAGTCTGATCGTCCCGCCGTCGGTGCTGTTCCTCGACGAGCCCACCACCGGCCTCGACCCGCGCAGCCGGGCGACGATGTGGGAGGCGATCAAGCAACTGCTCGCCGGCGGCATCACCATTCTCCTCACCACGCAGTACCTCGAGGAGGCCGACCAGTTGGCGGACCGGATCGCGGTCATCGACGACGGGCGGATCATCGCCGAGGGCACCGCGGCCGAGCTCAAGCAGGGAGTCGGCAAGGAACGGGTGGAACTCGTCCTGGCGAGCATCGACGACTACGCCCGGGCCGTGGAACTGATCGACGGCGAGGGCATCCAGCGCGACGAGGTGACCCGGAGCATCAGCATCTTCATCGACGGTGCCGCGCACGTCAAGCGGTTGCTCGACCTGCTGGAGCAGCACGGTTTGGAGATCGACTCGTTGTCGCTGACCAAGCCGACCCTCGACGACGTGTTCTTCGCGCTCACCCACCGCGAGGACGCCACCACCACCGACCACGCAGGAGCGATGCAGTGACGACCGTACCGGCCACCGAAGGCGTGGTCCTGCCGGAGAAGCGATCCAAGCTGTACTGGGCGGTCAGCGACACCCGCGTCCTGATCGGACGGCACGTGCACCACCTGACGCGCAGCCCGGACCAGATCTTCACCGCGATCATGTTGCCGGCGGTGATGCTGTTGATGTTCCGCTTCATGTTCGGCGGAGCCATCGACGTCGGCGCCACCACCTACATCAACTACCTGGTGCCGGGCATCCTCGTCATCGCCGTGACGATGATCTCCGTCTCCACGACGTTGGCCGTACAGTCCGACATGCAGGAAGGCGTGGTCGACCGGTTCCGGGCGATCGCGATGCTGGACTCAGCGGTCCTGACCGGGCACATCGTGGCCGCTGTCATCCGGGGCATGATCGCCCTGGTGGTCATGGTCGGTCTCGGCCTGCTGGTCGGCTTCCGGCCGTCCGCGTCGGTCATCGAGTGGCTGCTGGCGGCGGCCATGCTGCTGCTGTTCGCCTTCTCGTTGGCGTGGGTGTCGGCGGTGCTGGGACTGGTCGCCAAGAGCGTCGACGGTGCCAGCGGACTCGGCCTCATCCTGATGTTCAGCCCGTACGCCAGCACGGCGTTCGTACAGGCCGAGACGCTGCCGGACGGGCTGCGCGCCTTCGTCGAACACCAGCCGGTGACGTTGGTCGTGGACACCGTACGCCAGCTGCTGCTGGGCCGCCCGGTCGGGGACACCGGCTGGCAGGCGGTCCTCTGGTGGGTGGCCATCCTCTGCGTGGCGGCGCCCCTGGCCACCCGGATCTACCGTAAGCGTTTCGCCTGACGGCTTTACCCCCCACGGCGTCGCCCGCCGGCGTTTCCCCCGACGCCGGCGGGCGACGCCCCCTTGTCCGCCGGGTGCGACAACCGGTGCGGCGCACGGTGCCGGGCCCGACCAGCCCGGTGCGGTGCACGGTGCCGGGCCCGACCAGGTCAGGTCGGGCCCGGCGTTCGACGCGGTGGGCGCTAGACGATGTGCACCTGTGGCACGTACAGAATCCACTGGCCGCCGGCCTCGCGGAAGGCCCTCTCCTTCGCCATGATCTCCTCGGCGTGGTTCCAGGCGAACAGCAGCGCGAAGTCCGGGTACGGGTCGGCGAAGGCCTCCACCGGACGGACCGGGATGTGCGAGCCGGGTGTCAACCTGCCCTGCTTGGCCGGGGTCGTGTCACAGACGAACGGGATCAGATCCGGCCCGATCCCGCAGTAGTTCGCCATCGTGGAGCTCTTGGCGGTGGCTCCGTACCCGACGATCCGCGCCCCGCCGGCGCGCAACTCGTGCAGCAGCGCGACCAGGTCGTCGCGGATACGTTGCACGCGGGCCGCGAACCGCTCCAGGGTGGCCAACTCGGCTAGGCCGCGGGCCTGCTCCGTGCGCAGCGCGTCGGCGACAGCCGGCGACGGCGCACGTCGGCCCGGTCGGGCGATTGTGTACCGGATCTGTCCGCCGTGCACCGGCAGCCGCTCGATGTCGACCAGCTCGAACCCGTACCGGGTGGCGAGCGCGCCGACCGCCCGGACAGTGAAGAAGAAGACGTGTTCGTCGTAGATCTGGTCGAAGCTGGTCCGATCGATGATCTCCCCGAGGTACGGGTCCTCGAAGACGAAGACCCCGTCCGGGGCGAGCAGCAGGCCCAACCCTTCGAAGACCGGTCGCAGGTCGGTGACCCCGCAGATGGTGTTGGCCGCGTACACCACGTCGGCGGTTCCGTCGGTGTCGCGGATCCGTGTCGCGGAGTCCACGTCGAAGAACGCCCGGTGTGCCCGTACGCCGGCCGCTCCCGACGGCTCGACCGCGAGATGCCGTACGCCGGCGTCCCCACAGGTCCGCAGCATCACCCCGTCGTTTGCGCCGATCTCCACGACGAACGGGTCCGCGCCGGTCAGCTCGGTCTCCAGGAACCGGCGGGCGGTCTGCTCGAAGTGCTTGCACATCACCGACGATGCCGCCGAATGGTACGGGTAGCCCTGGTGATGGGCGCGCTCCGGCGGTACCGCGTCGATGAGCTGCACCAGTGTGCACGATTCGCACATGCCGACCGCGAGGCGGAAGAAGTACTCCTGGTCGAGCTCGCCCGGTCGGGGAAAGGCCGACGACAGCGGCTGCCGCTCGAAATCGAAGAACTCCCGGATGGGATGGCTGCAGACCCGACAAGGTGACATACCGCACAGCTCTCCGTGATCGTGGTTGGGGGAACCCGGCTCATCCGCCGGACAGGCTGTGCAGACAAGCGATCAGACTGCGTGCCTCGACGTTGACGTAGTGGCTGTGTTGTAGCAGGTCGACGAGCTGGTGCAGTGGCATCCACCGGAAGTTGGGTTCGTCGAACTGCGGGTCGGCCGGCACCTCCACCACCAGGTAGCGGTTGCGGGCGTGGTAGAACCGGCCGCCCTCCTCGGAGAGCGTGACGTCGTAGCGCACCTGGTCCGGGTGGGCGTCGAGCACGACGTCGAGGAACCGTGGCCGGGCGGCCACCGGGAGGTCCCGGTAGTTGCCGGGGGCGCACTGCACCGTTGGCGCCAACTCGGCCACGTCCTTGTAGCCGGGCTGGACCATCGCCCTGACCAGGGCGTGCAGCACCCCGTCGATGCGGGCGACCAGGAACGCGGCGATCCCCTCCTCACACGGCCTGATCATCGGCTGGCTCCACTGGTCCACCTCCCGCCCCCTGGCGCGGACGTGCACTCCGATGACCTCGAAGAAGCGTCGGCTCTCGTGGCTGATCAGGCCATCCTGGCGGGACCAGCCCGGCAGCCCGCGCAGTGGTACGTCGGTGGTCCACACCTCGGCCCTGGTCCGGACATCGGTCAGCCAGTTGAGGATCTCGCTGGTGGTGTGCCGGCTGCCGTGTTCGACACTGCACGAGCGGACCAGCGACGCGCGGAAGTTGTCGGCCGTGTCCGGGAAGGCGGTCAGCAGGCCGTTGCCGGAGAACGGCAGACAGGCCAGCACCGTGCGGGCGTCCATGTTGATGACGTCGTCGACGGCGAGCAGTTCGTGGACCTGCCCCAGGGTCAGCCAGCAGAACCCGGGAAGCAGCTCGACGTCCTCGGTCACCTCGATGACCATGTTGCGGTTGCGCTTGTGGTAGAACCAGGAGCCCTGCTCGGACTGCCGTACGTCAGCCAGGATGTGGTGCCGTGCCGGTTCGCGGAAGTAGTCCAGGTAGGGCACGGACCGGCCCTGGTGGACGCCGGTGTAGTTGCTCCGGGTCGCCTGGACGGTGGGGGAGAGCTGCAGCCCGTTGCAGTTGCCCGGCTCCACCTTCGCCTGCATCAGGCAGTGCAGCACCCCCCCGAACTTCTTGACCAGGATGCCGAGAATGCCGACCTCCGGCTGGTGGATGATCGGCTGGCTCCACTGTGGCACGGGCCCGTCCGGGACCTGGATGTCCAGCCCGCGGATGGTGTAGAACTTGCCACTGCGGTGGCCGATGTCACCGCTGTCCGGATCGGTGTTCCAGCCCTGCATCTCGTCCAGGGGTATCCGTTCGACGTCGGTGTAGGAGTGCTCCCGCAGCGCCGAGAACCAGCTGAAGAAGCCTTCCAGCTGGCCGAACGGGCTGACTCTGGAAAGCACCGACTCGGCGATCTGCGCGGGTGTCGCGGGGTTGTCCCGACCGCGCAGGTCGACAGGATACGTTCGGGGGACGGTCATGGGCTGCTCCTCCAACCGGGGAACCAGGCCGCGGATCAGAGCGTGCGCAGGACCTCGCGCAGCGCGTCGATCACCTTGTCCTGGATGTCCAGGGACAGTGAGGCGTACATCGGTAGTGAGAAGATCTGGTGTGCCAGTTCCTCGGTGACCGGCAACGAGCCGGTCTGGTAGCCGAGGTGGGCGAAGCCGGTCATCGTGTGCACCGGCCACGGGTAGCTGATGTTGAGGTGGATGTCGTACGCCTTGAGCGCCTCGATTATCTGGTCGCGCCGGGGATGCCGGACCACGTACACGTAGTAGACGTGGTCGTTGCCCTGCGCCAACGACGGCAGCACCAGATCGGTGTCGGTGAGCCCTTCGGCGTACCGGCGGGCGACCGCCCGCCGCCGGGCGATGTAGTCGTCGAGACGGCCCAGCTTGCGCCGCAGGATCTCGGCCTGCACCTCGTCGAGGCGACTGTTGTGGCCGGGGACCTGCACGACGTAGTAGCGCTCCCGCATGCCGTAGTAGCGCAGCCGCCGCAGGTTGCCCATCACCTCGTCGTCGGAGGTGATCGTGGCACCACCGTCGCCGTACGCGCCGAGCACCTTCGTCGGGTAGAAGGAGAACGCCGCCGCGTTGCCCATGCTGCCGGCGAGCCGGCCATGGTGCCGGGCACCGTGCGACTGGGCGCAGTCCTCCAGGATCGCCAACCCGTGGCGGGCCGCCAGATCCTCCAGCGGCGCCATGTCGACACACTGGCCGTACAGGTGGACCGGCAGCAGACACTTGGTCCGCGGCGTGATGGCGGCGGCCACCTGATCGACGTTCATCAGGTAGTCCTCGCGACGGACATCGACGAAGACCGGGGTGGCCCCGGTGCCGTCGATCGCCACCACCGTCGGGGCGGCCGTGTTGGACACCGTGATCACCTCGTCGCCGGGACCGACGCCGAGCGCCTGCAACCCGAGCTTGAGGGCATTGGTGCCGTTGTCGACCCCGACGCAGTGCGCCGCCCCGTGATAAGCGGCGAACTCCGATTCGAAACCGAGCACGCTCTTGCCGAGGACGAGTTTGCCCGATCGGAACACCTGGTCGACCGCGTCGAGGATGTCCTCGCGCTCGTTCTCGTACTCCGCCAGGTAGTCCCACACCAACGTGGACATAGGGCGCTCCACCCACCTTTGCTTGTCTGGTCAGACCTCAACCGGGCAGCGCGCGATGCCGCGCACGACCGGAGACCTCATACGACGCACGACCTCGCCCGCCGGGCGGAGCCCGGCAGCGTGGGTGGCGAGGGTGCGCAACGCCACCTCGGCGAGTAGCCGTGCGGGTGCGGCGACGAGCGCGCTGCTGGTGCCCGCCGAAAGGGACAGATGGCCCGACGACGCCGGCGGCCGGTCGATGGCGAACCGGTCGGGTTCGGTGAACACGTCGGGGTCGCGGTTGGCGCCATCGACCAGGACGACGACCTGGTCACCAGCCGGCACGGACTGCCCGGCGATCTCGACGGCCTCGGCCGCGATCCGGCTCTCGATCCGTACCGGCGGGTCGTGGCGCAGCGTCTCCTCGACGGCGGCGACGGCCCGGTCGGGGTCGTCACACAGCATCCGCCACTGCCCCGGATCGTCGAGCAGGGCGCACGCCGCCGCGCCGATCAGGTTCGCGGTGATCTCCGCACCCACGACGGCGGTGATCAGCCCGGCGGCCACCGCGTCGTCGGGCGTACCGCCGGCGGTCAGCACGGTACCGATCACGTCGCCATCGGCCGTACCGTCCGGGACACCGCCGCCGGCCCCGGCGGCGCTGCGGACCTCCACCAGCGCGGTGATCAGGTCCCGCAGCGCGTCGAACGACTCGACCAGCGTGCGGGTCATGCCCAGCGTCGGCGGGCACAGCGCGGCGTCCAACGCGAACCCGGCACCGGTCAGCGCGGCGGCGAACCGGTCCCGCTGCGCCTCGGGCACGCCGAGCAGGTCACCGAGGACGTCGGCGACCGCCACCCGGGCGAAGTCCCGCATCAGGTCGAACCGGTCGCCGGACCGCTTGACCGCGTCACGGAACACCCGGGTCACGTCGTCACGTCGCCGCTGCATGGCCTGCGGCCCGATCGCCGCGGCGGTGAGGGCGGCCAGCCGGTCCTGGTCGGCGCGTTCCGGGCTGCAGACGCCGTCGTCGACCGAGAGCACATGCTTGAGGCTAGTGCGCGAGTCGATCGAGAAGATCCGCTTGCGGCGTCGGTCGGCCGACCGGTCGCGCAGCTTCAGCCGCGCGTCGGCCAGGACCGACGCGCCGGCGGCGTGGTCGACGGTGACCCAGACGTCTGTCTCGCTCTGGCGTAGCGCCGGGGCGCCGCGCAACGCCGGGAACAGCCGACGCGGATCGATTCCCTGGGCGCGCAGGATCAGCGCGTACGGGTCGCCGCGGTTGCCGCGCATCCACTGGATGCCACGGGCGGCGAGCAGGTGGCGGGCGAGATCGCTCTCGCTGACCTTCCGGGGGTCGATCTGGTGTCTGGTCACAGTGGTCACCACGCCTGGGGGATCTGGCTGACCATCGGCGGGAAGATCCGGTCCAGCTCGGCGAGCAGGTTGTCGTCGAGTTCGAGTTTCAGCGCGTGGATGGCCGCGTCCAGATGGGCCATCGTGCGTGGCCCGGTGACCACCGCGGTGACTCCGGGTCGGTGCAGCAACCACGCCTGGGCCAGCTCCGCCGGGTCGAATCCGGCTCGTGCACAGATACTTTCGTACGCGGCGATGTCCGCCCGCCGTGTTTCGATCGCGACCATCGCCCGGCCCTGTGCCGTCTTGACCGCGGTGCCGTCGGCGAGCTTGCGCAGCCCGCCGCCGAGCAGCCCGCCGTGCAGCGGGGAACAGGCCAGCACCCCGATCTGGTACGCCTGGGCGGCCGGCACGATCTCCAGCTCGGGTTGCCGATTCACCAGGTTGTACAGGCACTGCTCGGACACCAGGCCGAGGTTGTTCCGGGCCCGGGCACGTTCCTGCCCGGCGGCCAGGCTCCATCCGGTGAAGTTCGACGAGCCGACGTAGCGGACCTTGCCCTGCTGGACGAGCAGCTCCATCGCCTGCCACACCTCTTCCCAGGAGGCGTGCGGATCGGCGTGGTGCATCTGGTACACGTCGATCCAGTCGGTCCTCAGCCGCCGTAGCGAGTCGTCGCAGGCGGCGATGATGTGGCGCATCGACAGGCCGCGGTCGTTGGGCCAGTCGCTCATCGAGTTGCACACCTTGCTGCCGAGCACCACCTTCTCGCGCCGCCCGCCGCCCTTGGCGAACCAGTCGCCGATGATCTCCTCGGTCAGTCCCCGGTGTACCTGCCAGCCGTAGTGGTTCGCGGTGTCGAAGAAGTTGATTCCCTGACTCAGCGCCGCGTCCATGAGGTCGTACGCCTCGTCGACACTGGTGCGGACACCGAAGTTGAGTGTGCCGAGGCACAACGGGCTCACCGACAACGCGGTCCGGCCGAGCCTTACGTAGTCCATCCCACACCTCTGTCGTCGGGCTTGCGCGAGCATCACCGTCGCCGAATCCGCCGGCGCTGTCGTGGACAGCACCATCAAGGCGACATCTGTCTACGTCGCCGCACACCCCTACCGTCAACCCCTTACGGGTCGCACCGGTGACCGGGGCGGCTAGGGGCTGTGCCGTCGCCGGGTGGTCGACACACTGGCGACGCAGCCTTCTCGTCTTACTGAGCCGCTGCACGGACAGCGTCCTGGCTGTCCACCGAGAACCGCAGGACGGAGACCGTGATGACCACTGCACTGATCATCGGCGGCGGTGTGGCAGGACCGATCAGCGCGATCGCGCTGGCGAAGGCCGGTATCAAACCGGTCGTGTACGAGGCGTACGACCGGACCGCCGACGGCATCGGGGCGAACCTCGTGCTCGCCGTCAACGGGTACCACGCTCTGCTGCAACTTGGAGTCGACCACCTCGCCGCCGGGTTCGACATCCCCATGTACCGCTACCACCTGGGAAGCGGCCGGGTACTGGCCGAGGTGCCCAACGGCAACCCGCTGCCGGACGGCACCGTGGCCCGGGCCATCACCCGGTCCGATCTGTACAACGCGCTGCGCGGCGAGGCGATCGGGCGCGGCATCCAGATCGAGTTCGGCAGGCGACTGACCGACGCCAAGGTCACCGCCGACGGTGTCGTCGCGTACTTCTCCGACGGCAGTGAGGCCCGGGGCGACCTGCTGATCGGCGCGGACGGCGCGAACTCGGTGGTCCGCCGCCTGATCAACGGCGGCGACGTGCCGCTGCGGTTCGGCGGCATGGTCACCACCAGCGGGTACGCCCGAGGTGTCGACGTCCCCGGCGAACCGGGCACCGAGTTCATGTACCTCGGCAAGCGCAGCTTCTTCTGCTACATCCACCACACCAACGGCGACATCTGGTGGTACGCCGCGCCGACCTGGCCGGAGGAGCCCACCAAGGAGACGCTGTCGGCGCTCGCCCCGCAGCAGTGGCGTGCCCAGCTGCTCGACATGTTCGCCGCCGACGACAGCGCCGCGATCGACATCATCAACGCCACCGAGGAGATCACCCCACCCCGGCCGATCTACGACCTGCCGACCGTGCCGACCTGGCGCAACGAGCGGATGGTGATCATCGGCGACGCCTGCCACGCGGTGTCGCCGTCCGGCGGGCAGGGCGTGTCGATGGCAATCGAGGACGCGGTCGAACTCGGCCGCTGCCTGCGCGACGTGCCGAACACCGCCGACGCGCTCGCGCGCTACGAGCAGATCCGCCGGCCCCGGGTGGAGAAGGTCGTCGAGTTCGGTCGGGAGGCGAGCCGGTCCATCGCGGTCAACGGACGCGTCGGGCGGGTCTTCCGGGACCTGTTCCTGCCGATCGCGTTCAACCAGAAGGCCGCGGAGAAGGACCTGGAACACATGAGCTGGCTGTACGGGCACCGGATCGACTGGGACGCCCCGGTCGGCGCCGGCAGCTAGACCGACCACCTACCTCCACGATCGACCACCGTACCGGTTGGGAACCTCGATGCGCGTGATGTTCGCGGTCTATGGGGCGAAGACGCACTTCTACAACATGGTGCCGCTGGCGTGGGCGTTGCGGGCGGCCGGCCATGAGGTGTGTGTCGCGACCCAGCCGGAGATCCTGGACGCCGTCGCCCGTACCGGGTTGCCGGTGGCGGCGGTGGGTGACGAGACCGTCGAGGTCGAGCCGGCCGAGGCGGCCGCCCGCGGCGACCACGTCACCAGCGCCGGTACCTGGCAGAGCATCAACGCGGGCATGACCGAGACCCGGGCCGACCAGCTCACCTGGGAGTACGTCCTCGGTGCCTTCACCGTCGGCTGCTCCCTGCACTACGAACACCTCACCGGGAACCGGTCGATGCTCGACGGGCTGGTCGACTTCGCCCGCCACTGGCAGCCCGACCTGGTGATCTGGGACGCGCTCAGCTACGTCGGCCCGATCGCGGCCCGGGCGTGCGGCGCGGCGCACGCCCGGATGCTCTTCGGCCTGGACCACATCGGCCGGATGTATCTGCGCTACGCCGAGCTGCTCGCCCAGCAGCCGCCGGAACGCCGGGACGACCTGGTCGGCGACTGGCTGGTCAGCCGGCTGTCCCGGTTCGGCTGCGAGCTGGAGCCGGGTACCGCCGGTGAGCTGATGACCGGCCAGTGGACGATCGATCCGACGCCGTCGTGGATGCGGTTCCCGGTCGATCTGCCCTATCTGCCGGTGCGCTACGTGCCGTACAACGGTCCGACCACGGCCCCGTCGTGGGTGTACGAGCCGCCACGACGGCCCCGGGTGTGCCTGACCCTCGGCATGACCGCCCGGGAGAGCCTGGGTGGTGATCTGTTCGCCATCGACGAGCTGATCGAGGCGGTCGCGAGCCTCGACGTCGAGCTGATCGCCACGCTGGACACCGCCCAGCTGGACTCGGTCGGCACCCTGCCGGACAACGTGCGGGTGGTCGACTTCGTCCCGCTGAACGAACTGCTACCGACCTGCTCGGTCATCATCCACCACGGAGGATTCGGCACCCTGGGCAACGCCCTGGTGCACGGCGTCCGGAACCTCATCGTGCCGGGCCGCTACTGGGACGAGATGGGGTTCGGCGAGCACCTGGAAACCCAGGGTGCCGGCCTGTACGTGGACCCCTACCGGCTCGCCGGTGACGGGTTGAAAAGCAAGCTCTCGGTCGACGCGCTGCGTAACCGGGTCGACCGGCTACTCACCGACGTGACCTTCACCCGCAACGCCGGCCGGCTCCGCGACGACCTGCGGGCCACCCCCAGCCCGCACGACATCGTGCCGGAGCTGGAACGGCTGACCGCCCGGCACCGGCCGGATCGACGGAGAGGATTACCGTGGCAAGGAACTACTGGGCAGGCAAGAACGTCGTCGTCACCGGTGGGCTCGGCCTGATCGGCTCGCACTTCGCGGAGGAACTCGTCGCCGCCGGCGCCACTGTGACCCTGCCGTACCGGCGGGACAACCGGCGGGTGCTGCGTCAACTGCCGGCCGATGTGCGGCCGGTGCGACTCGATCTGCACGACGAGGCGCAACTGGCGGAGCTGTTCGCCGGGCTGTCCGGGCCGGTCGACGCGGTCGTCCACTGCGCGGTGGTGTCCGGGCCGATGGACGTCCGCCTGGACCGGCCCGCGCACATCCTCGACGCCAACATGCGCTCGGTGTCCAACGTGCTCAACTGTGCTCGCCGGAGCACCGTCGCCGATGTCGTGCTGATCAGCTCCAGCGACATCTACCTGTCGCCGACGAGGGACCCGATCCCTGAGGAGGACGACTTCCGGCAGCGGATGAACTACTCCCGCGACGGCTACTACCTGTCCAAGAACTACGCCGAGATCCTCGCCGAGGCGTACCGGGCGGAGTACGGAATGAACATCTTCCTGCCCCGGCTCACCAGCGTGTACGGCCCGCGGGACAACTTCGAGCCGGACACCGACCGGGTGGTACCCAGCATGTTCGCCAAGGTCCTCGCCGGTCAGGAGATCGAGATCTGGGGCGACGGCAGCCAGACCAGGACCTACATGTACGCCGCCGATCTGGTCCGGGCGATTCTCGGCATGGTCGAGGTGAACAAGTACCACACGATGAACATCGGCACGACCGAAACGGTCTCGGTGCTCGAACTCGCCCGGACGATCTGCGCCGCGCTCGGCCGGCCTGAACGGATCCGCACCGACCTGAGCCGCTCCGGCGGCCGGCCCAGCCGGACCCTCGACGTCACCAAGCTCAACGAGATCATCGACTTCACTCCGAGGTCGCTGCGGGAAGGGCTGGACCAGACGGTCGACTGGTACCGCACCGTGTACGCGGCCGCCTGACCGTCCGCTCAATCGAACGCAACAGGAGAAGGCAATGCGTGTCCTGGTGACCACCTCCGCCGTCAACTCGCACCTGTACAACCTCGTGCCGACCGCCTGGGCGCTGCGCGCGGCGGGCCACGAGGTGTGCGTCGCCACTCAGCCCAATCTCATCGAGGAGACCAAGCGGACCGGTCTGACCGCGGTGGCGGTGGGCGAGGAGCTGCCGACCGCCCGTGGCAACCTGGACACCTCGGACACCCCGTACGGGCTCGGCGTCGACATCACCGAGACCGACCCGGCCACGCTCACCCTGCCGTACGTGCGGGAGGTGTTCCGGGCGTACACCTCGGTGGTCTGTGAGTACATGGCGGGCGACTCGATGCTGTCCGACCTGGTGGACTTCGCCCGGGTCTGGCGGCCGGACCTGGTGTTGTGGGACGCCCACAACTACGCCGCGCCGGTGATGGCCCGGGCGGCGGACCTGCCGCACGTACGCATCATCCCCGCACCCGACCACTGGGCCCGAATGCGGGCGATCTTCCTCGACCTGGTCCGCGACGATCCGGCGGCGGCCGCCGACGACCCGCTGGCCGACTACCTCGGCGGCAAGCTGGCCCGCTACGGCCGCGAGTTCGACGAGGAGATGGTGGTCGGCCAGGCCACCCTGGAGCCGATTCCCACCTGCCTGCGGGTGCGCGCCGACGTCGACTACCGGCCAGTGCGGCACGTTCCCTACAGCGGGCCGAGTGTGATCCCCGCCTGGTTGCGCCGCAAGCCCAAGCGGCGGCGGGTGTGCCTCACGCTGGGCCAGACCCGGCGCGCGCTCGGCCCGGCCGAATCCGACGACAGCGGTGCCGCCGGTCTGCTCTCCGCGATCGCCGACCTCGATGTCGAGGTGATCGCCACCCTCAACGCCAGCCAGATCCCACCGGGCACGCCGATCCCGGACAACGTGCGGCTGTTCGACTACGTCCCGCTCAACGCGCTGCTGCCGACCTGCGCGGCGGTGGTTCATCTCGGTGGCATGGGTACGGTCAACGCCGCTGTCGTGCACGGCGTACCGCAGGTGGGAATGCCCGGGAACATCTGGGGCGAGGCCGGCATCATGCGCGAGATGGCGGCCCGGGGCGCGGCGCTGGTCGCCGAACCCGGCAATCTCGTGGCCCAGCTCGCCAGAGTGCTCGACGAGCCGTCGTTCACCGACGCCGCCACGCAGTTGCGCAAGGAGATGCTCGCCACGCCCAGCCCGCGCGACATCGTGCCCGACGTCGAGGAGATCGCCGGGGCACGGGCGAAGGGAGACGGCGATGGCCGCCGATGATTCGCGGTTGCTCGACTATCTGCGTCGCGCCACCGCCGAGCTCAAGGAGACGCGTCGGCGGCTGGACGCGGCCGAGCAGCGGGACCGGGAACCGATCGCGATCGTGGGGATGGCGTGCCGGTTCCCCGGTGGGGTGGTCTCGCCGGAGGGGTTGTGGGATCTGGTGGTGGGTGAGGGGGATGCGACTGGTGAGTTTCCGGTGGACCGGGGGTGGGACACGGAGGCGTTGTTCGATCCTCGGCCGGGTCGGGTGGGGCGGTCGTATGTGCGTCGTGGTGGGTTCCTGTATGACGCGGCGGGGTTCGATGCGGGGTTCTTCGGGGTGGGTCCGCGTGAGGCGCGGGAGATGGATCCGCAGCAGCGGTTGTTTCTTGAGGTGTCGTGGGAGGCGTTGCGGCGGGCGGGGGTGGAGCCGGCGTCGTTGGCGGGTAGTCGTACCGGTGTCTACGCCGGGGTGATGCACCACGACTACCCCGAAAGCAGCGGGCTGGGCAGCGCGGTCTCCGGTCGGGTGGCGTACCACCTGGGTCTGGAGGGGCCGGCGGTCGCGGTGGACACGGCGTGTTCGTCGTCGTTGGTGGCGTTGCATCTGGCGGTCAACGCGTTGCGTTCGGGTGAGTGCGAGCTGGCCCTGGCCGGCGGGGTGACGGTGATGTCCACCCCGGAGGTCTTCGTCGACTTCAGTCGGCAGCGTGGGTTGGCGCCGGACGGGCGGTGCAAACCGTTCTCCGACGACGCCGACGGCACCGGCTGGGCCGAGGGGGTCGGCGTCCTCGCCGTCGAACGGCTCTGCGACGCCCAGCGCAACGGTCGACGGATCCTCGCGGTGGTGCGCGGCAGCGCGACCGGTTCGGACGGTGCCAGCAGCGGGATGTCCGCGCCCAACGGTCCGGCGCAGCAGCGGGTGATCCGGCAGGCGTTGACGGCGGCGGGGTTGTCGACGGTGGACGTCGATGTGGTGGAGGCGCACGGTACGGGCACCCGGTTGGGGGATCCGATCGAGGCGCAGGCGTTGTTGGCGACGTACGGGCGGGGTCGGGACGCGGATCGTCCGTTGTGGTTGGGGTCGTTGAAGTCGAACATCGGTCATGCGCAGGCGGCGGCGGGTGTGGGCGGTGTGATCAAGATGGTGATGGCGTTGCGGGCGGGGGTGCTGCCGCGGTCGTTGCATGTGTCGGAGCCGTCATCGCATGTGGACTGGTCGTCGGGTGGGGTGCGGCTGTTGACCATGGCGCGGCCGTGGCCGGACAGGGGTGGGCCGCGTCGGGCCGGGGTGTCGTCGTTCGGCTTCAGCGGCACCAACGCCCACGTGATCCTGGAACAGGCGCCCGACAGCCCCGCCGACACCGCTGCGGTGGCCACCCGCGAGTTCCAGCATGAACGCTTCTGGCGGCTCCCGCTGACCGACACCCTCGCCGCGGCCGGCCTCACCGGCGCCGGACATCCCATGATCGGGGCACTCGTCGAATCCCCCGACTCCGGCGAGATCCATCTCACCGGCCGCCTCAGCGTCGACGCGCAACCCTGGCTGGCCGACCACGTGGTGCACGGTCGGGTCCTGGTGCCCGGCACCGCCTTCGTCGAGCTCGCCATCCGGGCCGGTGACCAGGCGGGAACCAGCGGAATCGACGAGCTGATCTGCGAACGTCCGCTGGTGCTGCCTGAGCACGGCACGGTCGCCGTCCACGTCGTCGTCCGGGCCCTCGACGAGTCCGGCCGGCGCCCCGTCGCGGTGTACTCCCGTACCGACGCGGCCGACCAGCCATGGCAGCGCCACGCCAGCGGCCTGCTCGGCGCTGCCAACCTGGCCGCAACCGGGCCGCGGGCTCCGTGGCCGCCGGCCGGCGCCAGCACCGTGCCCGTCGACGAGCTGTACGACGAACTCGCCGACCTCGGCTACGAGTACGGGCCGGCGTTCCGCGCGACACGTGCCGCGTGGCGTCGTGACGACGAGGTGTTCGCCGAGGTCGCCGTGCCCGAACACGAGCACACCGACGCGACCCGGTTCGGGATCCACCCCGCCCTGCTCGACAGCGCCCTGCACGCGGCGATAGCCGGTGAGCGGGGTGCGCCCGGCGACGGCCACGCCTGGCTGCCGTTCGCCTGGACCAACGTCGCGTTGCACACGGCGGGGGCGGCCGCAGCGCAGGCCCGGGTACGGCACCTGGCCGACGGTTCCCTGTCCGTCACCCTCACCGCCGCCGACGGCGAACCGGTGCTCACCGTCGGCTCGCTGCTCGCCCGGCCCACGTCGGTCGACACCGCCGAAGTGGACTCCACGACCGGGGCCCTGTACCGCATCGGCTGGGACCGTCTCACGCTCGACGCCGCGACCGCACCGCCCGCGGTGACCGTCGGAGGGCCCGCGACCGGACCGGTCGACGCGTCCGGGACGGCGGTGCACGTCACCGACCTGGCGGCGCTGTCGGCCGCACTGGACGACGGTCGACCGGTACCACAGGTCGTGCTGCGCTACGCCGATGCGCCGGCGGTGCCCGACGTGCCAGCCGCTGTCCGCGAGCTGATCCACCAGGTGCTCACCGACCTGCGCACCTGGCTCGCCGACGAGCGGTTCGCCGCCTCCCGGCTCGCGGTCGTGACCCGCGAAGCGGCCATGGTCGAACCGGCAACGGCAACGGCTGCTGCTGCGGCCGCCGACACGGACCTGGACATGGTGGCCGCTCCACTCTGGGGCCTGGTCCGGGCCGCCGCCGCCGAACATCCCGGACGGTTCTGCCTGGTCGACGTCGACGACACCACGACCATGGCGGAGGTCGCCGCCGCAGCGAGCGCCGGCGAACCCGAGGTGGCGCTGCGCTCCGGTGCGGCGTGGGTACCTCGCCTGCGCCGGGTGGAAGTGCCCACCGGGCACGGGCGCCAGCCGGCGTTCGGCGCCGGCACCGTCCTGGTCACCGGAGGTACCGGAGGGCTCGGCGCCCTGCTGGCCCGGCACCTGGTCACCGAACATGGCGTACGCCGGTTGCTGCTGGCCAGTCGACGCGGACCTGCGGCCGCGGGTGCCCAGCAGCTGCGGGCCGACCTCACCGCGCTCGGCGCGCAGGTACGGCTGGTCGCCTGTGACACCGCCGATCGGGATGAGCTCGCCACCCTGCTCGCCAGTGTTCCCGACGCGCACCCGCTGAGCGCGGTGGTGCACGCCGCCGGAGTCGCCGACGGCGGGCTGATCGTCACCCAACGACCCGACCAGGTCGACGTGGTCCTACGCCCCAAAGTAGATGCCGCGTGGCACCTGCACGAACTGACCCGTGACCGCGAGCTGGCCGCGTTCGTCCTGTTCTCCTCCGCCGGCGGCCTGGTCCTGCCGGCGGGGCAGAGCGGCTATGCCGCCGCCAACGTCTTCCTCGACGCCCTCGCCGCCCACCGGCGGGCCACCGGCCTTTCCGCGTTGGCGTTGGCCTGGGGAGCCTGGGCGGGTCCGGCCGGCATGGCGGGCGGCCTCGACGAGCCGGCCCGCCAACGGCTGGACCGACTCGGGGTGCCCGCGTTGCCAGTGGACCGGGCGCTCGCCCTGTTCGACGCCGCGCTGCGCGGTGCCGAGCCGTGCCTGGCGCCGCTGCGGATCGATCCGGTCGCGCTGCGCGAGCGGGCAGCCGACGACCTGCCCGCCCTGCTGCGCGGCGTCGCCGGCCCGACCCGGCGGGTCAGTCGCAGCACGACTCCCGCAGCCGGATCCGGGCCGACGCTACGGCTGCACCACCTGCCGCCCGCGCAACGCGACGAGCAATTGCTCGCTCTGGTCACCCGGCACGTCGCCACCGCACTCGGGCACGATCGGCCGGACGCGGTGGACCCGCACCGCGCCTTCCAGGACATGGGCTTCGACTCGCTCGCCGCGGTCGAACTGCGCAACGCCCTGGCGGCGGCGACCGGGCTGTCACTGGCGGCGTCACTGGTCTTCGACCAGCCGACCGCCGTCGCCGTCGCCCGGCACCTGGCCCAGCAGTTGGAGACGTCCACGGACCCGGTGAAACCACTGCTGGACGAGGTCGACCGGCTGGCGACCACGCTGACGGCGGCCAGCGGGACCGTCAGCGACCGGGAGGCGGTCACCGACCGGTTGGAGGCGCTGCTGCGCAGTTGGCGTGCCAGCGGGGCGGCCGGCCAGCCGGCGGCACCGGACCTGGGTACCGCCAGCGACGAGGAGCTGTTCGCCGCGCTCGACACCGAGTTCGGCGTGACTGGACGGGGGTGAGTGACCATGGCGACCGCCGACGAGCTGCGTGACTACCTGCGGCGCGCCACCAGCGAGCTACAGCAGACCCGACAGCAGTTGCGCGCGGCCGAGGCACGTGACCAGGAACCGATCGCCATCGTGGCGATGGGCTGCCGCTATCCCGGTGGGGTGCGTTCACCTGAGGGCCTGTGGCGGCTGGTCGCCGACGAGGTGGACGCGATCGGGGAGTTCCCCACGGACCGGGGCTGGGACGTCGAGCAGCTGTACCACCCGCAGCCGGGTCAGCCGGGTCGCAGCTACGTACGCCACGGCGGGTTCCTCTACGACGCGGCCGAGTTCGACGCGGCGTTCTTCGGCATCAGCCCTCGGGAAGCGATGCGAGCCGACCCTCAGCGGCGGCTGCTGCTGGAGGTGGCCTGGGAGACGGCGGAGCGGGCCGGCGTCGACCCGACCTCGCTCGCCGGCACGTCCACCGGCGTCTTCGTCGGAGTGATGTACCACGACTACGCCGGTGGCGGCCCCACCGGCAGCCTCGTGTCCGGTCAGATCGCCTACAACCTGGGGTTGGAGGGACCGGCGGTCACCGTGGACACCGCCTGCTCGTCCTCGCTGGTCGCGGTGCACCAGGCGATGGGGTCGCTACGCCGGGGCGAGTGCACCCTCGCGTACGCCGGCGGTGTCACGGTGATGGGCACCCCGGAGCTGTTCGTCGACTTCAGCCGGCAGCGGGCACTCGCGCCGGACGGGCGGTGCAAGTCCTTCGCCGCCGCGGCCGACGGCGCGGCGTGGTCCGAAGGGGCCGGGTTGCTGCTGCTGGAGCGGTTGTCCGACGCCCGGCGCAACCGGCACCCGGTGCTGGCGGTGCTGCGTGGCAGCGCGGTCAACTCCGACGGGGCCTCCAACGGCATGTCCGCGCCGAACGGTCCCGCGCAGCAGCGGGTGATCCGCCGGGCGCTGCGTGACGCCGGGCTGCGGGAGTCCGACGTCGCCGTGGTCGAAGCCCACGGCACCGGCACCACGCTCGGTGACCCGATCGAGGCGCAGGCCCTGCTCGCCACCTACGGCCAGCACCGCGAACAACCGTTGTGGCTCGGCTCCATCAAGTCCAACCTCGGGCATCCTCAGGCGGCCGCCGGGGTGGCCGGGATCATCAAGATGGTACAGGCGATGCGGCACTCGATGCTGCCGCGGACCCTGCACGTCGACCGCCCGACCCCGCAGGTGGACTGGTCGGCCGGCAACGTCGAACTGCTCACCGAGGCCCGCAAGTGGCCGGTGAACGGCCAACCGCGTCGGGCAGGCGTGTCGTCGTTCGGCTTCGGCGGCACCAACGCCCACCTGATCATCGAGGAAGCACCGTCGGCGTCACCAGCGGCACCGCCGAGCACCGCCGGCCCGCTGCTGCCCCTGGTCCTGTCCGCCCGGACCGCCGCCGCGCTGCGCAGCCAGGCCCGGCGGCTGCTGCCGGTGGTCGCTGGCGACGAAGCGCTGTCCGACATCTGCGGCACGCTCGCCACCGGTCGCGCCGCCCTGCCACACCGGGCGGTGGTGCTCGCCGCCGACCGGGCGGCGGCGGTCGACGGGCTGACCGCTGTGGCCCGCGCGTCAACGGCGGCCTCGGTGGCCACCGGGTCCGCCGCGCCGGGCAAGCTCGCGTTCGTCTGTACCGGCCAGGGCGCGCAGCGGCTGGCGATGGGGCGCGAGTTGGCCGCCGCCTACCCGCCCTTCGCGCAGGCATGGGACGACGTCTGCGACCGGCTGGACACCCAGCTGCCCCGGCCGCTGCGTCAGGTCGTCGACGGCGGCGACGAGCAGGCGCTCAACCAGACGGTGTACGCCCAGGCCGGGCTCTTCGCCGTCGAGGTGGCGCTGATCCGGCTGCTCGCCGCCTGGGGGATCCGGCCCCAACTGCTGGCCGGCCACTCCGTCGGCGAGATCAGCGCGGCGTACACCGCCGGGGTCCTCTCCCTCGACGACGCGTGCCGGCTGGTGGTCACCCGGGGAACGCTGATGCAGAAGCTGCCTGCCGGTGGCGCGATGGCGGTGGTCCAGGCGCCGGAATCCGAGGTGACCCCGCTGCTCACCGGCGGGGCGGCGATCGCCGCGGTGAACACCCCCGACTCGGCGGTCGTGTCCGGCCCACGCGAGGCGGTGACCGCCGTGACCGAGCGGCTCGCCGCCGACGGCCGGCAGGTCATCTGGCTGCGGGTGTCGCACGCGTTCCATTCGCCGTTGATGGACCCGGTGCTCGACGAGTTCCAGGCCGCCGTGGCCACTCTCGACCTCCGTCCGCCCCAACTGCCGGTCGTGTCCACCGCCACCGGTCGGCCGGCGTCGGCACAGCTGGCGACCGCGCAGTACTGGGCGAGTCAGATCCGTCAGCCGGTGCGGTTCGCCGACGCCGTGACCGCGCTGCGTGAGCTGGGCGCGACCACCTTCGTCGAGATCGGGCCGGACGCGGCGCTGACCGGTCCGATGCGCGGCTGCCTGGGCGCCAGTCCTGACGTCCGGGTGGTGCCGCTGCTGCGCCGGGGCCGGCCCGAGCCGGAAACCCTGCAGCGGGCCGTGGCCGAACTGCACGTGCGGGGCATCACCCCGGACTGGTCGGCGGTGCTGGGGGGTACGCCGGAGCCGGTCGAACTGCCGACGTATCCGTTCGAACGGCAACGTTTCTGGTGGGTGCCGGCCCCGTACACGCCGCAGACGGAGCCACCGGCAGGGCCGGCGGCCGGGAAACAGTCGACGGACACCGCACCGACGGCCGGCACCGCACAGCCGGCCGACGCCGCACAGCCGGGCGGCAGCGGGGATCAGCCGACCCCGGTCGACTCCTGGCGCTACCGGGTGCGCTGGCAGCCGGTGGCGGACCCGCCGGGCCGGCTCGACCCGCCCGGACCGGGTCAGGAGAACTGGCTGGTCGCCGTACCGGCCGGGTATCCCTGGTCCGACGCGCTCGTCGCCGAACTCGCCACCGACGGCGTCAGAGTCCGTACCGTCGAGGTCGGTGACGGTGACCGGGAGAGCCTGGCCGCACGGCTCACCACACTCGCCGCCGCCGCCCCGCCGCACGGCGTGCTCAGCCTGCTCGCGTCGCACAACGACCCCGATCCGGCACACCCCACCCTGACCGGTGGCAGCCGGGGAACCGTCCTGCTCTGCCAGGCACTGGCCGACGCCGGGATCGAGGCACGCCTGTGGTGTGTCACCCGTCAGGCGGTAGCGGTGGACCGGTTCGACCTCCCGGCCGACCCGCACCAGGCGGCGATCTGGGGTCTGGGTGTCGGACTGGCGATCGACCAGCCGGACACCTGGGGCGGTCTGATCGACCTGCCCGCCCAGCCCGACCGGGAAGCGGTCGCCCGGTGCGTGGCGGTGCTGCGGGCCGGCGGCCCGGAGGATCAGCTCGCGATCCGGCCGGCGGCCACCTTCGCCCGTCGGATGGTGCGTGCCGGGCGTGACCCCGGCACCGCCGAATGGCGACCACGCGGCACGGTCCTGGTCACCGGCGGCACCGGGGGCGTCGGCCGGCACGTGGCACGGTGGCTCGCCGAGCACGGCGCCGAGCACCTGGTGTTGACCAGTCGGCGTGGACCGGAGGCGGCCGGCGCTGCGGACCTGGCCGCCGAGATCCGCGCACTCGGCGTCGAGGTGAGCATCGTGGCCTGCGACGTCACCGACCGGGCGGCACTGCGGCGGCTGCTCGACGGGCTGCCGGCCGTACCGCCGCTGACCGCGGTGGTCCACGCGGCCGGCACGCTGCACGGGCAGCGGCCGCTCACCCAGCTCACCGTCGCCGATTTCGCCGCCGCCGGAGCGGCGAAGATCTCCGGCGCGGTGCATCTGGACGAGCTGACCGCACACCTGCCGCTGGACGCCTTCGTGCTGTTCACCTCCGGCGCGGCGATCTGGGGCAGCGCCCAACAGCCCGGGTACGCCGCCGCGAACGCCTTCCTCGACGCGTTCGCGGTACGCCGCAGGGCTGCCGGTAGACCGGCCACTGCCATCGCCTGGGGGCCCTGGGCCGGTGGCGGCATGGTGGACGAGACGGCCAGCGCCCATCTGCGGCAACTCGGCATCCGTGAGCTCGACCCACGGTTGGCCGCCGGTCGGCTCGTCGAAGCCGGCGGGGAGGAGGCCGCACTGGTGGTGGCCGACGTCGACTGGGCGAGGTTCGGACCGATCCACACGCTTGCCCGGCCCCGACCGCTGGTCGCCGGACTGCTGCCGCCGACCGCCGGATTGGGGCAGCCGGTCGACCCGGCCGAGGCCGGCACGCTCGTGGTCCAGCTCGCCGGACTCGACGACGGCGACCAGTTGCAGGTCCTGTCGAATCTGGTACGGGCACAGGCAGCCGCGGTCCTCGGCCACGGCGACGCCACCGACGTCGCCCCTGGCACCAACTTCAAGGACCTCGGCTTCGACTCGGTCAGCGCCGTCGACTTCCGCGACCGGCTCGGCGTGGCCGCCGGCCTGCGGCTGCCGGCGACCGTCGTGTTCGACCACGCGACCCCGGCGGCGCTGGCCAGCTACCTGCGTGACGAACTGTGCGGACCGGGTTCCGAGGCGGAGCCGGTGCTGGCCACGCTGGACCGGCTGGAAGCCCTGGCCGGACCCCTCACACCGGACGAGATCGCGCGCACCCGCATCACCGGCAGGCTGCAGTCGCTGGTGAGCAGATTGACCGAAGTCGTCGACGGACCCGCCGTCACCACGGTCGTTGATCGGCTCGCGGAAGCGAGTGCCGATGACGTCTTCGACTTCATCGACAAGGAGCTGGGCTGATGGCCACTATGGACGACGACGGTAAGCTGCTGCAGTACCTCAAGCGGGTGACCGCGGAGCTCCATCAGACCCGCCGGCGACTGCACGAGGTGGAGTCGGCGGACCGGGACCCGATCGCGATCGTGGCGATGTCCTGCCGCTACCCGGGTGGCGTCACCAGTCCGGAGGAGCTGTGGCGGCTCGTCGTCGACGAGGTCGACGCGATCGGCCCGTTCCCCACCGACCGTGGCTGGACCACCGGTCCGCTGCCGACCGGTGACGAGGACGGTCCGGCCGACGGCCACGTCCGCGAGGGTGGCTTCCTCGCCGACCCGGCCGGCTTCGACGCCGAACTGTTTGAAATGTCGCCCCGGGAGGCCCTGGCCACCGATCCGCAGCAACGGATCATGCTGGAGCTGGCGTGGGAGACCTTCGAACGGGCCGGGCTCGCCCCGGATTCGCTCGACGGGGCGCAGGTCGGCGTGTTCGTCGGCAGCGGTGCCCAGGACTACTACGACGACTTGTCGGCGGCCGCGACGGAGGCCGTCTCCGCGTACTTCAGCACCGGCAACGCGGCCTCGGTCATCTCGAGCCGGATCTCGTACGCCTTCGGCCTGGCCGGCCCGGCGTTGACCATCGACACCGCCTGTTCGTCGTCGCTGGTGGCGCTGCACGTCGCCGCGCAGGCCCTGCGGCAGCGGGAATGCTCGATGGCGCTCGCCGGGGGCGTGATGGTCATGGCGACTCCGGGCCCGTTCGTCGCCTTCAGCAAGCAACGTGGTCTGGCATCGGACGGGCGGTGCAAACCGTTCTCCGACGACGCCGACGGCACCGGCTGGGCCGAGGGCGCCGGTGTCCTGCTGCTGGAACGGCTCTCCGACGCCCAGCGCAACGGGCATCCCGTTCTGGCCGTCATCCGGGGATCGGCGGTCAACCAGGACGGCGCCTCCAACGGCCTGACCGCGCCGAACGGGCTGGCGCAGCAGCGGGTGATCCGGCAGGCGTTGACGGCGGCGGGGTTGTCGACGGTGGACGTCGATGTGGTGGAGGCGCACGGTACCGGTACCCGGTTGGGGGATCCGATCGAGGCGCAGGCGTTGCTGGCGACGTACGGGCGGGGTCGGGACGCGGATCGTCCGTTGTGGTTGGGGTCGTTGAAGTCGAACATCGGTCATGCGCAGGCGGCGGCGGGTGTGGGTGGTGTGATCAAGATGGTGATGGCGTTGCGGGCGGGGGTGTTGCCGCGGTCGTTGCATGTGTCGGAGCCGTCGTCGCATGTGGACTGGTCGTCGGGTGGGGTGCGGCTGTTGACCCGGGCGCGGCCGTGGCCGGGTACCGACGAACCACGTCGGGCCGGGGTGTCGTCGTTCGGCGTCAGCGGCACCAACGCCCACCTGATCCTGGAACAGGCCGAGCCGGCCGGGGAAAGCGGCACCGGCGACACCGACCTGCCGCAGCCGACCCGCCGGTTCCACCGCAAACGCTACTGGTTGGACGATCGGGCACCGGCCGGAGATCTGGCGACCGTCGGGCTGGACCCCGCCGACCATCCCCTCCTCGCCGCCGTCACCGTCGTGGCCGACACCCAGGGCGCGGTGCTCACCGGGCGCTTGTCCACCGCCACCCACCCGTGGCTGGCCGAACACCGGGTCCACGGCGAGGTGATCCTGCCGGGCACCGCCTTCGTCGAGCTCGCCGTCCGGGCCGCCGACCAGCTCGGTTGCGCCCACATCGCCGAACTCACCCTGCACGCTCCGATGCGGCTGCCGGCCCACGGCGGCGTACGGATCCAGGTCGTCGTCGGTGAACCCGACCAGGCCGGTGCCCGGCGGATCAGCATCCACTCCCGGGCCGAGCAGGCCGTCGCGGCGCGGTCGTGGACCAGCCACGCCACCGGTCACCTCACCACCGCCCCGATCCCGTCCGGGGCCGATCAGCCGGAGGCCGAGCCCAGCTGGCCACCGGCCGGCGCGGAGCCGGTCCCGATCGACACCCTCGACGACACGCTGGCCGGTGCCGGTCTCGACTACGGGCCAGCCTTCCGCGGGTTGCGCGCCGTGTGGCGTCAGGGTGTCCGGCTCTGGGCCGACGTACGGCTGCCCGACCCCGGCGACGCCGACCGCTTCGGCCTGCACCCTGCCGTACTCGACGCCGCCACCCAGGCACTCGCCGTCGACCTGGGCGACGGGCAGGGCCACGCCCGGTTGCCGTTTTCCTGGTCCGGCGTCACCCTGCACGCCACCGGCGCCGCCGAACTGCGGGTCAGGTTCACCCCGACCTCACCGGACACGTACGCCGTGGCGGCCTTCGACCATGCCGGCCACCTCGTCGCCACCGCGACAGCGGTCACCTTCCGGCCGCTCGCCGCCGTCGCGGCGGCACCGGCGCGGACCGCCGACCTGCACCGGCTCGACTGGGTCCCGATCGCGGACCCGGGCCGTGACCGCCCGGCCGAGGGTGTGCACCTGCTCCGCCTCGACGAGGTCTGCGGCGACGACCCGGACACGATCCGTGAGCACTGCCGGCAGTTGCTGGCGACGTTGCAGCACTGGCTCGGTGACGCCACCAACAACGGCACCCGGCTGGCCGTCGTGACCCGGGGCGCCGTACCGGTCGCCGGCACCGGCGGTGATCTCGCCGGCGCGGCCGTCTGGGGGCTGGTACGGTCCGCCCAGGCCGAACATCCGGACCGGTTCCTGCTGGTCGACGCGGACCCGGTGGACCGCACCGACCCGTCCGGCGTCAGCGGCGTGGCCGCCACCGGCGACACGCCGGCCGACGCCGACACCCCCGCCGACGCCGACACCGTCGCTGCGGCGGTCGCGGCGGCGCTCGCCGCAGGGGAACCACAGGTGGCCGTACGCGGTGGCACGGCACACGCGGCCCGGCTGGCCCACCTTCCGGCGGCGGGCAACGCTCGACCGGTGCTCGACCCGGCCGGCACCGTACTGATCACCGGCGGGCCGGGATCGCTGGGTGCCATCGTGGCCCGACACCTGGTCGACCGGTACGCGGTCCGGCACCTGGTGCTGCTGAGCCGCCAGGGTGACCAGACCCCCGGAGCCGCCGCGCTCGTCGCCGAACTCGCCGAACTCGGCGCCCGGGCCCGGGTGGTCGCCTGCGACGTGGCCGACCGCGCCGCACTGGCCCGCGTGCTGACAGAGACCACCGCCCGGCGGCCGCTGACCGCCGTCGTGCACGCCGCCGGGGTGGTCGCCGACGGCGTCGTCACCGCGATGACCCCGCACCGGCTCGACGCCGTACTCGCGCCCAAGGTCGCCGGGGCGCTGCACCTGCACGAGCTGACCGCCGGGATGGACCTGGCCGCGTTCGTGATGTTCTCCTCCCTGTCCGGGGTGCTCGGCGCGCCGGGGCAGGCCAACTACGCCGCCGCCAACTCGGTTCTGGACGCGCTGGCGGCCCGGCGGCACCGGGCGGGGCTGCCCGCCGTCTCCGTGGCCTGGGGCCAGTGGGACACCGACGGCGGTATGACCGGAACGCTCGCTGAGGCCGACCGTGCCCGAATGGCCCGCGGCGGGGTACTGCCGCTGTCCGTGCCCGCCGGGCTGGCGCTGTTCGACGCCGCCGTCGCCGCCACCGCGCCC
Source organism: Solwaraspora sp. WMMA2065 (assembly GCF_030345075.1). Lineage (NCBI taxonomy): Bacteria > Bacillati > Actinomycetota > Actinomycetes > Micromonosporales > Micromonosporaceae > Solwaraspora > Solwaraspora sp. WMMA2065. The sequence continues at coordinate 6,631,557 of NZ_CP128361.1, forward strand.
GCCGTCGTCGCCGCGGCGCTGCAACCGGCCCGGCTGCGTGCCGGCGACGGCGTACCGCCGGTCTTCAGCTCGCTGGTGGGTCCGCTCACCCGGCCGGCAGCGGGCGGCGGCACCGGGGCACTCGCCGCGCGCCTCGCAGAGCTCGCCGAGCGGGAACGGGCGGACCTGCTCCTCGACCTGGTCCGTACCCACGTCGCGACCGTGCTGGGACACGAATCACCGGAGGCGGTCGCCGCCGACCGTGAATTCCATCAGCTCGGCTTCGATTCGCTCACCGCCGTCGAGTTGCGCAACGCGTTGACCGCGGCGACCGGGCTACGGCTGCCGGCCACCCTGGTGTTCGACCATCCCACGGCGAACGCGGTGGCCGAGTACCTGCGCGCCGAACTCGTCGTCGGCGAGAGCCGGCCGGGAGGCGCCCTTGCCGTCGCGTCTTCGGCAGGCACCGACGAGCCGATCGCGATCGTCGCGATGGCCTGCCGCTACCCGGGCGGCGTCAGCTCGCCGGAGCAGTTGTGGACCCTCGTCGCCGACGGGGTCGACGCCATCGGCGAGTTCCCCGCCGACCGTGGCTGGCAGATCGACCAGCTCTACGACGCCAGCGGGGAACGGCCTGGCAGCACGTACGTGCGTACCGGGGGATTCCTCTACGACGCCGCCGATTTCGACGCCGGCTTCTTCGGCATCTCACCTCGCGAGGCGCCGACCGTCGACCCGCAGCAGCGGCTGCTGCTGGAGACCTCGTGGGAGGCCGTCGAACGGGCCGGCATCGACCCGTTGTCCCTGCGGGGCAGCGCTACCGGCGTCTTCGTCGGTGTCCAGTACCACGACTACGTGGCCAGCAGCTCCACCGGCGCGGTGGTGTCCGGTCGGGTGGCCCACCACTTCGGATTCGAAGGCCCGGCGGTCAGTGTCGACACCGCCTGCTCCTCGTCGCTGGTCTCGATGCACTGGGCGGCGCAGTCGCTGCGTACCGGGGAGTGCACGCTGGCGCTGGCCGGCGGGGTCACGGTGATGGCGACCCCGGAGACGTTCGTCGAGTTCAGCCGCCAACGCGGGCTGGCCCGCGACGGTCGCTGCAAGGCCTTCTCCACCGACGCCGACGGCACCGCCTGGGCGGAGGGCGCCGGGGTCCTCGTCCTGGAACGACTCTCCGACGCCCGCCGGCACGGTCACCCGGTGCTCGCCGTGATCCGGGGCTCGGCGGTCAACTCCGACGGCCGGTCCAACGGGCTCACCGCTCCGAACGGACCCGCCCAGCAGCGGGTGATCCGCCAGGCGTTGGCCAACGCCGGTCTGCGGCCGGGCGACGTCGACGTGGTGGAGGCGCACGGCACCGGCACGGCGTTGGGCGACCCGATCGAGGCGCAGGCCCTGCTCGCCACCTACGGGCAGGACCGGGACGAACCGCTCTGGCTGGGCTCGCTCAAGTCGAACATCGGGCACACCCAGGCCGCCGCCGGGGTCGCCGGAGTGATCAAGATGGTGCAGGCGATGCGGTACGCGACGATGCCGCGGACGCTGCACGTGACCGAGCCGTCGACGCATGTCGACTGGGCTGCGGGGAAGGTTCGGCTGCTGACCACGGACCGGCCGTGGCGGCGGACCGGCCAGCCCCGCCGGGCCGCGGTCTCGTCCTTCGGCGTCAGCGGTACCAACGCCCATCTGGTGATCGAGGAGGCAGACCCGCAGGATGCCGCCGTCACCGCCGGTGGTGACGGCGGTAGTGCGGCCGGCAGTGAGTCCGGCGGTGGGGCCGATGGTGGGGCCGATGGTGGGGCCGGCGAGCCGCCGGTGGTGCCGTGGCTGCTGTCCGGCCGTACCCGCCAGGCACTGCAGGCACAGGCGGAGCGGCTGCTGAACCATGTCGACGACACCGACGACGAAGCGGCCGACATCGGCTACTCCACCGTGTTCCGGCCACAGTTGGAGCACCGGGCCGTGCTGCTCGGCGCGGAGCGGGGCGACTTCCTGCTCGGGCTCGTCGCACTCGTCGACGGCGTCGAGGAGGCCGAGTCGGTGACCGGCACGGTCAGCAGCGGCGGCCTCGCCTTCGTCTTCTCCGGCCAGGGCGCGCAGCACCCCCGGATGGGACGGCAGCTCGCGGCCCGGTTCCCGGTGTTCGCGGCGGCGCTGCACGAGGTGACCAGCGAGTTCGACACGCGTCTGGACCCGCCGCTGGGTACGGTGCTCGCCGCCGAGCCGGGCAGCGCCGAGGCCGCGCTGCTCGACCAGACCGCCTACACCCAGGCCGGGGTGTTCGCCGTCGAGGTCGCCATGCTGCGGTTGCTGGAGTCGGTCGGGGTCCGTCCGGACCGGCTCGCCGGACACTCGATCGGCGAGCTGGCCGCCGCGTACGCCGCCGGCATGCTCTCGCTGTCCGACGCGTGCGCCCTGGTCGCCGCCCGGGGCACCCTGATGCAGGCGCTGCCGGCCGGCGGTGCGATGCTCGCCGTGCAGGCCAGCGAGGACGAGGTACGCCCGCTGCTGACCGGCCGGCTGGACCTCGCCGCCGTCAACGCGGCGCAGTCGGTGGTGCTCTCCGGTGCCGAGCAGGAGATCCGGGCCGTCGCCGAAAGGTTCGCCGGGCAGGGCAGGGCGGTGACCCGGCTGCGCGTGTCGCACGCGTTCCACTCGGCGGCGATGGAGCCGATGCTGGCCGCGTACCGCGAGGTGGTCGAGTCGGTCACCTTCCGGCCGCCCAGGGTGCCGCTGGTCTCCACGCTCACCGGCGCGGCGGCGGACCCGGAGCAGTTGTGCTCGGCGGAGTACTGGGTACGGCAGGTGCGCGAGCCGGTGCGGTTCCACGACGCGGTCCGCTGCCTCGAACGCGCCGGCGTCACCCGGTTCGTCGAGGTCGGGCCGGACGCCGTGCTCGTCCCGCTGGTGTCGCGCGGCGTCGCCGCGACGGCCACGCCGCCGACGGTCGCGCCGACGATGCGTCGGGGCCGCGACGAGCCGCGCACGTTGCTGGACACGCTCGCCCGGCTGCACGTGTGCGGCGTCGCGGTGGACTGGTCGGCGGTCCTCGCCGACCTTCCGGTGCGCCGGGTACCCCTGCCCACCTACGCCTTCCAACGCCAGAGGTACTGGCTGGACAGTGTCGCGGGTGCCCTCGCTGACCCGTCTGCCGGTGCTCATCCGCTCGTCGACCGGACGGTAGAACTGCCCGGCTCGGGTGGGTTGATGCTGACCGGCCGGTTGTCCGCCGCGACCCACCCCTGGCTGGCCGACCACGTGGTACACGGACTGACCGTGCTGCCCGGCGCCGGCCTCGTCGAACTCGCCACCCGGGCCGGCGACCAGCTCGGCTGCGGGCGGATCGAACAGCTCGACTTCGAACGTCCGCTGGTCCTGCCGGCCGGCGACAGCGTCGCCGTGCAGGTGGAGGTCGGTGCCGCCGACGAACGTGGGGCACGGCGTGTCCTGGTGCACTCCCGGGCCGGATCCGCCGGAACCGACCCGCCCTGGCAGCGGCACGCCAGTGGGGTGCTGGTGCCGGACACCCCGGCCGCCGACCGGCTGGCACCAGACCCGGAGTTCACCCAGTGGCCGCCGCCGGGAGCCACCCCGGTGTCGCTGGACGGCTGGTACGACGAGCTCGCCGCGACCGCCGGAATCGCCTACGGCCCGGTCTTCCGCGGGGTGCGCGCGGTGTGGCGGCGGGCCGACGAGGTGTACGCCGACGTCGCCCTGCCGGCCGTGGCCGGCACTGACGCCGCCGACTTCAACCTGCACCCGGCGTTGCTGGACGCGGCCTGGCAGTTGGTGGCGCACAGCCCGGTGGCGGCGGCCGGCCCGCTGCTGCCGTTCGCGGTGACCGGGGTGAGCCTGTTCGCCACCGGCGCCGTCGAGGCGCGGGTGCGCGTACGGGTCGCCGCGCCGGCGACGGTGTCGGTCGAGATCGTCGACGGCGCCGGTGAACCGGTCGCCACCGTCGACGCGCTCGCGCTGCGCCCCGCCGGTGACCTGGCGCAGGACCTCGACGACGTGGAGGTGTCCGCCGGTGACGGGTCAGCGGCCAGCCGCGACGGCGGAGGTCCGGGCGACGGGCCAGCGGCGGCGCTGCTGCGGGTCCAGTGGCAGCCGATCGCCGCACCCGACGTGTCGCCGAGCGTCGCCTGGCAGCTGGTCGGCCCGGACCGCTGGACGCTGGCGGCGCCGCTCACCGCGACCGCCGTACCGGACTTCGACGCCGTCGTCGCGTCGGCGGCCGACGGCGACGGCGAGGACCGGCCGGTGTTCCTGCTCAGCTGTGGCGGCGGCCCGGACCCGGACGTCGTGCACGGCGAGACCCGGCGGGCGGTCGACGCGTTGCGTACCTGGCTGGCCGACAGCCGGTTCGACGGGTCGAGGCTGGTGGTGGTGACCGGCGGCGGCGTCCCGGCCGGTGCCGTCGCCGACGTGGACCCGGCCGGTGCCGCCGTCTGGGGCCTGGTACGCAGCGCGCAGGCCGAGCACCCCGATCGGATCGTGCTGGTCGACGTCGAGCCGGACCGGGTCTCGCCCGCGCTGCTGGCCTCGGCGGTGTCCACGGGGGAGCCCCAGGTGGCGGTCCGCGACGAAGCCCTGTACGTGCCCCGCCTGGTGCCGAGCGGTCCGCCGCCGCAGGACGCGCCCCCCACGCCCCCGGACTTCGGCTCGGGCACGGTCCTGGTGACCGGGGCGACCGGCGCCCTCGGCCGGGTGATCGCCCGGCACCTGGTGACCGGTCACGGCGTACGGCATCTGCTGCTGACCAGCCGGCGGGGCATGGCCGCGCCCGACATGACGCGGCTGCGTACCGACCTGCTCGACCTCGGCGCCCAGGTGACGGTCACGGCCTGCGACGTCACCGACCGCGACGAGGTGGCACGGTTGCTCGCCACGGTGCCGTCGGAGCATCCGCTCACCGGCGTCGTGCACGCGGCCGGCGTTCTCGACGACGCGGTGATCGGCTCGCTGACCGCCGACCGGATGTCGAACGTGCTGCGGCCCAAGGTGGACGCCGCGTGGCACCTGCACGAGCTGACCAGGGACACGCCGCTCGCCGCGTTCGTGACGTTCTCCTCCGCCGCCGGGGTCCTCGGCCCACCCGGTCAGGCCAACTACGCCGCGGCCAACGCCTACCTGGACGGGTTGGCCGCCCACCGGCGGGCGCACGACCTGCCGGCCAAGTCACTGGCCTGGGGCCTGTGGTCCACTGCCGACGAGGGGATGGGTGGCGCACTGACCGAAGCCGACCTGCGGCGGCTCGCCGAGACCGGTGTCCACCCGCTCGACGCCGAGACCGGTCTCGCCCTGTACGACCGGGCGGTGGCCCTGCCCGACGCCGTGCTGGTGCCGATCCGGCTCGATCCGGCGAAGCTGGGGCCGGACCGGCCGGCGTTGCTCGACGGCCTGGCCGCGCCCCCGCCGACGGACGATGGCGCGACCGGGACGCGTCGGCGCTCCGCGCGGGACGCGAACGGCGGCGCGCCGACCGGTGGTGGCGGCGGCCGGCTCCGCGAGCAGCTCGCCGGCAAGTCCCGCCCGCAGGCGCAGGAACTGCTGCTGGAGATGATCCGCAGTGAGGCGGCGAAGCTGCTCGGGCACCCGGGGCCGGAGGCGATCGAGCCGGAGCGGGCCTTCAGCGAGCTGGGCTTCGATTCGTTGGCCGCGATCGGGTTCCGTAACCGGTTGACCCTGCTCACCGGCCGGCAGCAGCCGGCGACGTTGATCTTCGACTATCCCAACGCCGCCGCGCTGGCCCGGCAGTTCGCCGCCGACCTCGTGCCGGACACCGTCGACGGCGGCGCTGCGCTGCCCGACGACGAGATCCGGGCGGTGCTGAGCAGCATCCCGCTGGGCCGGCTGCGTGCCGCCGGACTGCTGGAGAGCCTGCTCGCGCTGGCCGGCGCGCCGACGCACCCGGCCGGCACGCCCCACCCGGCGGGCGGCTCCGCGATTGACGAAATGGACACCGAGAACCTCATCAGCATGGCCCTGCAGACGGCCGACTTCGGCGAGTGACGCGAGAGGTGTGAGATAGACATGACGCAGGCGGACCAGAGGATCGTCGACGCTCTCCGCGCGTCGCTGAAGGAGAACGAGCGACTCCGCGAGCACAGCCGCCAGCTCACCGAGGCAGCACACGAGCCGATCGCCATCATCGGCATGGCGTGCCGGTTCCCCGGTGGGGTGACCAGTCCGGAAGGGCTGTGGCGGCTGCTGGTCGACGAGGTCGATCCGATGGGTGGGTTCCCCACCGACCGGGGCTGGGACCTGGACCGGCTCTACGACCCCGACGGCACCCGGCCCAACACGACCTACGTACGGCAGGCCGGGTTCCTCTACGACGCGGGCGACTTCGACGCCGACTGGTTCGGCATCGCCCCCCGCGACGCCCTGCTGATCGACCCCCAGCAGCGGTTGCTGCTGGAAAGCACCTGGGAGGCGTTCGAACGCGCCGGTATCGCCCCGGCGTCGGTACGCGGCAGCCAGACCGGCGTCTTCGCCGGGGTCATGTACCACAACTATCCCGGCAGTTACGGGTCGTCGGGGGTGGTGTCCGGGCGGGTCTCGTACCACTTCGGTTTCGAAGGACCGGCGATCACGCTCGACACCGCCTGCTCGTCGTCCCTGGTGGCGCTCGACCTCGCTGTACAGTCGCTGCGTCGGGGGGAGTGCTCCCTCGCTGTCGCCGGCGGGTCGTCGGTGATGGCCTCCCCGCAGACCTTCGTCGAGTTCAACCTCGAGGACACCCAGTCGCGTGACGGCCGGTGCCGTTCCTTCTCCGACGACGCCGACGGGCCGGCCTGGGCCGAGGGCGTCGGGGTGCTGCTCGTCGAGCGGCTGTCCGATGCGCGCCGCAACGGCCACCGCGTTCTCGCCGTGGTACGCGGCTCCGCGGCCAACTCCGACGGCGCGTCGAACGGGCTGACCGCGCCGAACGGTCCGGCTCAGCAGCGGCTGATCCGGCAGGCGTTGGCCAACGCCCGCATGTCCGCCGACCAGGTCGACGCGGTCGACGGCCACGGTACGGCCACCGAACTGGGCGACCCGATCGAGGTGCAGGCGCTGCTGGCGACGTACGGGCAGGGTCGGGACGCGGATCGTCCGTTGTGGTTGGGGTCGTTGAAGTCGAACATCGGTCACGCGCAGGCGGCGGCGGGTGTGGGTGGTGTGATCAAGATGGTGATGGCGTTGCGGGCGGGGTTGCTGCCCCGGTCGTTGCACGTGTCGGAGCCCTCGTCGCATGTGGACTGGTCGGCGGGTGGGGTGCGGCTGTTGACCATGGCGCGGCCGTGGCCGGGTACCGACGGACCGCGTCGGGCCGGGGTGTCGTCGTTCGGGTTGAGCGGGACGAACGCGCACGTGATCCTGGAGGAGGCGCCGGCGGATCTGGCGGCCGGCCCGGTGCCGGCCGACGGCTCGGTCGAGGATCCACCGGCTGTGCCGTTCCAGCGCAAGCGCTACTGGCTGACCGCCTCCCCGCTGACCGGTGACCCGGTCTCGATGGGGCTCGCCCCCGCCAACCACCCGCTGCTCGGCGCCGCCGTCATGCTCGCGGCCAACGACGGCATGGTGCTCACCGGGCGGCTGTCGGTGGCGAACCAGCCCTGGCTGGCCGACCACCGGGTGGGCGAGACCGTCCTGTTCCCCGGCGCGGGCTTCGTCGAACTCGCCACACACGCCGGGGAACGGGTCGGCTGCGGCCGGATCGCCGACCTCGTCCTGCAGGCCCCGCTGGTGCTGCCGGCCCGGGACGCGCAGCAGATCCAGATCACGCTCGGCGGGCCCGACGACTCCGGAGCCCGGTCGCTGGTCGTGCACAGCAGGACCGACGACGGTACGGACGACAGCCGTTGGACGCCGCACGCGACCGGCACCCTGGTGCCGCGTCGGCCGCCCACCGGTGCCGAGCTGACCTCCTGGCCGCCGGACGGCGCCGAGCCGGTCGACCTGGCCGGCGTCTACGACGAGTTCGCCGAACGTGGACTGGTCTACGGACCGACCTTCCAGGGGCTGCGGAACGCCTGGCGCCGCGACGACGACCTGTACGCCGAGATCAGCGTGCCGGATCAGGCACGGGGCAAGGTGAACCGGTTCGGGCTGCACCCGGCACTACTGGACGCGGCCCTGCAGGCGGTCGGCCGCAGCGGGTTGGCCGGGCAGGAGGCGGCCCTGCCGTTCCAGTGGCGCGACGTCGAGGTGTACGCCGCCGGCGCGGCCAGCGCCCGGATCCGGGTCAGCCGCTCGGCCGACGGCGGCGTGTCGATCCTGCTGGCCGACGGCACGGGTACGCCGGTCGCCTCGGTCGGTTCGCTGGTGCTGCGCCCGGTCGTGGCGGCGGAACTGGCCGCCGCCGACAGTGGGCCGTACCGCGACGCGCTGTTCACCGTCGACTGGACGCCGGTGGCGCTGCCGGCCGGTGCCCCGGTCACCGTCGCCGACCTGGCCGGCGTGACCGCCGGCGCCGAGGTCCCGGCGGTGGTGCTGCACCGTCACGCCGCCGTGTCCGGCGCCGGCGCCGGTACGCCCGAAGCGGTCCGCGCCGGCACCGTGGAGGCGTTCACCGCGCTGCGTACCTGGCTGGCCGAGCCCCGGTTCGCCGGCACCCGGCTGGTGGTGCTGACCCGGCGGGCCGTGGCGCTGCCCGGCGAGGACGTCACCGACCTGGCCGGCTCAGCCGTGTGGGGGCTGATCCGGTCCGCGCAGACCGAGCATCCGGGTCGGATCGTGCTGGTGGACACCGACGCCGAACAGGACGCGGTGACGCTGCTGCCGAAGGTGCTGGCGGCCGGGGAGTCCCAGGTCGTGGTCCGGGACGGGGCGGTACGGGTGGCCCGGCTGCGCAGAGCGGACGCGGCTGCGGCCGACGCGGTACCGGCCGACGTCGCCGCCGGCACGGTGCTGGTCACCGGGGCCACCGGTGGCCTCGGCCGGCTGATCGCCCGGCACCTGGTCACCACGCACGGCGTACGGGACCTGCTGCTGGTCAGCCGGCGCGGTGCGGCCGCCGAAGGCGCCGACGAACTCGTCGAGGAGCTGACCGGGCTGGGCGCCCAGGTCGAGCTGGTCGCCGGCGACGTCGCCGACCGGGACGCGGCAGCGGCGCTTGTCGCCGGACGCCGGCTCACTGCGGTCGTGCACGCCGCCGGGGTGCTGGACAACGGCACGATCGACACGCTGACGCCGCAGCGGATCGACGCCGTGCTGCGGCCGAAGGTCGACGCCGCGTGGCACCTGCACGAGCTGACCGCCGGGATGGACCTGGCCGCGTTCGTGCTGTTCTCCTCCGCCTCCGGCGTGCTCGGCGGGATGGGGCAGGGCAACTACGCCGCCGCGAACACCTTCCTGGACGGGCTGGCCGCCCATCGGCGGGCCAGCGGCCTGGCCGGGGTCTCCCTCGCCTGGGGCATGTGGGGCACCGGCACCGGGATGGCCGGTCACGTCACCGCCGCCGAACTGCCGCAGGTGGCCCGTACCGGGTTCGTCCCGATCAGCGGCGCGGAAGGGCTGGCGCTGTTCGACGCCACCTGGATGTCGCCGGAACCGTTCCTCGCCCCCATCCGGCTCGACCTCACGGTCCTTCGCCGGCAGGGGGACGCGCTGCCGGATCTGTTCCGGGCCCTCGTCCCAGCGCCGCGCCGCGCCGTCGCCGCCCCCGGCGACGCCACCGGCACGTTCAGTCAACGGTTGGCCGCGATGTCGGTCCAGGACCGGGGGAACACCCTGCGGGAGCTGGTTCGCGCGCAGGTGGCGCAGGCGCTCGGGCACAGTGCCCCGGAGAGCATCGAGCTGGACCGGGCGTTCCAGGACCTGGGATTCGACTCCCTCACCGCGGTCGAGCTGCGCAACGGGCTCAGTGTCGCCACCGGGGTCCAGCTGTCGGCGACCCTGGTGTTCGACAACCCGACCCCGATGGCGTTGGTCGACCACCTCGCCGAGGAACTCGTCGGTGACGCGGAGGAACCGTCCGTGGCAGAGCCCGACCAGGCCCCGGTGTCGGCGGACGAACCGATCGCCATCGTCGGCATGAGCTGCCGACTGCCCGGCGCGGTCAGCTCGCCCGAGGACCTGTGGCGGCTGCTGACCGCCGGCGACGACGGGATCTCGTCGTTCCCCACCGATCGGGGCTGGGACATCGAAGGATGGTTCAGCCACGACTCCGGCGCGGGTTCCCGCCAGGGCGGGTTCGTCGCCGACGCCACCCACTTCGACGCCGGCTTCTTCGGCATCAGTGACGACGAGGCGACCGTCATGGACCCGCAGCAGCGGCTGCTGCTGGAGGCTTCGTGGGAGGCGATCGAGCGGGCCGGCATCGATCCGCGTTCGCTGCGCGGCAGCACCACCGGTGTGTTCGCCGGAGTGATGCAGCCCGACTACGACCCCGGCATGTTCGGATCGGTGGAACACGCCGCCGCGTTCCGTGGGGTCGGCCTGTCGCAGAGCATCGTCTCCGGCCGGGTGGCCTACCTGCTGGGCCTGGAGGGCCCGGCGGTGTCGGTGGACACCGCCTGCTCGTCCTCCCTGGTCGCGCTGCACTGGGCTATCCAGGCGCTGCGCCAGGGTGACTGTTCGCTGGCGCTCGCCGGCGGGGTGACGGTGATCTCGACCCCGGCCACCTTCGTCGACTTCGACCAGCAGGGCGGGCTGGCCACCGACGGGCGCTGCAAGTCGTTCTCGGCGGCGGCCGACGGGATCGGCTGGGCCGAGGGCGTCGGTGTGCTCGTGGTGGAGCGGCTCTCCGACGCCCGACGCAACGGCCACCAGGTGCTGGCCGTGGTACGGGGCTCCGCCGTCAACTCCGACGGTGCCTCCAACGGGATGACCGCGCCCAACGGGCCGGCCCAGGAGAAGGTGATCCGGCGGGCGCTGGCGACCGCCGGGCTACGCGCGGACGAGGTCGACGCGGTCGAGGGCTTCGGCGCCGGCACCCGGCTCGGCGATCCGATCGAGGTGCGGGCCCTGCAGGGCACGTACGGGCAGGACCGCGACCGGCCGCTGTGGCTGGGATCGGTCAAGTCGAACATCGGCCACACCCAGTCGGCCTCCGGCGTCGCCGGGGTCGTCAAGATGGTGCTCGCCCTGCGGCACGGCGTGCTGCCGCGGACGCTGCACGCCGACGACCGGTCCCCACACGTGAACTGGGCCGACAGCCAGGTGCGGCTGCTCACCGAGTCGGTGCCCTGGCCGGCGGGCGAGCGTCCGCGCCGGGCCGCGGTGTCGTCCTTCGGGCGCAGCGGCACCAACGCGCACCTGATCCTGGAGGAGGCGGACCCCGCCGTGGCCGGGGCGCAGGCGCACGGTCAGCCGCCCCAACAGGCGCAGCGGCCGGCCGGGCCGATGCTGCCGCTGCTGGTGTCGGCGCGAACCCGGGAGGCGTTGCCGGACCAGGCTGCCGCGCTGGTCGCAGCGCTGCGTGCCGACCCCGACCTCGACCCGGTCGACGTCGGGTACTCCCTGGCGGCCACCCGGGTGCCCTTCGACCACCAGGCCGTTGTCGTCGGCGCCGACCGTGACGACCTGCTGGGGGCCCTGACCGACCTGGCCGCCGCGACGCTGTCGCCACGGGTGGTGACCGGCCACGTCCGGCCGACCGGCGGTACGGCGTACCTGTTCCCGGGTGCCGGGGCGCAGCGAGCCGGGATGGGCCGGCAGCTGTACGCCTCGTTCGGCGCCTTCGCCGCCGCGTTCGACGAGGTCTGCGCCAAGTTCGACCGGCATCTCGACCGGCCGTTGCGGGATCTGGTGTTCGCCGAGGAGGGCACGGTGGCCGCTGGCCTGCTCGACCAGACGAGCTACATGCAGGCCGCACTGTTCACGGTGGAGGTGGCGACGTACCGGCTGCTGGAGTCGTGGGGCCTGCGGCCCGACCACGTCGTCGGGCATTCGGCCGGGGCGCTCGCCGCCGCGCACGTCGCCGGGGTGCTGTCGCTGGCCGACGCGGTGAAGCTCTGCGCGACCGGTGGGGAACTGCTGCAGGAGCTGCCCGCCGGGGCGATGGTGGCGGTGCGGGCCAGCGAGGACGAGGTGCGGCCCGAACTGGACGGGGACGTCGAGATCGCGGCGGTGAACAGCCCTGACTGGGTGGTGGTGTCCGGGCCGGACGACGACGTCACCGAGCTGGCCGAGCGGTGGCGGGCAGCGGGACGGTCGGTCAGCCCGCTGCGGGTGCGCCGGGCGTTCCACTCCTCGGCGGTGGACGATGTCCTGGAGGAGTACTTCGACGTCGCGGACCGGCTCACCTACCACCCGCCGGCCGTCAGCCTGGTCGCGCACGTCGACGGCGAGCTGGTCGGTGCCGACGACCTGGCGACCGCCGAACACTGGGAGCGGCAGCTGCGCGCCGAGGTCCGGTTCGTCGACGACGTACGCCATCTGGCGGAACTGGGCGTGACCCGGTTCGTCGAGGTGGGTCCGGACGGTGGCCTGGCGCAGATGGTGGCGGCCTGCCTGCCCGACGCCGGCCAGGCGGTGGTGCCGACGGTGAGCGCGGACCCGGCGGAGGTCGGCGCGCTGTTCGCGGCGGTGGCCCGGCTGCAGGTGACCGGGCATGCCGTGGACTGGTCGCGGCTGTACGCCGGTCGGGGCGCGCGGCAGGTGGCGCTGCCCCCGTACTCGTTCCATCGGCAGCGGTACTGGGTCGAGATGGACGCGCTGGCGGTCGGCGAGGTGGTCGCCGCCGGGTTGGAGGAGACCGGGCATCCGCTGCTGGGTGCGGCGGTGCCGGTCGCCGGTACGCAGGACCTGGTGCTGACCGGCCGCCTGTCGCGGGCAGCCAGGTCCTGGCTGGACGACCACCGGATCGGGGATGCCACCGTGCTGCCGGCCCCGGCGCTGGTCGAGTTCGCGGTGCATGCCGGGGACCGGGTCGGCTGCAGCCGGATCGCCCGGCTGACGGAGCTGGCTCCGGTGCCGTTGGATCCGGCCACCGCGACGCAGATCCAGGTGGTGGTGCGCGACGCCGGGGCGGGACACGGCGAGCGGGAGTTCGCCGTGTACGCCCGGGCCGAGGACGGTTCCACGGCCTGGTCGCAGTGCGCCGCCGGCCGGCTGGCGGCCGGCCGGGGCGGGCCCTCGCCGCTGACGGTGGACGACGGGCAGTGGCCACCGGCCGGCGCCGAGCCGGTCGACCTGTCCGGCTGGTACGAGGAGCTGGCCGACCGAGGCCTGTCCTACGGGCCGGCGATGCGCGGCCTGCGCCGCGCCTGGCGGGCCGGACAGGACCTGTTCGCCGAGGTCGACCTGCCGAAGAGCGCCGGTACGGGGGCCTTCGCGATCCATCCCGTCCTGCTCGACGCGGCCCTGCACGCCACCGGGCTGGTTGACGGCGCCGATGGCCGGCCGGGGCGGCCGGTCTCCTGGTCCGGGGTCGAGCTGCACGCCACCGGCGCCGTCACGGTCCGGGTGCGGCTGCGCGCCGACGGTCGAAGGCTCTCGCTCGCTATGGTCGACCCGGCGGGCAGTCCCGTGCTCACGGCGGATTCGATCGAGCTGCGGTCGGGGTCCGAGCGCGACCCGTCGGGCTCGGACACCGAGCAGGTCCCGGCCACCTCGGCCGCCGTTCGGCCCGGCGACAACGGTCGGCCGCGTGCGAACGGTGCGCCGGGCCGCCCGGTGGCGGCCGTCGCGGCGACCGGCGACGCGGGGGCCGGCGACGCGGGAGCCGAGACGTGGCGCCGGCTCGCCGCGCTCGGCGGTGAGCAGCGGGAGCCCGCCGTGCGGGACCTGGTCGCCAGCGCGATCGCGGCCGTGGTGAACACGACTCCGGAGACGATCGACTTCGACGGGCACTTCGTCGAGGCCGGATTCACCTCACTGACCGTGACCGAGCTCGGGATCGACCTCGGTACCCGGACCGGTCTCGACCTCAGTGAGGTGATCTTCCAGTACCCGACACCCAACCATCTCACCCGTCACCTGCTCGACGAACTCGCCGCGAACGGCGCCGGTCAGCAACCGGTTCGTGAGGGCGACGAGGGCGGGGAGACGCTGCGCGATCTGTTCCGGGCGGCGGCGCTGGCCGGCCGGCTCGGCGACGGTATCGACGTGCTGAGCGCGGCGGCGCGCCTGCGTCCCACCTTCGACACGCCGGCCGGTGCGGACCAGCGGATCTCCCCGCTGCGCCTGGCGCAGGGCCCGGCCCGGCCCCGGCTGCTGTTCGTGGAGACCCCGATGGCGATGGGCAACCACTACCAGTACAGCCGGCTGGTCGCGCACTTCCAGCAGATCCGTGACGTCGTGTCGCTGCCGGTGCCCGGCTTCACCCGGGGCGCTCCGCTGCCGGCGACCGCCGAGCTGGTGGTCGAGTTGCTCGCCGACGCGGCGCTGAGCGCCGCCGACGGCGAGCCGTTCGTCCTGGTCGGGTACTCGGCCGGTGGCATCCTCGCCCAGGCGACTGCTAGCCACCTCGAACGGATGGGCACCGGCCCGCAGGGCGTCGTGTTGCTCGACACCCAGCCGGTGCAGCGGCCGGGCGACCCCGGCGGCGGCTCCGTCGAGGATGCTTCCGCCGGCGCGGTGATGACCGAGATGGTGCTCGGACTGTTCGAGCTGGAGGCGGCCGCGGGCAAGTTCGACAGCGCCCAGCTCACCGCGATGGCCTGGTACGTCGACCTGCTGCCCGAGTTCGAGCTGGGGGCCACCGGGGCCCCGGTGCTCTACCTGCGCGGGGCCGAGCCGATCGGTGCCGCCGTGCCGGCCACGACGGCCGTGTCGTGGCCGTACGCCGACAGCACCGAGACGGTTCCCGGCAATCATTTCACCATGGTCGATGCGGAGGCGGCGACCACGTCGAAGGCGATCGAGCAGTGGCTGGCGGCAACAGCCGAGCAGCGTGTTCCCGAGCCGACCGTGAAGGGCTGAGGTGTGACGTGTACGAATCCGAGGACGCCGAGATCTACGACCTGATTCACCAGGGGCGGGGCAAGGACTACGCCGCTGAGGCCGCCGAGGTCACCCGACTCGTGCTGGCCGACAAGCCGGACGCGGCCTCACTGCTGGACGTCGCCTGCGGCACCGGCGAGCATCTGCAGCACCTCTCGGCGTCCTTCCCGCACGTCGAGGGGGTCGACATATCCGCCGACATGCTGCTGAGCGCCAAGGCGCGGCTGCCGCTGGTGCCGTTGCACCAGAGCGACATGCGCTCCTTCGCCCTGGGACGTCGTTTCGACGCGGTGACCTGTCTGTTCAGCTCGATCGGTCACATGCGTACGACCGCCGAGCTCACCGCCGCGCTGCGCTGCTTCGCCGAGCACACCGTGCCCGGCGGCGTCGCGGTGGTGGACCCGTGGTGGTTCCCCGACACGTTCCTGCCCGGGTACGTCGCCAGCGACGTGGTCCGGGCGGACGGGCGCACCATCGCCCGGGTCTCCCACGCGTCGCAGGAGGGCAACGCAACCCGGATGGACGTGCAGTACCTGATCGCCGACGCGGACTCGGGCATCCGCCACCTCGCGGAAAGCACTCTGATCACCTTGTTCACCCGCGAGGAGTACGAGGCCGCGTTCCGGGCCGCCGGGTTCACGCCGACCTATCTGGACCAGGGGCCGGGTGCCAGGGGTCTGTTCGTCGCGGTCCGGCAGGGGCGGCCGGAGCAGGCGTCGGCGGGTACCTGACCGGTACGTGGCACCGGGCGGGCGGTGGAACCGGACGGTCCCACCGCCCGCCCGGACAGCACGGTGCGCCCGGCACCGGACCAGCCGCCGGTCAGACCAGTCGTCGGTCTCAGGTTAGCCGTCGGGTGATCAGTTCGAGCACGGTGGCCGCGTGTTCATTGAGGTAGAAGTGGCCGCCCGGGAAGACCCGTAGCTCGAAGGCGCCGGTGGTGTGGTCCCGCCATGCCTCGGCCTCCGTGACGGTCACCTCGGTGTCCTGGTCACCGACCAGGGCGAGTACCGGGCTGCGCAGCGGCGGCCCGGGCCGGTGCCGGTAGGACTCGACCGCACGGTAGTCGCAGCGGGTCGCCGGCAGGATCATGTTGAGCATGTCCACGTCGTCCAGCAGCTCGCTGCCGGTACCGCTGAGCCGGGCCAGTTCCGCGCGCAAGCCGTGGTCGTCGAGACGGTGCACACTGGTCTCCCGATGCCGCGACGGCGCGCGTCGACCGGAGGCGATCAGCGCGGCCGGTGTGGTGCCGTCGCGTTCCAACCGGCGCGCGACCTCGTAGCCGACCATCGCGCCCATGCTGTGCCCGAACAGGGCCAGGGGCCGGTCGCGCCAGTCGGCCAGCTCCGCGGTGACCAGATCGGCGAGTCGTTCGATGTCGTCGATGCCGGGCTCGTGCCGCCGGTCCTGGCGTCCCGGATACTGGATGGCCAGCACGTCCACCGAGGCTGGTACGCCTCGGGCGACCGGCAGGTAGTACGAAGCCGACCCTCCCGCGTGCGGGAAGCACACCAGTCGGGTGGCGGCGTCCGGCTTCGGCCGGAACCGGCGGACCCACGAGGTCGTGGCCGAGGTCAAGGGGACTCCGATCGCCGTACCAGCAAATGGTGTGACCATGACAGGCCGGCGGCGGGGGTGGCAACCCGTGCTCACCCCTAGCGGCGGTGCGGGGCTGATCTGGGGTTGTCCGGCGTTCTGGCCGCTGGCACCGTCGGAACCGACACCGTGGGTCCCGGCACCGGCCGGATCCGATGCGGTACGGGGCGGACACGGTGAGGTCGGCGAGGTGTGAACATGGCAGTGGCTGCGCACGACAAGGGACTCGTGCCGTTCGGGGAGTACCAGACGTGGTACCGGGTGACCAGACCGGCCGGCGCGGGCCGGCCGGCGCTGGTCGTGGTGCACGGCGGTCCGGGCAGCACCCACGACTACCTGCTGAACCTGGCCGGGCTGGCCGAACACGGCTGGCCGGTGGTGCACTACGACCAGATCGGCAACGGCGGCTCCACCCGCCTGCCCGACCGGGGCGCCGACTTCTGGACCGTCGAGCTGTTCCTCGCCGAGCTGGACAACCTGCTGCGCTCGCTCGGTGTCGCCGACGACTACGTGTTGTTCGGCCATTCGTGGGGTGGCCCGCTGGTGGCCCGGCACGCGGCGACCCGTCCGGCCGGGCTGCGCGGCCTGGTCGTCGCCAACGCGCCGGCTTCGTATCCACTGTGGCTGCAGGAGGCGCGACGGCTGCGCCAGGCGTTGCCGGCCGGGGTGAACGAGACCCTGCTCCGCCACGAGCAGGCGGGGACCACCGACAGCCAGGAGTACTTCACCGCCATGCGGGTGTTCTACGACCGGCACGTCTGCCGGGTCACGCCGTGGCCACGGGACTATCTGGCGTCGTTCATGGAGATCGCGAACGACCCGACGGTGTACCTGACCATGAACGGCCCGAGCGAGTTCCACGTCATCGGTACGCTGCGGGACTGGTCCGTCGTCGACTGCCTGGCCGACATCCGGGTGCCCACCCTGGTGCTGTCCGGCCGGCACGACGAGGCGACCCCGGCGACGTTGCAGCCGTACCTGGACCGGGTGCCCGGTGCCCGGTGGGTGGTCTTCGAGGAGTCCAGTCACCTGCCGCACCTGGAGGAGCCGGAGCGCTTCGCCGAGGTGCTGCTGGAGTTCCTCACCGAACTGAAGGGGGAGGGCACGCATGGCTGAGGGGCGTACCGCGCTGGTGTTCCCGGGCATGGGACCCACCGGCTTCGCCGAGGTCGGCCGGTTCATGCTGGCCAACCCGTACGCGCGGGAGCTGACCGCGACCGCCGACGAGGTCCTCGGATACCCGTTGCTGGAGCGCTACCGCACCGGCGGCGACTACTCGGAGGCCGCGCAGGTGGCCTTCTTTGTCAACTGCCTGGCGCTGGCCCGCTGGAGCGAGCAGGGCGGGACGGTGCCGGACTTCTGCGTCGGGCCGAGCTTCGGTGAGAAGCCGCTGATCGCCTACGTCGGCGCGTTGCCGGTACCGCAGGCCATCTGGCTTACCGCGCAGCTGGCCCGTCGGATGGAGGAGTACTTCGCCACCGAGCACCGTGACGTGGTGACACACTCGTTCACCCGTACACCGGAGCCGCTGCTGCGGGAGGTGCTCGACGAGCTCGCCGGGCAAGGGGAGTGGCACGAGATCTCCTGCTACGTGGATCATGACTTCCACATGCTGTCGCTGCGGGAACACATGCTCGACTGGCTGGCGGCGAGGCTGCGGTCGGCGGGCGGACTCCCGCTCTACACGATGCGTCCGCCGATGCACTGCGCCGCCTTCGCGCCGTTGCGCGACATCGTGGCGCGGGAGGTGCTCGACGGGCTTGAGTTCGCCGACCCGGCGGTGCCGGTCGTCGCCGATCAGGACGGCACGCTGGTCACCACCGGAGCGGGGGTGCGCCAGATGCTGCTGGACAGCTTCGTCCGGCCGCTGCGTTGGCCCGACGTGGTCGCATCGCTTCGTACGCGGGGCGTGCGTGAGGTGCGCGTCTGCGGGCCCGACCGGTTGTTCGGCCGGGTGCGGGCGACCACTGCGGCGTTCGAGGTGGTCGCTGTCACGCCCCGGCTTGCCCTGCAGCCGAGACGGTCCACCGCGGCGGTCTGAAACGGCCGGGCCGGCGGTCACCGGTGACCGGGGCGGAGAACCGTCGGCGCTTCGCCGGATCCCGGCCGGATCCGGTGCGGACCGCAACCCGGATCCGGCCGGACCTGGCAGCTCAGGCGGCCTGCATCCGGACCGCCGACAGCGTCGTCCAGAGCACCTCCGGGGTAGCGAACGACTCCATCGCCAACGCCTCGTCGGTGAACCGCACCGTGTACGCCGACTCGATCGCGGCGAGCAGTTCGACGGTCCCGAGTGAATCGAGACCGAAATCACGCAGCGAGCTTTCCGGCGACAGCTTCTCGTCGTCGCCGATGAATGGCAGGTGTTGGCGGAGCAGTGTCTCGAACTGGTCGTCCCACATGATGGCGACTCCGATTGAAGAAATCCTGCTGGTCTGATTGATCCTACCATTTCGCATCGACGATGCGAGCTGAAAAGATGGGGGTAAAAAATGGACGAAGCTGCCATTGGCGTCTTGTCGGCACGATTCATGCGAGGGCTGGAGACCGCCCCGGACCAGCCGGCGATCCGGATCAATTCCGACACGCTCAGTTATGCCGAGGCGCACCGGACGGCACTGCGCTGGGCGGCGGTGCTGACCGAGCACGCCGGGGGGCGACCCGCTCCGGTCGGGGTCCTGGCGGCGGGCAGCATTCCGGCGTACGTCGGGATCCTCGCCGCCCTGTACGCCGGCGCCACGGTCGTTCCGCTGCATCCCGACTTCCCGCCGGCCCGTACCCGGGCCATGCTCGACGCCGCCGGCGTCACCGTCGTGGTGACCGACGAGCCGGCGGTGGCCGGCCTGCCCGCGTCGCTACCGGCCGGTCGGGACGTCGCGGTCCTGGTCGCCGGGCAGGACCCGCAGCCCCGGTCGCCGCTGCGGATGCTGCCCGGCCGGTCCGGGCGGCCGCTGCCCGCGCCGCGACCGGTGCTGCCCGGCGACGCCGCGTACATGCTGTTCACCTCCGGGTCGACCGGGCGACCGAAGGGGGTGCCGATCACCCATGCCAGTCTGGCCCACTACTTCCGCCTGCTGGACCAGCGCTACGACTTCGACAGCGCCGACGTGTTCTCGCAGACGTTCGACCTGAACTTCGACTGCGCCATGTTCGACCTGTTCTGCGCCTGGGGAGCCGGAGCACAGCTGCTGCGGGTACCCGGGCAGGCCTACCGGGACCTGCCCGGCTTCCTCGCCGCTCACCAGGTGTCCGTCTGGTTCTCCACCCCCAGCAGCATCGGGCTGGTTCGTCGCCTGGGCGGCCTCGGCGCGGGCTCGCTGCCGACGCTGCGGCGCAGCTTCTTCGCCGGTGAGGCACTGCGCTGCCGGGACGCGGCACACTGGCAGGACGCGGCGGTCAACTCCACCGTGGAGAATCTGTACGGGCCGACCGAACTGACCATCACCGTCACCCGGCACCGCTACGGGGCCGGGTCGCATCAGCTGGCCGTCAACGGTGTCGTGCCGATCGGGCCACTGCACGACGGGCACCAGCAGTTGCTGGTGGACGAGGCCGGACAGCCGGTTGCCGACGAGGGGGAGCTGTGGGTGAGCGGGCCGCAACTGGCTCCCGGCTACCTCGATCCGGCCGACGGCGACGGACGCTTCGTCGTCCGCGACGGGCGGACCTGGTACCGCACCGGCGACCGGGTACGCCGCACCTCCGGCGGCGAACTGCTCTACCTCGGTCGACTCGACGCCCAGGTGCAGGTGCACGGGTGGCGGGTCGAACTCGCCGAGATCGAACACGCGGTACGCGGCTGCGTCGGCGTCGACGACGCGGCCGTCCTCGACGTCACGGTGGACGACACGACCGAGCTGGTCGTGTTCTACACCGGGCGACCGGCCGCGGTGGTCGAACTGACCCGGCAGCTGCGGCAGAGCCTGCCGCAGCGACTGGTGCCCCGGAGCTACGAACACCGCGACGAGCTGCCGCTGAATGCCAACCGCAAGGTGGACCGACCGGCGCTCCGGGCCCGGGCGAGGGAAATGGTGACCGGATTCCCCAAGCTGGCACCCGCCTGAGTAGGGGCTGGTAGGGGATCCCGAAGTCGTCCACCGGGGGTTATCTTTCTGTCGGCTGATCCCGGTCGGCGGATCCGATCGGCTGATTCGGTCCGGGTGCTGGACAGCAATTCCGCGACGGCGCCTCCAGTCTTTTCCAGGCGGCAGGAGTGCGGTTTTGGACGACGATCTGGTTCACTCGTTGCTGGACGTGGCCGAGGCGGTCGCCCCGACCCGGCCCGCCGTACGCGACGCGGTCGGTGCCTGGACCTACGCCGAGCTGCACGAGCACAGCCACGCGGTCGACGCCTGGCTGCACGACCGGGGGGTGGGCCCCGGTGACCGGGTGCTGGTGCAGGCCCAGACCACCCGCGAGCTGGTCGCGATGTTCTTCGGGGTCTCCCGGCGCGGCGCGACCTTCGTTCCGATCAATCCCGCGACGAAGGCGTTCCACCTCGCGGCGGTGGTCGCCAACGCCGAACCCCGCCTGGTGGTCGCCGACCGGGCCAACGCCGAGACGCTGCGCTCGCTCACCCGGCTGCCGGTGCACGAGACCGGGACGGTGTGGCCACAGGTGCACGCAGGTGCCGGGCGACGGCTCACCCGTACGGCGACGCCGGCGGCCACCGACGCGGCCGCCCTGATCTACACCTCCGGCAGCACCGCCGCGCCCAAGGCAGTCGTCACCCCGCATGCCCAGACCACGTTCGCCGTACGGGCGTTGCGCGACGCGCTCGGCTACCGCCCGGACGACGTGGTGTTCTGCCGCTTCCCGATGTCCTGGGACTACGGGCTGCACAAGGTGCTGATGACCTGTGCGGCGCAGGCCGAGGTGGTGCTCGCCGGCACCGAGTCGGACCTGGCGTTGCTCGACCGGATGCGGCAGACCGCCACGACCGTGGTTCCGGTGGTGCCGTCACTCGCCGCCATGATCGTCACGCTGGCCCGGCGCGCCGCCGGACCGCTGCCGCCGGTGCGGATGTTCACCAACACCGGCGCCGCGCTGCCGCAGCCGACGATCGAGCAGCTCCGCGCGGCCTTCCCCGGTGCCCGGGTGGTCCGCCAGTTCGGCCAGACCGAGTGCAAGCGCATCTCGGTGATGCCCCCGGAACAGGACCGGGAACGCCCCGACTCGGTGGGGCGCCCGCTCGCCGGCACCGAGGTGCTGATCCTCGACCCGGACGGGCGGAGCGTGCCGCCCGGTGAGACCGGCGAGATCGTGGTCACCGGCCCGCACGTCATGGCCGGCTACTGGCGGTCGCCGGAGCAGACTGCCCGGACGTTCCGGCCGGACCCGCGCACTGGGCAAATCCGGCTGCACACCGGCGACTACGGCCGTCTCGACGAGGACGGCTACCTCTACTTCGCCGGCCGGCGCGACGAGATGTTCAAGCGCAAGGGGATTCGGATGAGCACAGTGGAGATCGAAGCCGCCGCGATGGACGTTCCGGGCGTGCGGGCGGCCGTCGCGGTGCCGCCCACCCCGCACCGCGACCTCGCCCTCTGCGTGGTCTCCGATCTGGCCCCGCACGTGGTGCTCCGGGAACTGGCCCGGCGGCTGGAGCCGGCGAAGGTGCCGGCGACCTGCCGGGTGCTCGACGAACTGCCGCTGAACCACCACGGCAAGAACGAGAGAGGGAAGCTCGCCATGATCCTGGACGAGGCGCTGTCGTGAGCACGGCCACCTGGTACGTGGAACTTGCCGAGCGGTACGGCACCCCGCTGTACCTCTACGACCTGGACCGGATCGAGTCCGCCCGGCGGGACCTGCTGGCCAGCCTGCCCGAACCGATCGAGCTGTTCTACGCGGTCAAGGCCAACCCGCACCCGCAGGTGGCCGCAGCGGTCGCCGCGGACCGGGTCCGCGCGGAGATCAGCTCCACCGGCGAGCTGGCGGTCGCCCTCGCCGCCGGCTTCAACGCCGGGCACTGCCTCTACACCGGACCGGGCAAGACCACCGGTGAGCTGACCGAGGCTATCGGCCGGGGCGTGCGGACGTTCTCGGTGGAATCTCCCGGCGACCTCCGGCGCATCGGTACGGTGGCCAGCCGGCACGGCGTGGTCGCCCGGTGCCTGCTACGCATCAACAGCGTCACCGCGCGGGCGTCGACGAGTATCCGGATGACCGGGGCGCCGTCGCAGTTCGGTATCGACAGCGAGACCCTGCCCGACCTGCTGCCCGAGCTGCGCGAGGTGGCCGGCACCGACATCGTCGGTGCCCACTTCTTCCCGCTGAGCAACGCCCGTGACGAGGCGAGCCTGATCAGCGAGTTCCAGCACACCGTCACCCTCGCGGCGCAACTGCACGACGAACTCGGCCTGCCGGTGCGGCTGCTGGACATCGGTGGCGGCTTCGCCGCGCCGTACGCGGTGCCGGGCAGCCGCCCGAGGTACGACAAGGTGCGCGTCGAGCTGGAGAACGCGCTCGATGCCAGCTTCGCCGGCTGGCGCCACGGTACGCCGGGCGTCGCCTGCGAGTCCGGGCGCTACCTCGTCGGGGACAGTGGCACCCTGCTCTGCTCGGTGGTCAACCTCAAGACGAGCCGGGGCCGGCGGTTCGTGATCCTCGACGGCGGAATCAACACCTTCGGCGGCATGTCCGGGCTGGGCCGGCTGCTACCGGTGGCGGTCCAGCTCGACGAGGACGCCCCGGCCGGTACCGCGAGTCTGGTCGGGCCGCTGTGCACCCCGGGCGACGTGCTCGGCCGCGACGTCGACGTGCCGGAGCTCGCCCCCGGCGACGTGGTGGCGATCCCGAACGCGGGTGCGTACGGGCCGACAGCCAGCCTGCTGGCCTTCCTGGGCCGACCGGCCCCGGTCGAGGTGGTCGTCCGGGGCCGCCGGGTCGTTTCCGTGTCGCGCCTGGAATACCACCGTGACCACGGCCCGTGGACATGAACCCGGCCGGCCGGGTACGCCAGGCCACCCGGCCCGGACCTCCGACGGTGCTCGTCAGCGGGCTCTCCTCGGACGCGCACACCTGGAATCTGGTCTTCCTGGAGCTGCTGCTCGCCGAGCTCGGGTACCGGGTGACCAACCTCGGGGCGTGCGTGCCCGACGAACTTCTCGTCCGCGAGTGCCTGGACCGGGCACCCGAGCTGCTCGTGCTGAGCAGCGTCAACGGGCACGGCCACCTCGACGGGGCGCGGGTGGTCCGCCGGCTGCGCGGTCTGCCGTCACTGGCGGGCCTGCCGATCGTGATCGGCGGCAAGCTCGGGGTGGCCGGCGGGCTGACCGCCGCGCAGCGCGACGAGCTGGTCCGGGCCGGCTGCGACGGGGTGTTCGAGGAGAACGCCGAGACCGTCACCGCGTTCCGCCGGTTCCTCGACACGCTGCCCGTCCGGGCGATCCGGTGACCTCGACCGGTTCACCGGTGACGCCGGTGACCACGACCGGTCCACCGGTCGCGGCGACGGCCGGCGACCGGGTCCGGATCGGCCTCGGCGAGTTCGTCCGCGCCGCGTGGGCCGCCGGGAACCTGGTGGTGCAGCCGAGGATGGGCTTCGGTAGCCCGGAGTCGATGCGCAGCGGGTTGCGGGCCACCAAGGCCGTGCCGGCGACCACCGTGGGCACGATCACCCTGGACAGTTACACCCGGGTCGGTGACCTCGCCGCCGCCGAGCGGGCCGTCCTCGCCGGCGCGGATCTCAACGGCTACCCCATCGTCAGTCATCCGGTGCACGTGACCCGGGCCGTTCTCGACGGGGTACGCGACAGCGGGTTCCCGGTCCAGCTGCGCCACGGCTCGGCGACTCCGCAGCACATCTTCGCCGCGCTGATCGCCGCCGGCCTGGACGCCACCGAAGGCGGACCGGTCTCATACTGTCTGCCGTACGGACGGGTGCCGCTGGAAGAGTCCGTGCGTAGTTGGGCACAGTGCTGTGAGTTCTTCGCCCACCTGCGCGAGCACGCGCCGGTCGAGCCCAACCTGGAGACGTTCGGCGGTTGCATGCTCGGTCAGCTGTGCCCACCCAGCCAACTGGTGGCGCTCAGCGTGCTGGAGGCGATGTTCTTCCGCCAGTACGGGGTACGCAGCGTGGCGGTCAGCTACGCCCAGCAGACGAACCCGCGCCAGGACGAGGAGGCAATCTTCGCGTTGCGCCGGCTCTGCGCCGAGCTGCTCGACGACATCGACTGGCACGTGGTCGTCTACACGTACATGGGGGTGTACCCGACCACGCCGTGGGGTGCGCGGCGGCTGCTCGCCGAAGCCGTGGCGCTGGCCCGGGCCACCGGGTCCGAGCGGCTGATCGTCAAGACGGTCGTGGAGTCGCAGCGGATCCCGACCATCGCCGAGAACGTCGACGCGCTCGAATTCGCCGGTGCCGCCGCCCGCACCCGACCCGCACCGCGGCCGGGTGTCGACCCGGCCGCCGACTCGCAGACCTACCAGGAGGCGCGCGCCATGGTGGAGGCGATCAGCGACCTCGACGGCGACCTCGGTCGTGCGTTGCTGCACAGCTTCAAACGCGGCTACCTGGACATCCCGTACTGCCTGCATCCGGACAACCTCGGCCGGACCCGCAGCTACCTGGACGTGGACGGGGCCCTGAGGTGGGCGGACACCGGGCTGCTTCCGATCGGTCATCTGGTGCCACGCCGGCAGCGGCGGCAGGTGAGCTCGGCCGGGCTGCTGGACGCGCTCGGCTACGTGCGACGCAAGTACGACACGGCAGGAAGTGAGTTGCGATGACGGCAGTCGACCGGCAGGTCCGCCGGTATCCGTTCCCGATGCAGCGCACCGAGGTGTCGCCGATGTACGCGACACTGCGCCGCAGCGAACCCGTCAGCCGGGTGCAGCTGCCCTACGGTGAGCCGGCCTGGTTGGCCACCCGGCACCGGGACGTCAGGACCGTACTGTCCGATCCGCGGTTCAGCCGTGCCGTCGCACAGGGCCTCGACCAGCCACGGATGCGGGTCGAGAACATGAACGACGGCATCATGGGGATGGACCCGCCGGACCACACGCGACTGCGCCGGCTGGCGATGAAGGCGTTCACCGCCCGGCGGGTCGAGAAGATGCGCGTCACTGTCGAGCGGATCACCACCGAGCTGCTGGACGCGATGGTGGCCGGCGGCCAGCCGGCCGACCTGGTGACGCACTTCGCGCGGCCGTTGCCGGTGACCGTCATCTGCGGGTTGCTCGGGGTGCCCTTCGAGGACTATCCGAAGTTCACCCGTTGGACCGAGGCGTTCACCAACGACGAGTCGGCGTCGACCGGTGTTCTCGCCACGGTCGGCCCGGAGATGGACGCCTACTTCGCCGAGCTGGTCGCCCAGCGTCGTCGGCGGCCTACCGACGACCTGCTGGGCGCCCTGGTCCGGGCCCGCGACGACGGTGACAAGCTGACCGAGACCGAGCTGATCGACCTGGCCGGTGCCGGCCTGCTCACCGCCGGCACCGAGACGGTCTCCTGCGGACTGCCGAGCTTCGTCTACACGCTGCTGCGGCATCCGCAGGCGCTGGCGCGGCTGCGCGCCGAGCCGGACCTGATGCCGTCGGCGGTCGAGGAGCTGCTGCGGTTCGTGCCGATCAACACGGCGGCGATGTTCGCCCGCTACGCGCTGGAGGACGTGGAGCTGTCCGGTGTCACGGTACGCGCCGGTGAACCCGTCCTGCCGTCGTTGGCGGCGGCCAACCGTGACCCGGACGTGTTCACGGATCCGGACCGCCTCGACCTGACCCGGGCGACGAACCCGCACGTGACATTCGGCTACGGGCCACATCTGTGCATCGGGGCGCAACTGGCCCGGTTGGAGTTGCAGGTCGCCCTGCGTGCCCTGCTCGACCGGTTCCCACGACTCGACGTCACCGACGATCTGGAGTGGAAGTTCGGCGTGATCGTACGCGGTCCGGCCACTCTGCCGATCACCTGGTGAGGGGTCGCTAGGGGTCCTGCGGTGGACTGCCCGTCACTAGCATCGAGCCAAGTCCTCGCATTCGCTTTGCCGCTTCAGTTGTGGAGTGCCCGGATGAACATCCAGCCCGAGAGCGTCGTCGACGACACCACCGGCAGCTCGGGCGGTGTCGCCGGGTTCCGTACCCGGTTGGCCGGGTTGCCCCCGGTGGAGCAGCACCGCCTGGTGCTCGAGCTGGTGTGCGTCGCGACCACCCAGGTCATCTCGCAGGTCCAGCCCGATGCGCCGGCCGAGGTGGACCCGGTGCTGCCCTTCCAGGACCTCGGGTTCGACTCGCTCGCCGCGGTCGAGCTGCACGAGCGGCTGACCGCCGCCACCGGCCTGGCGCTGCCGGTGACCCTGGCGTTCGACCACCCGACCCCGCAGGCCGTCGCCGATCTCGTGGTGCGGCAGCTGGTCGGCGCGCCCGTCGACGCCCGGCCGGTACGCCCCCGACGCGACGGCGCGGACGAACCGATCGCGATCGTCGGCATCGGCTGCCGCTACCCCGGCGGGGTGTTCTCCGCTGCCGACCTGTGGCAGCTTGTCGCCGACGGCCGGCACGTGATCGGGGAGTTCCCGACCGACCGGGGCTGGGACCTGGCCGGACTGTTCGACCCGGACCCCGACCGGCCGGGTACCAGCTACGTGCGCCACGGCGCCTTCCTCGACACCGCCGCCGAGTTCGACGCCGACTTCTTCGGCATCGGCCCGCGCGAGGCGTCGGCGATGGATCCGCAGCAGCGGCTGGTGCTGGAGACGTCGTGGATCGCGCTGGAACATGCCGGGATCGACCCCATGTCACTGCGCGGCAGCCGGACCGGGGTGTTCGTCGGCGCCGAGCCGCAGGAGTACGGACCACGACTGTACGAGGCCCCGGCCGGGCTGGACGGCTACCTGCTCGCCGGCAACGCGCCGA
Organism: Solwaraspora sp. WMMA2065; assembly: GCF_030345075.1. Classification (NCBI taxonomy): domain Bacteria; kingdom Bacillati; phylum Actinomycetota; class Actinomycetes; order Micromonosporales; family Micromonosporaceae; genus Solwaraspora; species Solwaraspora sp. WMMA2065. The sequence continues at coordinate 6,658,866 of NZ_CP128361.1, forward strand.
GCGTGGTCGCCGGGCGGGTGGCGTACACCCTGGGGTTGCACGGCCCCACCCTGACCGTGGACACCGCCTGCTCAGGGTCCCTGGTCGCGCTGCACCTGGCCAGCCAGGCCCTGCGCACCGGCGAGGCGTCGCTGGCGCTGGCCGGCGGGGTCGCGGTGATGGGCAGCCCCGGCACCTTCACCGCGTTCAGCCGCCAACGCGGCCTGGCCCCCGACGGCCGCTGCAAACCGTTCGCCGACGCCGCCGACGGCACCGGGTTCGCCGAGGGCGTCGGGATCCTCGTCCTGGAACGGCTCGGTGAGGCGCGCCGCCGTGGACACCGGGTTCTCGCCGTGCTGCGCGGCTCGGCGGTCAACTCCGACGGGGCGAGCAACGGGCTGACCGCCCCCAGCGGGCCCGCGCAGCAACAGGTGATCGCGGCGGCGCTGGCCGACGCCGGACTCGTCCCGGGTGACGTCAACGCCGTCGAGGCGCACGGCACCGGCACCAGGCTCGGCGACCCGATCGAGGCCCAGGCGCTGCTCGCGGCGTACGGTCAGGAGCGGGACGAACCACTGTGGATCGGTTCGCTCAAGTCCAACATCGGCCACACCCAGGCGGCGGCCGGGGTGGCGGGCGTGATCAAGATGATCATGGCCCTGCGGCACTCGCTGCTGCCCGCGACCCTGCACGTCGACCGCCCTACGCCGCGGGTGGACTGGACCGCCGGCGCGGTCGCGCTGCTGACCGACGCCCGCCCCTGGCCGGCACTGCCCCGTCCGCGCCGCGCCGGGATCTCCTCGTTCGGTGTGAGCGGCACCAACGCCCACGTCATCGTCGAAGAGGCCGACGCCGAGACCGCCGAGGCCGGTGAGGCCGGCGAGACCGGCGAGACCGGTGAGGCCGGCGAGACCGGTGAGGCCGGCGAGACCGGTGAGGCCGGCGAGACCGCCGGGGCGGGCGAACCGGCGGGCCAGGAAGCGCCCACGGTGCTGCCCCTGGTGCTATCGGCCCGCAGCGCGCCGGCGTTGCGGGCGCAGGCCGGTCAGCTGCTGCCGTTGCTGCGGGCCGGGACATCGCTGCCCGACACCGCGTACGCGCTGGCCACCACCCGCGCCGCGCTGGAACACCGGGCCGTGGTGCTCGCCGCCGACGCGCCCGAGGCGGTACGGGGCCTGGAAGCGTTGGCCACCGGCGAGACGACCGGCTCCGGAGTCTATGTCGGACGGACGATCGGCGGCCGGGTCGCGTACCTGTTCACCGGTCAGGGTGCCCAGCGCCTCGCCGCCGGGCAGGCCCTCGCCCGGCGGTTCCCCGCGTTCGCGCGGGCCTTCGCCGACGCGGCCGACCAGGTCGACGTCCACCTGGACCGACCGCTGCGCTCCATCCTGACCGGCGACGACCGGGCCCTCCTCGACCAGACCCGGTACGCCCAGGCCGCGATCTTCGTCACCGAGGTGGCGTTGTACCGGCTGCTGGAGTCGTGGGGGCTCCGCCCCGACTACGTACTGGGCCACTCGGTCGGCGAGCTGGCCGCCGCCCACGTCGCCGGGGTGCTCACCCTGGCCGACGCGGCGCTGCTGGTGACCGCCCGGGGCGAGCTCATGCAGGCGTTGCCCGTCGGCGGAGCGATGGTCGCCATCGAGGCGGCACCCGACGAACTGCCCGAGCGGCTGCCCGCCGACGTGAGCGTCGCGGCCGTCAACGGTCCGCGCTCGCTGGTCATCTCCGGCGACGAACGGACGGTCACCCAGGTTGCCGAAACCTTCGCCGCACAGGGCCGCCGGATCCACCCGCTGCGGGTGTCACACGCCTTCCACTCCGCCCGGATGGACCCGATGCTCGCGCCGTACCGCCAGTTCGCCCAGGTGGTCGACTTCGCGCCGGCCCGGATCCCGATGGTGTCGACGGTGACCGGCGCGCTGATCGGCGACGACGAACTGGCCGACCCCGAGTACTGGGTACGGCAGGTGCGTCAGAGCGTCCAGTTCGCCGATGGCATGGCCGCGCTGGCCGCCGCCGGGGTGCGCACCTTCGTCGAACTCGGCCCGGACGCGGTGCTCAGCGCGCTCGGCCCGGCCTGCCTGCCCGACGGCCGCGACGACGTCTCCCTCGTCGCCACCCTGCGGCCGGGCCGCGACGAGGTCCGAGACCTGGTCGGGGTGCTCGCCCACCTGCACCAGCGCGGTGCGTCGGTGGAGTGGCCGGCCGTGTTCGGTGGGCAGGTGAACCACCGGGTCGAGCTGCCCACGTATCCGTTCCAGCGTCGCCGGCACTGGCTCACGCCACCCGGCCCGCGCCGTGACGCGGCCGCACTCGGCCAGGCCGACGCCGAACATCCGCTGCTCGGCGCGGCGGTCCGGCTCGCCGACAGCGACCGTACGCTGCTCACCGGCCGGATCTCGGCGCAGACCCATCCCTGGTTGGCCGACCACGTCGTCGCCGGTGCGACCCTGCTGCCCGCCACCGCCTTCGTCGAACTCGCCGGACACGCCGGCGCGCTGCTGGGCAGCCCGACGGTGGCCGAACTGACCCTGCACGCGCCGCTGGTCCTGGCCGACGGGGCGGCAACCGCACTGCAGATCATGGTCGGTCCCGACCAGGGTGACGGCCGGCGTAGCGTCACGATCCACTCCTGCGGCGAAGCCGTGACCAGCGGCAGCCGCTGGCTGCAGCACGTCAGTGGCACCCTGGCGGCGGCCGCGCCGGACGCACCCACCGAAGCCGACTGGGCGGTGACGTGGCCACCGCCCGGTGCCGAACCGGTCGACCTGTCCGACTGGTACGAGCGGCTCGCCGCCCAGGGCTACCAGTACGGCGACAGCTTCCGTGGGCTGCGGGCCGCCTGGCACGCGGCAGGCGAGGCGTTCCTGCACGTCGAGCTTCCCGAGCCGGTCCACGCCGAGGGCTACCGGCTGCATCCGGCCCTGCTCGACGCGGTGCTGCAGGCCACCGAGCTGGCGACCGAGCCGCCTACCAGATCGCCCAACGAACCGGCGACCGAGCCGCAGGCGGCCCAGCCGGGCGGTGCCGGGCAGATCCGGTTGCCGTTCGCCTGGCGCCACGTGTCCGCCCTGACCACCGGCGCGCGCGCCCTGCGGGTGCGGGTCACCTCGGCCGGCGAGCACGGCGTGTCGATCGAGGCCGTCGACGCCACCGGCGCGCCCGTGGCGAACGTCGGGTCCTTCGTCACCCGTCCCGCCGACCCCGCCCGGCTGGCCGTACCGACCGGCGGCGGCCAGCTCTACCGGGTGAACTGGATTCCGGTCGGCCCGGCGCAGCGGCCGCTCTCGTACGTGGTGCTCGACCAGGTCCGGCAACTGCCCGACGTGCTGCCGCAGGTCGTGGTGCTGCCGGTGCGCGCCGCCGGCATCGGAGCCGAGGCGGTCCGCACCGCCTGCGACGAGACGCTGGCGGTGATCCGGTCGTGGCTGGCCGACCCCCGTACGGCCGGATGCCGGCTGGCCATCGTGACCGCCGGCGGAAACAGCCTCGACGGTGATCCCACCGGCACCGTCGACCCTGCCCACGGTGGCGTGCACGGCCTGGTCCGTGCGGCCCAGGCCGAACACCCCGGCAGGTTCCTGCTGCTCGACGTCGTCGCCACCGACGCCAGCGGCCTGGCCGCCGCGCTCGCCGCCGCCGTCGCCGCGGACGAACCTCAGGTCGCGGTTCGCGCCGGCGCGGTGCTGGCGCCCCGGCTGGCCCTCGCTCCACCGGCGGAACCACTCCCGTCCGTTCCGACCGTCGGAGCCGCCCCCGCTGACGGCGCCGTCCGCAACGGTCGGTCGGGCCGGCTCGATCCGGCCGGCACGGTGCTGATCACCGGTGGCACCGGCGGTGTCGGGGCCGTCCTCGCCGAGCATCTGGTCCGTGCGCACGGGGTACGGCACCTGCTGCTGGTCAGCCGGAGCGGCCCACAGGCCGCCGGAGCCGGGGACCTGACCGCCAGGCTGGCCGAGTTGGGCGCCAGCGCGCACGTCGCCGCCTGCGACGTGTCCGACCGGTCCGCCCTCGCCGCGCTGCTCGACGGCATCGCCCCCGAGCACCCACTGACCGCGGTGGTGCACGCCGCCGGCGTGCTCGACGACGGGCTCGTCGACACCCTCACCGGGCAGCGGATGGAGGCCGTCGCCGCCGCGAAGGCGTACGCCGGCTGGCATCTGCACGAGCTGACCCGGGAGCTGCCGCTGGCCTGGTTCGTGCTCTGCTCGTCGGCCGCCGGTCACCTTGACGGTGCCGGCCAGGCGAACTACGCGGCCGCGAACGCCGCGCTGGACGCCCTCGCCGCCTACCGTCGTGACGCCGGCCTGCCCGCGCTCAGTCTGGCGTGGGGGCTGTGGGCACAGGCCGGTGGCATGGGGGACCGGCTGGACGACGCCGCCCGGCGACGTATCGAACGGTCCGGTCTGCCCGGCATGTCCATCCAGGACAATCTAGAGCTGTTCGACGCGGCGTTGCGCGTACCGGCGGCGACGCTGCTGCCGCTGCGGCTCGACCCGGCCGCGCTGCGGGCCAGGCCGGACGGTGTGCCGCCGCTGCTGCGTCAGATCGTCCCGGTGGTCCTCCCAGGCGGGAACCGGTCGACAGCCGCGACCGGCGCCGTGGCGTCCGGCACCGCGACGCCGGACGGGCGTCCGGCACCGAACGGAGTCGCGGCCGACTGGGCACGGCTCGCCCCGGCCGAGCGGCAGCGCGCCGTACTCACCCTGGTCCGACGCCTCGCGGCCGCCGTCCTCGGGCACAGCGGTGCCGAGGCCGTCGAGCCCGACCGGCCGTTCAGCGAGGTCGGGTTCGACTCGCTGGCCGCCGTGGAGCTGCGCAACCTGCTCACCACCGAGACCGGGTTCACCCTGCCGGCCACGCTCGTCTTCGACTACCCGACCCCTCAGGCGCTGGCCGTCTACCTGGTCGACAAGGCGGTGCCGGTCGCCGACGCGCCGGCAGCCGCGCCGGACACCGTCACCGCCGCCACCGACGAGCCGATCGCGATCGTCGCGATGGCGTGCCGGTATCCGGGCGACGTGGCGTCACCGGAGCAGCTGTGGCGCCTGGTCGCCGACGGGGTGGACGCGGTCAGCGAGTTCCCCACCGACCGGGGGTGGCAGCTCGAGCAGATCTACCACCCTGAGCCGGGGCAACCTGGCCGCAGCTACGTCAACCAGGGCGGATTCCTGCACGACGCGGCCATGTTCGATCCGGAGTTCTTCGGGATCAGTCCGCGGGAGGCAGCCGCGATGGATCCGCAGCAGCGCCTGCTGCTGGAGATCACCTGGGAGGCGGTCGAACGCGCCGGGATCAACCCGCACTCGTTGCGCGGATCCCGTACCGGGGTGTTCGCCGGCGTCATGTACCACGACTGGGGCACCCGGCTCGGGCAGGTCTCCGAGGAGATCGCGGGCTACCTGGGCAACGGCAGCCTGGCGAGCGTGGTGTCCGGCCGGATCGCGTACACCTTCGGCTTCGAAGGGCCCGCCGTCACCGTCGACACCGCCTGCTCCTCGTCGCTGGTCGCGCTGCACTGGGCGGCGCGGGCGCTACGGCAGGGGGAGTGTACGTTGGCCCTGGCCGGCGGGGTGACCGTCATGTCCACACCCGACACATTCATCGACTTCAGTCGTCAGCGCGGGCTGGCCGGCGACGGCCGCTGCAAGTCGTTCGCCGCGGCGGCGGACGGCACCGGCTGGGGCGAGGGCGCCGGTGTGCTGCTGCTGGAGCGGTTGTCGGACGCCCAGCGCAACAACCATCCGGTGCTGGCGGTCATCCGAGGTTCGGCGGTCAACTCCGACGGCGCCAGCAACGGACTGACCGCGCCGAACGGCCCGTCCCAGGAACGGGTGATCCACGACGCGCTGACCAGTGCCGGGCTGAGCCTGGTGGACGTCGACGCCGTCGAGGCACACGGCACCGGCACCACCCTGGGCGACCCGATCGAGGCGCAGGCGCTGATCAAAACCTATGGGCAGCACCGGCGCGACGACCGGCCGCTGTGGCTCGGCTCGATCAAGTCGAACCTCGGCCACACCCAGGCGGCCGCCGGCGTCGCCGGGGTGATCAAGATGGTCCAGGCGATGCGGCACGCCGAACTGCCGCGGACCCTGCACGTGGACCAGCCGTCGGCACAGGTCGACTGGTCGGCGGGCGAGGTGCGACTGCTGGCGCGGGCGCGCCCGTGGCCGGCACCGGACGGCCTGCGGCGGGCGGCGGTGTCGTCGTTCGGTATCAGCGGCACGAACGCCCACGTGATCCTCGAGCAGGCGCCGGCGCCGGTGCCGGCACCCGCGTCGGCCGACCCGGGACCAGCTCACGCCGGGGTGGTGCCGCTGGTGCTGTCCGCGCGTGACTCCGCCGCGCTGCGGGAGCTCGCGCGGCGGCTGGTGCCCGTGGTGGAGTCCGGTGTGCCACTGACCGACGTGGCTCGGGCGCTGGCCGGTACGCGGGCGGTGTTCCCGCACCGGGCCGTGGTACTGGCCGAGAACCCGGCGGACGCCACCGCCGGACTACGGGCGGTCGCCACTGGCGGAACCGCCGCACAGGTGGTCGTGGGTTCGGTGACCGGTGCCGGCGAGGTCGGCTTCGTGTTCCCCGGCCAGGGTTCGCAGCGGCCGCGGATGGGCCGTGGGCTGTACCACCGGTTCGATGTGTTCGCGGCGGCGTTCGACGAGGCGTGCGCGGTCTTCGACGAGCTGGGGCTGCCGTTGCGTGACGCACTGCTCGGCGAGACGGACGACTGGCTGGACCAGACCGCGTACGTACAGCCGGCGCTGTTCGCGGTGGAGGTGGCGCTGAGCCGGCTGCTGCGTTCGTGGGCGGTGCACCCGGACGTGGTGCTGGGCCACTCGGTGGGCGAACTGGCGGCGGCGGTGGTCTCCGGCGCGCTGTCGCTCACCGACGGCTGCCGGGTGGCGGCGCACCGGGGCCGGTTGATGCAGCGGCTACCCGAGGGCGGAGCGATGGCGGCGGTGGGCACCGCCGAGGACGTGGTGCGACCGTTGCTGGACGACGGCGTGTGGCTGGCGGCGGTCAACGGGCCATCGGCGGTGGTGCTGTCCGGGTCACGCCCGGCGGTGGAGTCGGCCGTGGAGCGACTGCCGGCGGGGACCCCGGTCTCCTGGCTGCGGGTGTCCCACGCCTTCCACTCCGGACTGATGGAACCGGTTCTGGCTGACTTCCGGCAGGTCGTGGCGCAGGTGGCAAGCCGACCGCTGACGGTGTCGGCGGTGTCGTCGGTCTCCGGCGTCGCGGTCGACGACCAGTGGGGCGAGCCGGACTACTGGGTCGACCAGATCCGGCGGCCGGTACGGTTCGGCGACGCGGTGACCAGCGCGGTCGACACCGGCGTCGCGACGTTCGTGGAGGTCGGACCCGGTGCGGCGCTGTCCGGTCTGGTCGCCACGATCGCCGCCGGCGCCGAGGTGGTGCCGGTGCTGCGTACCGGGGCCGACGAGGTGGAGTCGGTGCTGTCCGGCGTCGCCCGGCTGTGGGTACGCGGTGCCACGGTCGATTGGGACGCGGTGCTGCCGCCCGGGGCTGACACCGGCAGCGGCCGTGGACCTGTCGACCTGCCCACCTATCCGTTCCAGCGCAAGCGTTACTGGTTGACGGCCAGCACCGACCCGACCGGCGTGGGCCAGACCCCGGTGCGGCACCCGATGCTCGCGGCGGTGCTGCCGCTGGCCGGCGCGGGTGTCGTACTGACCGGGCAGCTGGACCCGGCCATGCAGCCGTGGCTCGCCGACCATCAGGTACTCGACACCGTGCTGCTGCCCGGCACGGCGTTCGTCGAACTCGCGCTGCGCGCCGGGGCGCAGGTGGACCATCCGGTCCTCGGTGAGCTGACCCTGCAGGCACCGCTGCCGCTGAACGGAGCCGACGGTGCGGTCGTCCAGATCGTCGTCGACCGCCCCGGGTCCGACGGGTGCTCGATATCCATCCACTCGCGCCCCGCCAACGCTGCCGCTGACGCCACCTGGACCCGGCACGCGACCGGGACCATGCGGCCCGCGACGACCGCAACCGGCGGCGGTGCCACCGGTGCCGCGCTGACCGAGTGGCCGCCCGCCGGGGCCACCGCGATCGACGTGACCGCGGCCTACGATCAGCTCGCCGACCGCGGCTACGACTACGGGCCGGCCTTCCAGGGACTGCAGGCCGCGTGGCGGCGCGGCGACGAGATCTTCGCCGAGGTCACCCTCCCCGCCGACACCGCCAGCACCGGTTACGGACTGCACCCGGCGCTGCTGGACGCCGCGATGCACGCCGACCTGCTCGCGGGTGGACCGACCCTGCTGCCGTTCGTCTGGAACGACGTCGTGCTGCACCGGTCCGGCGCGTCCGAACTGCGGGTACGCATCACCCGCCTGCGCGGCGACGAGCTGTCCTCGATCGACGTCGCGGACGTCACCGGCCAGCCGGTGGCGAGCATCGGCACCCTGGTTTCTCGACCCGTCGCGCCGGCCCAGCTGGCCGCACCGGCCGGTCAGCAGCTGCACACCGTCGAGTGGACAACGGTGTCCGGCGGGGATCCGGTCCCCGACGACGGATGGCACACGATCGGCGTGCCGTACGGCACCGAACCGGCCTGGCCTGATCCGGCAGCCCTGCTGGCGGCGGTCGACGACGGAACCCCGGCACCCCGGATGCTGGTGCTGCGCGTACCCGACCGGGACGGGGCGGGCCTGATGCCGCAGGCGGCCCGGGCAGCGGTCGGGACGACGCTGGCCGTCGCGCAGGCGTTCGTCGCCGACCACCGGTTCGACGCGACCCGGTTGACCGTCGTGACCGACAGGGCGGTGCGGCTGCCCACCGACGCCGACCCGGCGCTGACCCACGCCGGGGTGTGGGGGCTGGTCCGGGCGGCGGCGCAGGAGCAGCCGGGCCGGTTCCAGCTGATCGACCTGGACAGTGGGGACGCGACGGCCGTCGCTGGACTGCGGGCGGGGCTCGCCGGCGACGAGCCGGAGCTGGCGGTACGGGACGGGCGCTGTTTCGTGCCCCGGTTGAGCCGCTACCCGGCTGGTGCCGCCGCCACGGCGACCTGGGATCCCGATGGCACGGTGCTGGTCACTGGTGGTACGGGTGGTCTGGGTGGTCTGGTGGCGCGGCATCTGGTGCGGGTGCACGGGGTGCGGCATCTGGTGCTGGTGGGTCGGCGTGGGTCGGGTGCGCCGGGTGTGGGGGAGTTGTGTGCTGAGTTGTCGGGGTTGGGGGCGCGGGTCAGGGTTGTCGGGTGTGATGTGGCGGACCGGGGTGCGGTGGCGGGTGTGTTGGCGGGGATCGATGTTGATCATCCGTTGACGGCGGTGGTGCACGCCGCCGGTGTCGCTGACGCCGGCACGCTGACCACCTTGACCCCGGACGCGGTGTCCGCCGTGTTCGGCCCCAAGGTGGACGCCGCCTGGCACCTGCACGAGCTGACCCGGGAGCTGCCGCTGGCCGCGTTCGTGCTGTTCTCTTCCGCTGGCGGGCTGGTGCTGGCCGCCGGTCAGGGCACCTACGCGGCGGCCAACACGGTCCTCGACCAGCTGGCGGAGTACCGGGCGGCGCACGGGCTGCCGGCGACGGCGATGGCCTGGGGGATGTGGAACGAAGCCACCGGGATGGGCGCGCCGGACCAAGCCGCCCTGCACCGGATGTCCCGGCTCGGGATGCCCGCGCTGGACCGCGGTGACGCGCTGGCGCTGTTCGACGCCGCGCTGGCCGCCGGCGTGCCGGCGATCGTTCCGCTCCAGGTGGACCGGGCGGCGCTGCGCGCCAGGTCCGAGGTGCCGGCGCTGCTGCGTAACCTGGCCGGGCGATCCGTTCACGACGGTGACCGACCGTCGGCCCGCCGTGGCGTTTCCCGACTCGCCGAGCTACCCGCCGAGCAACGCGAGCAGGCGTTGCTCGACCGGGTCCGGGTGGAGGTCGCCGGAGTGCTCGGGTACGACGGCCCGGACGCCGTCGCGCCCGGCCGGGCGTTCCGCGATCTGGGGTTCGACTCGCTCGCCGCGGTCGAGCTGCGTAACCAGCTCGCCACGGCGACCGGGCTGACCCTGCCGGCCACCCTGGTGTTCGACCACCCCACTCCCGCCGCCGTGGCGCGGTTGCTGGCGGACAGGCTCACACCCGTCGACCAGCCGCCGACGGACCCGTCGACCGCCGACGGCGCACCGGCCGACACGACCACGGCGTCGCCGGTCGCCGGCGCCCCGACCACCGTCGAGGATCCGATCGTGATCGTGGGGATGGCCTGCCGCTACCCCGGCGGGGTGAACTCGCCGGCCGACCTGTGGCGGCTGGTCGTCGACGAGGTCGACGCGATCGCGCCGCTGCCCACCGACCGGGGCTGGGACGTCGACGGCGTCTACCACCCGGAACCGGGCACACCGGGCCGCAGCTACGTGCGGGAAGGTGGCTTCCTGGACGACGCGGCCGGCTTCGATCCGGACTTCTTCGGCATCGGCCGTCGTGAGGCGATCGCCATGGATCCGCAGCAGCGCCTGCTGCTGGAGACCGCCTGGGAGGCCGTCGAACGCGCCGGGATCGACCCCCGTGCCCTACGGGGCAGCGCGACCGGCGTCTTCGCCGGCGTGATGTACGACGACTACGGCACCCGGTTGCACAACCCACCCGAGGACGTCGTGCCGTACCTGACCAACGGCAGCTCCGCCAGTGTGCTGTCCGGTCGGGTGGCGTACCACCTGGGTCTGGAGGGACCGGCGGTGTCGGTGGACACGGCGTGTTCGTCGTCGTTGGTGGCGTTGCATCTGGCGGTCAACGCGTTGCGTTCGGGTGAGTGCGAGCTGGCCCTGGCCGGCGGGGTGACGGTGATGTCCACCCCGGAGGTCTTCGTCGACTTCAGCCAGCAGCGTGGGTTGGCGCCGGATGGGCGGTGCAAGTCGTTCTCGGATGACGCGGACGGGACGGCGTGGTCGGAGGGGGTGGGTGTGTTGGTGGTGGAGCGGTTGTCGGATGCGCGGCGTCGTGGTCATGGGGTGTTGGCGGTGGTGCGGGGTAGTGCGGTGGGTTCGGATGGTGCGTCGAACGGGTTGACGGCGCCGTCGGGTCCGGCGCAGGAGCGGGTGATTCGGCGGGCGTTGGCGGTGGCGGGTGTGTCGGCGGGGGGTGTGGATGTGGTGGAGGCGCATGGTACGGGGACGCGGTTGGGGGATCCGATCGAGGCGCAGGCGTTGCTGGCGACGTATGGGCGGGGTCGGGACGCGGATCGTCCGTTGTGGTTGGGGTCGTTGAAGTCGAACATCGGTCATGCGCAGGCGGCGGCGGGTGTGGGTGGTGTGATCAAGATGGTGATGGCGTTGCGGGCGGGGGTGTTGCCGCGGTCGTTGCATGTGTCGGAGCCGTCGTCGCATGTGGACTGGTCGGCGGGTGGGGTGCGGCTGTTGACCATGGCGCGGCCGTGGCCGGGTACCGACGGACCGCGTCGGGCGGGGGTGTCGTCGTTCGGGTTGAGTGGGACGAACGCGCATGTGATCGTGGAGGAGGCGCCGGGGGATGTGGCTGTGGGTTGGGGGGTGGAGCCGCCGACGCACCACTTCGACCACCAGCGGCTGTGGCTGGAGGACGGCCCCGGCAAGAGCGACTTCGGTGCGGCCGGACTGGAACCGCTGAACCATCCGCTGCTGTCGGCCGTGGTGGCGATGCCGGACACCGGCGGGCTGACGCTGACCGGACGGATCTCCGTTGCCGGCCAGCCCTGGCTGGCCGACCATCGGGTGCTCGGCAGGGTACTGCTGCCCGGCACCGCCTTCGTCGAACTCGCCACCCGGGCCGGCGACCAGGTCGGCTGCGCGTACCTGGAGGAACTGACCCAACTGGCGCCGCTGGTGGTGCCCGACGGCGCGGCCCTGGCCCTGCGGGTCGTGCTCGGCGCGGCCGACGACACCGGTCGCCGGCCGGTGTCGGTGTACTCCCGGCCGCAGCGGCCCGACGCGTCCGACGGGTGGACCAGGCACGCCACCGGGACCCTCGCCCCGGACGCCCCGCCCACCGTGACCGCACCCGACCAGTGGCCGCCGACCGGTGCCCGGCCGGTCGATCTGGACACCGTGTACGACGACTTCGCCTCCCTGGGGTACGGGTTCGGGCCCACGTTCCGGGGACTGCGCGCACTGTGGCGGCGCGACGCCGAGGTCTTCGCCGAGGTCGTGCTGCCCGACAGCGCGGACGCCGGGGCGTTCGGGCTGCATCCGGCGCTGCTGGACGCCGCCGTGCAGGCCGCGGACTTCCTGGTCGAGGGCGGACCCCGGGCGATCACCCAGACCCGGGTGCCGTTCGCCTGGACCGGCGTCGCGGTGCACGCCGCCGGAGCGGGCGCGGTGCGGGTGCACGCCCGCGCCCTGCAGCCGGACGGCGTTGTGGCGCTGGACGTCACCGACCTCGCCGGCCAGCCGGTGGCGGCGGTGGGGGCGCTGACCCCCCGGCCGTTGACGCCGGAGCAACTCACCGACGGCGACGAGCCACTGTACGACCTGGTGTGGCGGGGTTGTGAGCCGCCGGCAACCGGTGGTGGTCGGCGGGTGGTGCTCGGTGCCGACCAGCCTGACCTGGATGCCCTCGCTGCGGTGATCGACGCCGGTGAGCCGGCACCGGATCTTGTCGTGCTGACCTGCCGGGCGGGCGACGACGGCGCCGTACCGCAGCGGGTCCGTGAGGTGACCCACCGGACACTCGCCACGGTCCAGCGGTGGCTGGCCGACGAGCGTTTCGCCGGGGCCAGGCTGGTGGTACTCACCCAGGGCGCCGTCGAACCGGTCACCGACCTGGCCCAGGCGCCGGTGTGGGGCCTGGTCCGGGCCGCACAGGCGGAGAATCCGGACCGGTTCGTCCTGGTCGACAGTGACTCCGGCGAGCTGCCGGCCCTGCCGTCCGACGAACCCGAGTTGCTGGTACGCAACGGCGAACTGCGGGTACCGAGGCTGGCACGGGCCGAGGTGGGTGACGCGACCGCGGCCTGGCCGAGGCACGGCACGGTCCTGGTCACCGGTGGCACCGGAGCCCTGGGAGCGCTGGTCGCACGTCACCTGGTCACCCGGCACGGCGTGCGCCGCCTGCTGCTGACCAGCCGCCGTGGCCGGCAGGCGCCCGCGGCGAACCGCCTTGTCACGACCCTCACCGAGCTCGGCGCAGAGGTGTCGGTGGTGGCCTGCGACGTCGCCGACCGCGATGCGCTGGCCGACCTGCTCGCCCAGATCCCGGCCGCGCACCCGTTGACGGCCGTGGTGCACACCGCCGGTGTGCTCGACGACGGGGTCGTCACCGGCCTCACCCCGCAGCGGATCGACGCTGTTCTCCGTCCCAAGGTCGATGCCGCGTGGCACCTGCACGAGCTCACCGCCGACCGGGACCTGTCGGCGTTCGTGTTGTTCTCCTCGGCCTCGGGCGTGCTGGACGGCGGCGGCCAGGGCAGCTACGCGGCAGCCAACGTGTTCCTCGACGCGCTCGCCCGGCTGCGTCGGTCCCATGCACTGCCCGCAGTTTCGGTCGCCTGGGGACTGTGGGCGGACGATTCCGAACTGGCCTCCAGCGCGATGACCAGCCAGCTGGCCGCCGGCGACATCGAGCGGCTGCGTCGACTCGGCGTCACCGCGATCGCCCCGGCCGACGGGCTCGCGCTGCTGGACCGCGCGGTCGCCGCTGCCCGGCCGGTGGCGGTCGCCGTGCAGTTGGACACCGCCGCCGTACGGGCCCGTGCCGCTGACGTACCGGCGGTGCTGCGTGATCTGGCCGGCCCGGCCGCCCGCCCGGTCCCGGCTGCCGCAGCCGACGTACCTCTGCGGCAGCGGCTGGCGGCGATGGGCGCCGCCGACCGGGAGCGGAGCATGCTCGACCTGGTCCGGTCCCACGTCGTCGCCGTTCTCGGCCGATCCGACCCGCGCACCGTCGACCCGGACAAGGGGTTCCTCGACCTGGGACTGGACTCGTTGGCCGCGCTCGAACTGCGTAACCGGCTCGCGACGGCCACCGGCCAGCGGCTGCCGGCGACGTTGGTGTTCGACCAGCCGACCGCGAACCTGCTCGCGGCGTACCTGCGCACTGAACTTCTCGGCGCCGAGCCCGAGCCCGCCGACGGTCCGGACCCGGACGAGGAACGGTTGCGGGCGGCCCTGGCGGCGGTCCCGCTGGCCGCGATCCGTCAGGCGGGGATCCTCGACACGCTGCTCGCGCTCGCCGGCACCGCAGCCGCGCCGGGCACCGCCGGTCCGGCCGGCAACGGCAACGGTTCGCTCCGCGACGGCGGCGTACCGCACGACACCGGCCGCGACGCGGCCGAGCGGTCCGCGATCGACGCCGAATCGATCCGGGCCATGAACGTGGACGACCTGGTACGCGCCGCGCTCGGTCGGGGCGATGCCGGCAACTCGGAGGGCTGAGGCACCGTGGAAGCATCTGTCGCAGAAATCGTCGAGGCCCTCCGGAAGTCCATGCTGGACAACGACCGGTTGCGTCGGGAGAACGAGGCGATCACGGCCGCCGCCGCCGAGCCGGTGGCCATCGTCGGTATGGGCTGCCGCTACCCGGGTGGCGTCGGCTCGCCCGCACAGCTGTGGGATCTGGTCGCCGCCGGGCGGGACGCGATCGGCCCGTTCCCCACCGACCGGGGCTGGGACGTCGAATCGCTCTACCACCCCGAACCCGGCAAGCCGGGGCGTAGCTACACCCGCTCGGGTGGCTTCCTGTACGACGCCGCCGGCTTCGACGCCGACTTCTTCGGCATCAGCCCCCGCGAGGCCACCGCCATGGACCCCCAGCAGCGGCAGTTGCTCGAAGTGTCCTGGGAAGCCCTGGAGAACGCCGGCATCGACCCCCGCTCGCTGCGGGGCGGCCGCACCGGTGTCTTCGCCGGCGTGATGTACCACGACTACGGCGCCGGTGGCAGCGACGGGAGCCTCATCAGCGGCCGGATCGCGTACACGCTGGGGTTGGAAGGGCCGGCCGTCACCGTCGACACGGCCTGCTCGTCCTCGCTGGTCGCGCTGCACTGGGCGATCCAGTCGGTACGCCGGGGCGAGTGCCCGCTCGCCCTGGTGGGCGGGGTCACGGTGATGGCGACGCCGGAGACGTTCATCGAGTTCAGCCGGCAGCGCGGACTGGCGGCCGACGGCCGGTGCAAGTCGTTCTCCGACGACGCCGACGGCACCGGATGGGCCGAAGGTGCCGGGGTGCTGGTCGTCGAGCGGCTCTCTGCGGCCCGCCGCAACGGCCACCGGATCCTCGCGGTGGTGCGGGGCAGTGCGGTCAACTCGGACGGGGCCAGCAGCGCGTTGACCGCGCCGAACGGGAGCGCCCAGCAACGCGTCATCCACCAGGCCCTGGACAGCGCCGGTCTGCGCCCCGACGACGTCGACGTGGTCGAGGCGCACGGCACCGGCACCACCCTCGGCGACCCGATCGAAGCCCACGCGCTGCTCAGCACGTACGGCCGCGGCCGACGACGGCCGCTGTGGCTCGGCTCGTTGAAGTCGAACATCGGCCACACGCAGGCCGCCGCCGGGGTCGGCGGCGTCATCAAGATGGTCGAGTCGATGCGCCACCGGACGCTTCCCCGTACCCTGCACGCCGACCGCCCCAGCCGGCAGGTGGACTGGTCGGCCGGGCCCGTCCAACTGCTCACCGAGGCGCAGGACTGGCCTGCCGGCGAACGGCCGCGCCGCGCTGCGGTCTCCTCCTTCGGTATCAGCGGCACCAACGCCCACGTGGTGATCGAGGAAGGCGACCCGGATCCGGCGCCGGCCGCGGACCGCCCGGCCGAAGGACCGGTCGCGGTGCCGCTGTCGGCCCGGTCGGCGCAGGCGGTACGGGAACAGGCGGCACGGCTGCTCGACCGGCTCGACGCCGTGCCGCAGGAGTCACCGGCCGCTGTCGCCACCACCCTGGCCGCCGCGCGTACCGTGATGGATTACCGGGCGGCGCTCGTCGTCACCAGCCGTGCCGACCTCGTCGACGGCCTGCGCCAGCTGGCCGACGGCCGCGGCGGCCCCGGTGTCTGGCAGGGCGAGAACACCGCAGGCGGCACCGCGTTGCTGTTCACCGGACAGGGCTCGCAGCGCCTCGGCGCCGGCCGCGAGCTGTACCAGCGGTACGCGCCGTTCGCCGTCGCCCTGGACGAGATCTGCCAACTGCTCGACCCCCAACTCGACCGGCCGTTGCGCTCCGTCATGTGGGCCGAGCCGGGCAGCGCCGAGGCGGCCCTGCTCGACCAGACGGCGTACACCCAGGCCGCGGTCTTCGCCATCGAGGTGAGCCTCTACCGGCTGCTCGCCGCCTGGGGCGTACGGGCGGACTTCGTCTGCGGACACTCCATCGGTGAGATCGCCGCCGCGCAGGTGGCCGGCGTACTGACGCTGCCGGACGCGTGCCGCCTGGTGGCGGCCCGGGGGCGGCTGATGCAGGCGCTGCCCCCTGGCGGGGCGATGGTCGCCGTGTCCGCCGCCGCCGGGCAGGTGGAGCCGCTGCTGGTCGACGGCGCGTCGCTGGCCGCCGTCAACGGGCCGGCGTCGGTGGTGGTCTCCGGGCAGGAGTCCGCCGTCCTGGCGACGGTGGCCCAATGCGAGAAGCTCGGACACCGGACGATCCGGCTGTCGGTGTCGCATGCGTTCCACTCGCCGTTGATGGAGCCGATGCTGCCCGCGTTCGCGCGCACCGCCGCCGCACTCGACTACGCCGAGCCGGACATCGCCCTGGTCTCCACAGCGACCGGCGCGTTGGCCGACGGCTCGGTGTTGGGCAACGCCGAGTACTGGGTACGCCAGGTGCGCGGCACGGTGCGTTTCCGTGACGCCGTCGGGGCACTGGTCGAGGTCGGTGCCACCACTTTCGTCGAGATCGGGCCCGACGCGGTGCTGGCGCCGCTGGCGATGCGCTGTGTCGAGCCGACCGGGCGGACGTTCGCCGCCACGATGCGCCGCGCCCGGCCGGAGCCCGAGGAACTGCTCGGCGCGCTCGCCCGGTCCTACGTCAACGGATGCCCGGTGGACTGGTCGGCGGTGCTCGGCGCGGACCGGCGCCCTGGGGTGCCGCTGCCCACCTACCCGTTCCAGCATCAGCGTTTCTGGCTGCCACCCCGCGACACCACGCCGACCGACGTCGAGTCAATCGGGATGACCCCGCTGGCGCACCCGCTGCTGTCGGTCGTGGTACCCGCGCCGGACGCCGACAGTGTCGTCCTGTCCGGACGGCTCTCGCCGACGCGGCAACCCTGGCTGGCCGACCACGAGGTGCTCGGCACCGTCCTGGTGCCCGGCAGCGCGTACGTCGAACTCGCCCGACGGGCCGGCGAGCACGTGGGTTGCGATCTGTTGCGGGAGCTCGCGCTGCAGACACCGCTGGTGTTGCCGGCCGGCAGCGGCGCGGCGCTGCAGGTGCTGGTGGGGGCGGCGGACCACGCCGGGATCCGGTCGGTGCAGATCTTCTCCCGGCTCGACGACACCGGTGCCTGGACCCGCCATGCCGTCGGCTCGCTCGCCCCGGCGGCCGCCGGGATCCCGAACGGCGTCGGGACGTCCGCATCGGATTCGTCTGCATCGGATCTGACTACGACGGATCGGTCCACGTCGGACCTAGTCACGTCGAACCCGTCCAGGTCGGACCTGGCCGGCGTGACCCGGGCCACCGAGCACGGCCAGCCGGAGTGGCCGCCGCCGGGTGCGACCGCGCTGCCGGCGGCCGAGGCGTACGACCGGCTCGCCCGCCGGGGCTACCGGTACGGCCCGGCGTTCCGCGGTCTCACCGCCGCCTGGAGACGCGGCGACGAGCTCTTCGCCGAGGTGTCCCTGCCGGAACCGGCCGCCGGATACGGCCTGCATCCCGCGCTGCTGGACGCCGCGTTGCACGTCGGGCTGCTCGTCGACGACGACCAGGACGTGGCGCTGCTGCCGTTCACCTGGTCGGACTTCAAGCTCGCCGCGGTCGGCGTCCGGGCGGTCCGGGTCCGGCTGACCAGGGTTCGCGGTGACGTCGAGACGAGACTCGTCGTCACTGACACCGACGACCGCCCGGTCGCGTCGGTGCGGTCCATCATCGCCCGGCCGGTGTCCCGTGACCAGTTGGCGGCGACACACCCGGCAGTGGGGGACGCGCTGTTCACGATCGGCTGGCGGCCGGCCGCGGCCGGTCACCGTGACGAGCCGCTGCCCGGGCGGGTGGACGCGATCGGCGACGATCTCGACCTGGGCGGCCACGTGCACCCCGACCTGGACGGTCTGCTGGCGGCCGTCGCCGCTGACGACGTCGACATCGCCGGCGCAGACGCTGCCGACGGCTTCCCGGGTGCGGCGGCACCGATGATCGTGTGCGTGCGCGTCGAGACGCTCACCGCGACGTCGGGCGGCACGCTGCTGCCACGGCTCCGGTCCAACGTCACCGGGTTGCTCACCGTACTGCGTCGGTGGTTGACCGAACCCCGGCTGGCCGCGACCCGCCTGGTGGTGCTGACCACCGCGGCGGTGCCCACCACCGCCGGAGACGGGGTCGGTGATCTGGCTGTCGCCCCGCTGTACGGGCTGTTGCGCGCCGCACAGGCCGAGCACCCCGGCGCGATTCAACTGATTGACGTGGACGGACATGTCGACGGCGCGACGCTGCGTCGGGCCATCGCCACCGATGAGCCGGAGCTGGCCGTACGCGGCAACCGGATTCTGTCCCCCCGACTGGTTCCCACGCCCCCGGCCGCGCCACCGGGCTTCGCCAGCGACGGCACGGTGCTGGTCACTGGTGGTACGGGTGGTCTGGGTGGTCTGGTGGCGCGGCATCTGGTGCGGGTGCACGGGGTGCGGCATCTGGTGCTGGTGGGTCGGCGTGGGTCGGGTGCGCCGGGTGTGGGGGAGTTGTGTGCTGAGTTGTCGGGGTTGGGGGCGCGGGTCAGGGTTGTCGGGTGTGATGTGGCGGACCGGGGTGCGGTGGCGGGTGTGTTGGCGGGGATCGATGTTGACCATCCGTTGACGGCGGTGGTGCACGCCGCCGGTGTCGCCGACGCCGGCACGCTGGAGACCCTCACCGGTCGACAGATGGAGTCCATGCTCGCGGCGAAGGTCGACGGGGCCTGGCACCTGCACGAGCTGACCCGGGAGCTGCCGCTGGCCGCGTTCGTGCTGTTCTCGTCGGCGGCCGGTACGCTGCTCGCCGCCGGCCAGGGCGGCTACGCCACGGCGAACGTCTTCCTGGACGCGCTCGCCGCGCACCGCCGGGCCGAGAACCTACCGGCGGTCAGCCTCGCCTGGGGGCTGTGGGACACCGCCACCGGCATGGGCGCCGCGCTCACCGAGGCCGACCGCCGCCGGATGACCCGGCTCGGGCTGCCGGCGCTGCCGGTCGACGACGGGCTGGCGTTGGCCGACGCATCCTTCGCCGCCGACGCCGCGCTGGTGCTGCCGGTGCGGATCGACCAGCGCGCGCTGGCCGCCCGTACCGATCAGGTGCCGGCGCTGCTGCGGGATCTGGCCGCCACCGGTACCGGCGCGGGCCTCGAGCAGCGCTCATCGGCAGGGCCGTTCACCGACGTCAGCGGTGCCGACCGCGACCGGCGGCTGCTCGACCTGGTACGCCGCCACGTCGCCACGGTGTTGGGACACGCCGGACCGGAGCAGGTCGCCCCCCGGCGGGCGTTCGCCGAACTCGGCTTCGACTCGCTGAGCGCGCTGGAACTGCGTAACCAGCTCGAAGGCGCCACCGGGGTCAGGTTGCCGGCGACCCTGGTGTTCGACCATCCGAACAGCCAGTCGGTGGCCGACTTCCTCGGCACCGAACTCGACCGCCACGCCGGCGTCAGCCCGGCCGCCCTGACCGGACCCGCCGGTACGGCCACCGCGGCCCCGGCCGACGCACCGGAGGACGACCCGATCGCGATCGTGGGGATGGCGTGCCGGTTCCCCGGTGGGGTGGTCTCGCCGGAGGGGTTGTGGGATCTGGTGGTGGGTGAGGGGGATGCGACTGGTGAGTTTCCGGTGGACCGGGGGTGGGACACGGAGGCGTTGTTCGATCCTCGGCCGGGTCGGGTGGGGCGGTCGTATGTGCGTCGTGGTGGGTTCCTGTATGACGCGGCGGGGTTCGATGCGGGGTTCTTCGGGGTGGGTCCGCGTGAGGCGCGGGAGATGGATCCGCAGCAGCGGTTGTTTCTTGAGGTGTCGTGGGAGGCGTTGCGGCGGGCGGGGGTGGAGCCGGCGTCGTTGGCGGGTAGTCGTACCGGTGTCTACGCCGGGGTGATGTACCACGACTACGGCCCGACCGGCAGCGCCGGCAGCGTGGTCTCCGGTCGGGTGGCGTACCACCTGGGTCTGGAGGGGCCGGCGGTGTCGGTGGACACGGCGTGTTCGTCGTCGTTGGTGGCGTTGCATCTGGCGGTCGACGCGTTGCGTTCGGGTGAGTGCGAGCTGGCCCTGGCCGGTGGGGTCGCTGTCATGGGGACGCCCAGCATGTTCGTCGAGTTCAGCGAGCAGCGTGGGTTGGCGCCGGATGGGCGGTGCAAGTCGTTCTCGGATGACGCGGACGGGACGGCGTGGTCGGAGGGGGTGGGTGTGTTGGTGGTGGAGCGGTTGTCGGATGCGCGGCGTCGTGGTCATGGGGTGTTGGCGGTGGTGCGGGGTAGTGCGGTGGGTTCGGATGGTGCGTCGAACGGGTTGACGGCGCCGTCGGGTCCGGCGCAGGAGCGGGTGATTCGGCGGGCGTTGGCGGTGGCGGGTGTGTCGGCGGGGGGTGTGGATGTGGTGGAGGCGCATGGTACGGGGACGCGGTTGGGGGATCCGATCGAGGCGCAGGCGTTGTTGGCGACGTATGGGCGGGGTCGGGACGCGGATCGTCCGTTGTGGTTGGGGTCGTTGAAGTCGAACATCGGTCATGCGCAGGCGGCGGCGGGTGTGGGTGGTGTGATCAAGATGGTGATGGCGTTGCGGGCGGGGGTGTTGCCGCGGTCGTTGCATGTGTCGGAGCCGTCGTCGCATGTGGACTGGTCGGCGGGTGGGGTGCGGCTGTTGACCATGGCGCGGCCGTGGCCGGGTACCGACGGACCGCGTCGGGCGGGGGTGTCGTCGTTCGGGTTGAGTGGGACGAACGCGCATGTGATCGTGGAGGAGGCGCCGGGGGATGTGGCTGTGGGTTGGGGGGTGGAGCCGCCGACGCACCACTTCGACCACCAGCGCTACTGGATCAGCAGCCGGAGCTGGGCGAGCGACCCCGCCGCGATCGGCCTCGACGCGATCGGCCACCCGGTGCTCGGCGCCGGACTGAGCACCCCGGAGCCGGGCGTGAAGCACTTTACCGGCAGGCTGGCCCTGGCCAGCCAGCCCTGGCTGGCCGACCACCGGGTGGACGGGCAGGTGCTCTTTCCCGGCGCGGGCTTCATCGATCTGGCCCTGTCCGCCGCGGCCGAGATCGGCTGCGCGCGGATCGACGAGCTCACCGTGCACGCGCCACTGACCCTCGGCGAGGGCGGCGTGGACGTCCAGGTAGTCGTCACCGCAGCCGACCCGGCCGGGGTACGGCAACTGAGCATCCACTCCCGGGACCGCAACGAAGCGCGCGACGCCGTCTGGCGCCAGCACGCGTCGGGCAGTATCCGGCCCACCGGTCCGTCGGACAGCCCGCCGCCGGGGCCACGGCTGGACGAATGGCCGCCACCCGACGCCGTACCGCTGCCGATCGACGCCCTGTACGGGCGGCTCGCCGAGCGCGGCCTCGGATACGGCCCGTCGTTCCAGGCGGTACGGGCGGCATGGCGCCGGGGCACCGAGGTCTTCGTCGAGGTGTCCGTGGCCGACGCGGCCATGGACCGGTTCACCC
The DNA here is from genome assembly GCF_030345075.1 of Solwaraspora sp. WMMA2065. Lineage (NCBI taxonomy): Bacteria > Bacillati > Actinomycetota > Actinomycetes > Micromonosporales > Micromonosporaceae > Solwaraspora > Solwaraspora sp. WMMA2065. Next base: position 6,680,616 of record NZ_CP128361.1, read on the forward strand.
TGAACCCGGCCGTGCTCGACGCGACCACCCACGTCCTGCTCGACGGTGACGGGCCGGTGGAGGTGCCGTTCAGCTGGCGGGGGGTCACCCTGCGGCACGCCGGTGTCGAGACGGTACGGGCGCGCATCGCCCCCGTCGGTGAACGCGATCTGTCGCTGACGCTCGCCGACGTGGCGGGAGAGCCCGTCGCCCAGATCGAGACGATCGTGGCCCGGGCGCTGCCGTCGACCAGCGAGCCGGCCGGGGCCGTCCACGAACTGCGGTGGCAGGCCGGGCCCCGGTCGGCGCCGGACGCCGCACCGTACCTCGAATGGGACGCCCGCCCACCCGGACAGCTCGATCCGGTGCCGGTCGTGCTGCGGTGCGCGTCCGCCGACGAACTGCCGGCGGATGATCCGGTCGCCGCGACCCACCAGAGCGTGACACGGATCCACGACGCGTTGTGTGACTGGCTAGCCGACGAACGGTACGCGGCAGCCAAGTTGGCCATCGTCACGCGCGGCGCGGTGAGCGTACGGGCAGGTGGTGGGGCTGTCGCGGGTGGGCCGGACGATCCTGACGTCGACCTCGCCGCCGCTGCGGTGTGGGGTCTGGTCCGCGCGGCGCAGGCGGAGAACCCCGACCGGTTTCTCCTGGTCGACCAGGACGGGCGGGCCGAGTCCGCACAGGTGCTCCCCGCCGCCCTGGCCAGCGGGGAGACCGAGCTGGCGATCCGGGGCGGGGAGCTGCTGGTGCCCCGGCTGACGGTGGCACCGGTGCCACCGTCGCCCGCGCGGCGCGCCCTGCCGCCGGACGGGACGGTGCTGATCACCGGCGGCACCGGTGGTCTCGGCGCGGTCGTGGCCCGCCACCTCGTCGCCACGTACGGCGCACGGCGTCTGCTGCTGGTCAGCCGTCGGGGAGGTCAGGCGCCGGGCGCCGCCGAGCTGGTGGCCGAACTGACCGGCATGGGGGCCGAGGTCGCGGTCGTGGCCTGCGACGTCGCCAATCGCGACGCGGTCGGCGAGCTGCTGGCCGGTGTGCCGGCCGCGTACCCGCTGACCGCGGTCGTGCACGCGGCCGGCCTGCTCGACGACGGGGTGCTGACGGCGCTGACCCCGCAGCGGATCTCCGCCGTCCTGCGGGCCAAGGTGGACGCCGCCTGGCATCTGCACGAGCTCACCGCCGACTCCGAACTGTCCGCGTTCGTGCTCTTCTCGTCGGTCGCCAGTGTCGGCGGCGCGGCCGGGCAGGCCAACTACGCGGCGGCCAACGCGTTTCTCGACGGGCTCGCCCAGCATCGGCACGCACGCGGGCTGACGGCACAGTCGCTGCTGTGGGGTCGGTGGGCGACCGGAGACGACATGGCAGCTCGACTGTCCACGGTCGATGGCGGTCGGCTCTCCCGGTCCGGACTGCTGCCGCTGTCGGCCGAGGAAGGGCTCGCGCTGCTGGACACCGCGCTCGCCAGTGACGCCGACGTGCTCGTGCCGGCCAAGTTCGACGTCGCGGCGCTGCGTGCCGAAGGCTGGGCGACGGCACCGGTGTTCCTCGGCCTGACCGGCCCGGTCACGCCGGTGCCGGCCGGACCGCTCGCCGCCTCGACGACGTCACCTGCGGGTGCCTCGCCCACGGGCGCGGGTGTCCCGGCCGGTGCGGGTACCGCACCGGTGGCTACCGACGGTGCCGATCGGCTCGCGGACCTGCCGGCGACAGAGCGCCGCGCCGTGCTGCTCGAGCTGGTGCGGGCACATGCGTCGGCGGTGCTCGGCCATGATCGAGCCGACGCGGTCTCCGCCGAGCAGGGGTTCCTCGACATCGGATTCGATTCGTTGACCGCGCTGGAGCTGCGCAACCGACTGACCGGTGCAACCGGGCGGAAGCTGCCGGCCACGCTGATCTTCGACTATCCGAGTGTCGCCGCCGTCGCGGACCATCTGACCGCCGAGTTCGGCGCCGACGAGTCCCGCCGGATCGGCGAGCACTTGGCGACCCTCGAAGCGACCCTGGAAGCGGCGCTCGCCGGGGTCGGTCCCGGCGACGAGCAGCGCCTGGCGTTGGCGGCACGCCTGCAGGCGTTGGCGGGACGGCTGGCTCCACCTCCAGACAGGACGGGGTCGACCGCCGACGAGTTGGGTTCGTCGAGCGCCGAGGAGTTGTTCGAGCTGTTGGACGGGGAACTCGGCCGGTCCCGCTGAGGTCTTCGTCGGTGGGTCGCTGGCCGGTGACGCGCCCTACGAGTGAGATCCTTGGCTGGTTCGACCGGCCGCAGGTGGTGCCCCGTCGCGGTGGGTCGCGGGTTCCACCGGGACCGGGTCGAGCCGGCGGCCCCCCTTCGCCGGCGAGGGAGTGCGACACTGTCAAAGTCGGTGAGTGTGACGGGCCCGGCTCCGGCGGCAGCGGTTGGTCCGGACGAGTTCGGTGGTCGACGGCCGGTGGTGGCCGAGGTGGTTCGGTAGGAGGAGTTGGCATGGGTGTCGGTCGGGTGGTGCGGTTCGACGAGGGCCGTGGGTACGGTTTCATCGCACCGGACGACGGTGGCGACGACGTCTTCGTCCACGCCGGGGAGTTGACCCAACGGGGAATCCGGGTGGCTACCGGCACCCGCGTGTCGTTCAAGGTGATCGACGGCGGCCGGGGGCCGAAAGCGTACGACGTCGAGATCATCGATGATGCCACCGCTCCCACCGGGGGCCCGGGCGGTCGTACGGCGGGCGCTTCCGGCGAGGGCGGCGACGACGAGCTCTGCGAGATCTTCTCCGAGCCGGAGTACCTGCAGCGGATCACCGAGCTGTTGCTGTCCGACGCGTCGTACCTCACCGGTGCGCAGATCGTCGAGTTGCGTGGGCACCTGCTGCGGTTCTCCCGCAAGTGCGGCTGGGTCGACTGACTTCCCGACCACCCGCTACCGCCGAGCACGGCCGACAAGGAGCAGGGGCGAAAAGCAGGTTTGCCCCGCGCAGGTCGGGTAGACAGCCCGGATGACCGGGTCCGAGCCTCCGGCGTACAGCCCCGCGGCAAGCCCGAGCGCCGCGCGACCGGCGCTGCCCGTGCTGATGTACCACTCGATCACTTCGGCGGCCCGGGGGCCGCTGCGGTCACTCGCCGTCGGGCCGGCCCGGTTCGCCGAGCAACTCGCCGCGCTCGCCGACGCCGGATATCGGATGGTAGGCCTCAGCGAGGCGCTCGACCTGCTCGACGACGCGGCGATCGACCGCAACCGGCCGGCTCCGTCGATGGTCGCGCTCACCTTCGACGACGGGTACGCCGATTTCCTCACCCGCGCGCTGCCGCTGCTGGACGCCGCGAACGCCCGGGCCACCCTCTACCCGTCGGTCGGGCACCTCGGGCAGTACGCCGACTGGCTGGGCCAGTGGGCCGACGAGTTCGGCCCGCTGCTGGACTGGACCCAGTTGGACGAGGTGGCCGGGTCGGGCCGGGTCGAGATCGGCTCGCACGGTCTGCTGCACCATCCGCTCGACGTCCTGCCGCCGCAGCGGGCGGCGGACGAGATCGTCGTCGCCCGGGACCGTCTCGAACAGCGGTTCGGCATCCCGGTCCGGTCGTTCTGCTACCCGCACGGCTACCACGACTGGCGGGTCCGGGCGGCGGTCCGCCGGGCCGGGCACGACAACGCGTGCGAGGTGGGCCGACGGCGGTACCGGCCGGGCGACCGGCGGCTCGCCGTACCCCGGCTGCTGCCGACCGGTGACCACGACGGCACCGCGCTGCTCGACCTGGTCCGCACCGGCGGACCTCGGATGGTGCCGCAGGCGAAACGACTGGCCCAGCCCGCCTGGCGGTTGACCCGGCGGGTGGCCCGGCGGGCCGGCCGGCAGTTGACGTGACGGCCCGCCGTTGGTGGCGGCGCGGCGGCCTGCTGGCGGTCGCGGCCGGCCTTGCCACGCTGGTCCTGACCCTCGGTGTGCTGGTTCCGCTACTGCAGCACCGTGCCAACCAACCCGACCAGCCCGACCAGACCAGCCAGCCTGGTCAGCCCGACGGGACCGGTCAGCCGGACTCCGGCGGCGGACCGCCGCCGGCCGGGCCGCCACCCACCACGGCCGGCGGCGACCGGACGACGAACCCGTCCGGGATCGCCCTGCCCACCGGCGATCTGCCCGGCTGGCGGCAGATCTTCGTCGACGACTTCGACGGCACCGAGCTGAGCGACGACTGGTTCGCCTACTCCGGGCAGCCGGACGGTGATCCGGGCGGCTGGTTCGACCCCGGCCACGTGTCGGTCGGCGCCGGCATGCTCACCATCGGCGGCTGGCGGGAAGCCAGCCGGGACAACATCTACGTCACCGGCGGGGTGTCCAATCGGCGGGCGGTGACCCGCAGCTACGGCCGGTACGACATCCGGTTCCGGATGGACCAGGGCACCGGGATCGCGTACGCGCTGCTGCTCTGGCCGGGCGACAACGTCTATCCGCCGGAGATCGACATCGCCGAGGACAACGGCAAGGGCCGGGACCGGATGTACGGGGTGCTGCATCCGGTGACCGGCGACCAGATCGGGCATGACGTCGGCGGCGACTTCACCCGCTGGCACACCGCCGGTCTGGAGTGGACGCCGGACCGGCTGGTCTACACCCTGGACGGCGAGCCCTGGGCGACGGTCACCGGCGCACAGGTGCCCGACGAGCCGATGGCGCTCGCTCTGCAGAGCCAGGCGTGGTACTGCGGGCACACCTGGGAGGCCTGCCCGGACGAGACGACACCGGACGTGGTCAACCTCCAGATCGACTGGGTCGCCATCTACGCTCCGGCCTGATGCCCGGCAGGGCGTCCGCTGTCGGCACCGTCACCCGGCGTACCGGTAGACGGTGACGTCGTCGCTGCGCTGGAAGACCGACCAACGGTCCCGGCCGTCGAGCAACCGCTCCAGGCGGTCCAACGACCCGGGCGCAAAGTAGCCGAAGTAGTCGGACTGCCGCCGCATACCGTCGCTGACCACCAGGTACGCCGGGTCGCCGGCGAACGAGCCGAGGAACTCTTCGATCGTCGGCAGGTGCTCGCCGTCCAGCGCGGCGCCGCGCAGTTGCGCCCCGACCACCAGGTCCGGCTCGCCAGCCGGCACATCGGTGTTGAACCCCGGATACGCCGCCGTCAGCCGACTGGGAAAGTTGGACGTGGCAACGGCGATGGTGGCACCGGGCTCGGCGGCGGCGTACAGCTGGCGGGCGGCGGCCACCTCGTCGGCGGTCTGCCGGTCCACGGCCAACTGCCCGTGCCGACCCTGCACCGTACCGAGGGCGAAGCCGCCGAGCGCCACAGCGACCGCCACCGCCGCGACCGGCCCCAGCCACCGCCGACGCCGGCCAACCCGACGCAGGTCGGCGCGGTCAACCCGACGCAGGTCGGCCCGGTCGACAACCGCGCGGGCGATCAGGAAGGCGCACCACGGCGCGGAGAACAGGAACACCCGGTAGATCGCCTCGCCGCCGTAGCTCTGCGCCGCGAGCAGGACGAACGGCGTGGCGGCCAGCAGCGCCGGCACCAGCACGGTACGCAGCCGGCGACGGTACGCCAGCACCGCCAGCACGGTCAGCGCCCAGACGGTCAGCGCGAGCGTACGGACCACGATCGCCGAGAACGCCTGCCCGGTCGAACCCCAGCTCTCGGCGTTGCCGGCGGCGTTGGCGAAGATGTCGAACCCGTCGAAGACGCCGAACGCCTCCGACACGAACCCGAACCGGGGCAGCAGGTAGCCGAGCACGACCGCGCCCATCGCCAGCGGCAGCCAGCGGGGCCGGACCAGCCGCAGCGCGGCCAGCACGGCCACCTGCGCCACCACCAGGTACGGCGACAGCTGGTGGGCGGCGGTGAGCACGGCCAGCAGCGCCAACGCCGCCACTGTCGCCCAGCCCCGGACCCGGCGGTCCGGTCCATCTCGGCGGTCCGATGCGCTGCCACCGGTCGGCGAGCGCAGCCAGGTCAGCACGATCAGCAGCACCCCGAGGCTGAGCAGGAAACCGAATGCCTGCGGGGACAGGTAGTCCTCTTCCACCCAGTTGACCGCGAAGAACCCGAACACGGTCAGGTACGCCACCCGCCGGTCGTCGGCGAGGGTACGGGCGATGGCGTACAGCACCGGGGCGGCGGCCAGGTTGAAGAAGACCGGCGACCAGTCGGCCAGCGCCGCCGGGGCGATGCCACCGGCCGCGCCGAGCTGGGCGGCACCGGCGAACAACGCCGGCCACTGCTGGTAGATGTCGGTCGCCGAGTCGACCGGGTTGCCGGCTGCGATGAGGTCGATCACCCCTAGGTGCTTGTACGTCCAGGCGTACTGCGGTTGGTCCAGCAGCAGCGGGGTGGTGCCGTGCAGCAGCACGACCAGCAGCACCAGGTAGCCGGCGGCAGCCAGCCCGCGCCCGGTGGCCCGGTCGGCGGCGGTAGGCCGGTCGGCGGTGGGCCGCAGCCCGGCGAGCGCGGCGACGAAGCCGGCGACGGTGAGCGCCAGCGCGGCCAGGAAGACCGGACTGACGGCGCCGAGCAGCCCGAAACCGCCCACCTGCGCCACATCGGTGCGGGACACCGCGATCCACCACAGCGCCAACGCCGCACCGATCACCACGGCATGCGCCAGCAGCGGCCGCCGTGCGACAGCCGGGCGCCCGGCGAGGCCCGCCCGCCGGGCGTACGGCCACCGTCGGACCGGCCCGGGGCGGGAACCGTGGCCGTGGCCGGCCCGCGTGATGCGGAGCAGGCCGGCGGCGCTGACGGCCGCCACCGCCACCGCCAGCGCGCCGACGGCCAGCCTGGGCTGCCACCAGCCGGCCCAGACCGATCCGGTGGCCACGGCTGCGTAACCGGCCAGGCTGGCCAGTACGGTCGTCGCCCACCGGGTCGCCGCCGGCCGGACGGTCAGGTGACTGAGCAGCGCGGCACCGGGGCCCAGGGCGGCGAACGCGACCGCAGTCGGGGCCTGCCACGGGCCGCCGGCTGCCAGACCGAGCAGCGCCAGGACCGCGACGACCAGACCGGTGCCCGCCTGACCGGTCCGGCCGGCACGCGGGTCGGGTGCGGTGTCGACAGCTGGCGCGGTGTGGACACCAGGCGCGGTGTCGACGGCCGGCCCGGCTGCCGGTGCCTGGGGGAGCGGGCGGACGGGGCGCAGGGCGAGATAGGTCATCCGGCACCTCCGGTGTCGGCGGTAACGGTCTCGGACTCGGCGGTACGTCGGGCCCAGGCCGGGGCGCTCGTCGCGTCGCCGGTCGCCCGGTACCGGCGGATCAGCCCGGGAAGCAGCACGATCGCCACTGCGGCCTGTGCCGTACACAGCGCGGCCGCCGGCGCGATGATTCCGACCCGGGGCAACCCGACCCAGCTGACCAGCAGGAACGCGGCGATGCCGACCGACTGCACGGTCACCACCGGCCACATCCGCTTCTCCATCATCGCGAACGCGCAGTAGAGCAGGATCACCCCGGTGAACGGCAGTGACAGCCCGATCAGTCGCAGCGTGTCGGCACCCTCGGCGGCGTACTGCCCGCCGAGCAGCCGCAGCAGCGGCCCGGCCGCCCCGGCGAGCACCGCCGCACCCGGCAGCACCACCGCGGCGACCAGCAGGACCGCCCGGTCGACGTGCGCCCGGGCCGCCGCCGCGTCGCTGGACGCGGTGACCACGAACGAGGTGACGACGTTCCACAGCAGGGTGCTGCCGGCCACCCCGATCACCCACGGGATGTAGAAGTAGGCGCTGGCGGTGGCGCCCAGCACGCTGGCCACCAGCACCGGCGGCAGGTACGCGACCGCGTTGGTGAGCAGCCCGTTGACGTACTCGGCGGAGGCGAAGCCGAGCAGCTCCCGCCGGGCCGGAGCCGGCGCCTCCGGAGCGCTTCGGGCGTGCGCCGGGGCGAGCCGGGCCAGCACCCACCAGTTGACCCCGAGCATGGTCGCCAGCATCGGCGCCGACCAGGCGAGCAGCATCCCGTCACCGGCGGCGGTGCCGGCCAGCAGCGGCAACAGCGCAACCTTGGCGGTGGACGCGATCACGTTCTTCGCCGGTACGCTGCCGGCCCGCCGCAGCGCGGTCAGCACTCCGTCGGTGATGAAGAAGATCGCCGTGCCGACCACGGCGGCGACGAAGAGCAGCCGCTGCGTCGGTGCCGGGCCGATGATGCCGGTGCCCATGCCGAGGGCCAGGAACCCGCCGCTGAGCAGCAGGGACATCGCCGCCGACGCGGCGTATCCGGCGAGCACCAGCCGGCGGGTGTGCCGACCGGCGCCGGGCAGGAACCGCGCGTACAGGTTGATCAGGTTGAGTTGGGCGAGCCCGGCCAGCAGCGTCATCGCCGACACCGCCGCCGATGCCCGGCCGACCGCCTCCGGCGCGAACCAGCGGGCGGCCACCACCCAGAACACGAACCCCAGCGCGGCGCTGGCCACCGTCGAGGTCATCAGCGCCGCCGCGCTGCGCAGCAGTGCCGGCCGGCGGACCATCACCGCCGCCGTTGGCGGGACGGTCGTGCCGGCGGCGGTCACGGCCAGCCCCGCATCCGACGGCGCAGCCGCCGGGCGGCCATCCGGCTGCGCAGGTACGCGACCGGCCCGGCGAGCAGCCCGCGCCGGTTGGCGCCGACCAGCTCGCGGGGGAAGTCGTCGCGCAGCCCGGCCAACCGCTGCCCGTCACCGCCGCCGAACGTGTCGCGCAGCGCGGTCGGGGCCAGCCGCAGCAGCGGTCCGAGCAGCCGAGGTTCGCGCAGTAGCAGGCTGGTGTAGGCGGCGGTCAGTCCGGTGCCGTAGCCGACCAGTTGGTTGCGCAGCCCGGCCAGGTCCCGGCGGTGGTGGTGCCAGACCAGGGCGCTGGGCTGGTAGGCGACGGTGCCGTCGGCGACCAGCACCTGCATCAGGGCCAGGGTGTCCTCGGAGCCCATCGCGGGGGTGCCGGCGCCGAGCGCGGTGTCGAAGCCGCCGATGCGCTCCAGCACGCCGGGTCGGAAGGCCATGTTGCCGCCGGCGCCGAACGGCGGCAGCGGGTAGAGCGGACTCTGCCGGTGCGCGGTGGCCGGGGAGAACAGGTCCGGTGTGAAGCCACGGCCCTTGCTGTGCCCGCCGTACTGTTCGAACCACAGCTGCGCGTCGGTGGCCAGTTCGGCCGGCGCGATGGCTCCGGTGACCGCGTCGGCCTGCGGGTGGTCGGCCAGGGCGCGGGCGATCTCGGCGAGCCAGTGCGGGTCGGCCTCCTCGTCGTCGTCGATCCAGGCGACGATCTCGCCGACGGTGGCGCGCAGCGCCCGGTTGCGGGCGTGCGACAGCCCGGGCCGGGGTTCACGGATGTAGTCAACTGGTGTTCCGTTGCCGTCGGCGGTCGCGCCGCCACCGTCGGCGGCCCGGGCGACGACCTTGACGGTGGCGTCGCTGACCGGCGCGTTGTCCACCACCAGCACCCGGAACCGGGGGTACTGCTGGGCCAGCACGCTGTCCAGGGTGCGGGCCAGCCCGGCGGGCCGTTCCCGGGTGCAGACGACCACGGTGATGCGCGGCGCGTCGTCGAGCACCTCGGCCCGCCGGGTCAGGTAGCCGGGTTCGGGCCGGTCGGCCGGGGGGATCTCCCGGTCGACGGCGGCGGCGAGGTCCGCGCCGGTCAGCCCGTGCGGCGGTACGTCGAGCAGCAGCGCGCCGATCGGCTGGGTGAACTGCCGGACCAGCAGCCAGGCGCGTTCCACCCGGCGGCCGGCCGGGTCGGTCCCGGGGACGTCCGGGAACCGGTCGGTGACTTCCAGGTCGATGACGGTGGCCGGGATCCGGTCCGCGGTGCCGGCCGGGAGGTGCACGGAGGTACGCGGGTTCATCGTGCGGCTCCGATCGGTGGGGGTGGGGACGGAGTCTGGGTGGCGCGGCCGGCGAGTCCGGTCAGCGCGCCGGTGGCTGCGGCGGCGGTGCCGGCGAGGATGGCGCCGGCCCGGGCGACGTGCCGGTGGCCGCGCCCGCGCAGGGTCGCGCCGATCTCCCGACGTAGCGCGGCGGGCAGCGTACGGCGCAGGTAGTCCTGCTCGGCGCCGAGGCTGGGCGCGCCGTCGAGTAGCCCGGCCATCATGACCTTGCCGCGGCCTTCGGCGAAGCAGCGGCGCAGGAAGTAGCGGAAGGTGCTGTGCGTGGCGGGTACGCCGTGCGAGATGACCGCCTGCGGCACGTACCACCACTGCCCGCCGGTGACCGCGGCCATCCGCAGGCAGAGCTCGGTGTCCTCGGGCCGTGCCCGGTTGCTGACCTTGCCGAAGCCGGTGCGGAAACCGCCGGCGGTGAGAAACGCGTCGCGGCGTACCGCCATGCTGGCCGACCAGACGTTGCGCACCGGTCCGGGTCGGACCGGCTGGCCGGCGTACGAGCCGCCGACCGCCCACCGGAACTCGGCGGGGAACCAGCCTGGCTGGTGCCGTTCCCAGGCGGGTTCGATGGCGCCGCCGGCCCCGACCACCGTCGGGTCGGTGAACGCGGCGACCAGTCCGGCCAGCCAGCCGGGGTGGGCGACGACGTCGTCGTCGAGGAACACCACGAGGTCGCTGCCGGCGTGCCGGGCGCCGGTGTTGCGGTTGCCGGAGACGCCCCGCTGGTACGCGTTGCCGAGCACGGTGACCGTGGGCAGCTCCCGCCTGATCCGGTCGGCGAGCGCGGGGTGATGGTCGACCACCACGATGATCTCGGCCGGCTCGAGATCCTGCCGGCGGACGGAGTCGACGGCGCTACGCAGCCCGGCGAGCCGGTCCGGGTGGTGGGTCGGGACCACCACGCTGACGGTCGGTGGACGCATCGCTCAGCCCTCCTCGACGGTCACCGGTACGGTGGCGGTCCGCTGCCGGCGGTGCTGCCGGCGGGTCCGGCGCAGTCGGCGTTCGCGGCCGAACTCACTGAGGATGGTGCGCAGCACCCGGGTGCCGTCGCGCACCGTGTCGAGGTTGCTCTCGCCGTGAATCCGCAGGTGCTCGATGCTGGGCACCTCGGTGATCCGCAGCCCGTGGGCGGCGACCCGGACGTTGATCAATGTTTCGATCTCGAAACCGTCGCCCCACAGCTTGCTGCCGTCGGCGGGCCGGGGGGTGGTCGGGTCGGGCAGGTCCAGCGCTGGGACCACCCGTCGCCAGAAGGCGTTGTAGCCGTAGCACAGGTCGGTGAACCGGGTGCCGAACAGCAGGTTGACCATGCCGTTGAGGCCTTCGTTGCCGAGCCGGCGCAGCGGGGTGATGTCGTGGCTGCCGCCACCGGCGCGGAAGCGGGAACCCTTGGCGAAGTCGGCTCCGGCGAGCAGCGCGGCGACGAAGCGTGGGATCTCGGCCGGGTCGGTCGACCCGTCGGCATCGATCATGACCACGATGTCGCTGGTTGCGGCGGCGAACCCGCAGGCGAGAGCGTTGCCCTTGCCGGTACGGGTCTGCTGGACGATCCGCACCGCAGGCCAGAGTGCCCGGGCGACCTGCACCGTGCGGTCGACCGAGCCGCCGTCGACGACGACGACCTCGTCGACGTCACGGGGGAGCCGGGCGAAGACGTGCGGCAGGTTCCGTTCCTCGTTGATGGTGGGGATGACGACGGTCACCGACGGCAGGTGCGGGCCGTGCCGGGTCGGCGGTGCGGGCGGTGTCGGGTGTACCCGGGTGCTGGCGTAGACGGACATGCCGGTGTCCTCCGGGGGGTGGGGGGAGGGTGCGGGACACCAGACGACGCGGGGCCGTTCGCGCGCCGCCCGGACTGACTTAGCGGTCCATCACCGGGGGTCAACAACCTGATATGCCGGTTATTTCGGGCGCCGCGCGGGTCGGTGGGCCGGGTCACATCCGCCGTTGCGTAGTTGGTTCGACTAGAGCCGGCACCAGGTGATGTCGGGCGTGTGCGCTGAGCCGCGCCGGGCGGGGAACCATCACCAGCAGGTTTCCGGGCGGTTGCGGTGGGAGCGTTCCCATGGCATGATGATGATCGATTGGCGCTGCGGAGCCAGCCAAGCACACCTGTTTCGCCGAGGGCAACCGGATCTTCCGGCCGGCGATCCGACCGCCGAGTCGTCCGTCCGACGACAGGTGGTGCACCGACCTCACCAGGGTCCCGGCCGATGCGCCGGCGACCAGTTATGTCGCGAGGAGACAACTCCGCATGAACCTGAACCCACTACGCGGCGCCGGGCGCTCGCGGATGCGCCGCGGGCTGTCCGCGGCCGCCGCGGTCGTACTCGGCTCCGGTGTACTCGTCGTCGCGGCCACCCAGGCCAGCGCCGCCGCCGGGTGCCGTGTCGACTACTCGGTCAACCAGTGGAACACCGGATTCACCGCCAACCTGACCGTCACCAACCTCGGTGACCCGCTGAGCAGCTGGACCCTGGAGTGGGACTACTCCGGCAACCAGCGGATCACTCAGGCGTGGAACAGTGAGTTCACCCAGAGTGGCACCCGGGTGACTCTTCGGAACGCCCCGTGGAACGGTTCGCTGGGCACCAACGCCAGCGTCAACCCCGGCTTCAATGCAAGCTACTCCGGCACCAACACCGCGCCCACGGTGTTCCGCCTCAACGGGGTGGCGTGCAACGGTGGCACCACGCCGACGACCGCCCCGCCCACCACGGCGCCGCCGACGACCGCCCCGCCTACCACCGCGCCGCCGCCGACGACGGCGCCCCCGACGTCTCCGCCGCCGGGTGGGCCGCGGGTGGACAACCCGTACGTGGGCGCGGATGTGTACGTGAACCCGATCTGGAGTGCGAACGCGGCGGCTGAGGCGGGTGGTAGCCGGATCGCGGACGAGCCGACGGGTGTGTGGCTGGACCGCACGAGCGCGATCTACGGCAACAACAGCCCGACGACGGGTGACATGGGTCTGGCCGACCATCTGGACGAGGCGGTGCGGCAGGACGCGGCGAACGGTAGCCGTCCGCTGGTCTTCCAGGTGGTGATCTACAACCTGCCGGGTCGCGACTGTGCGGCGTTGGCGTCCAACGGTGAGTTGGGTCCGACGGAGATTGGCGCGTACCGGACGGAGTACATCGATCCGATCGCGGAGATCGTGGGTCGGGCGGCGTACCGGAATCTGCGGATCGTGGCGGTGATCGAGATCGATTCGCTGCCGAACCTGATCACGAACGTGGGCAGCCGGCCGACGGCGACGCCTGAGTGTGACGTGATGCTGGCGAACGGCAACTACGTGACGGGTGTCGGTTACGCGATCTCGCAGCTGGGTGACGTGCCGAACGTGTACAACTACATCGACGCCGGGCACCACGGCTGGATCGGCTGGGAGGACAACTTCGGTCCGACGGCGCAGATCATCGCGCAGGCGGCGAACGCGTCGGGTGCGTCGCCGTCGGATGTGCACGGGTTCATCACGAACACGGCGAACTACTCGGCGTTGCGGGAGCCGTACATCACGGTGGACAGCAACACTCGCCAGTCGTCGTGGATCGACTGGAACAACTACAACGACGAGCTGTCGTTCGCGCAGGCGTTCCGGCAGCGGTTGGTGCAGGCTGGGTTCCCGTCGGGTGTCGGCATGCTGATCGACACGTCGCGTAACGGTTGGGGTGGTTCGGCGCGGCCGACCGGTCCGAGCAACGCCACCGATGTGGACACCCGCGTCGACGAGTCGCGGATCGACCGGCGGTTCCAGAAGGGCAACTGGTGCAACCAGTCGGGTGCCGGTCTGGGCGAGCGTCCGACCGCGGCGCCCGCTTCGGGTATCGACGCGTACGTGTGGATCAAGCCGCCGGGTGAGTCGGACGGGTCGAGCCGGGAGATCCCGAACGACGAGGGTAAGGGTTTCGACCGGATGTGTGACCCGACGTACACGGGTAACCCGCGGAACAACAACAACATGAGTGGTGCCCTGCCGAACGCGCCGGTTTCCGGGCACTGGTTCTCGGCTCAGTTCCAGGAGCTGATGGCGAACGCGTACCCGCCACTGTGACAAGGCTGGACGCTCGACACTGAGCGGGGCCCGGTGCCGGACACGGCACCGGGCCCCGCCCCATTTCGGCCGTTGCCCCTGACGGGTCAGCGCCCAGGTCAGGGCACGGCAGGTCAGGGTACGGTGCGTTCGATCGCTGCGGCACCGTCGTGTTCCAGCTCCTGGCGCGCCCGGTCCACCTGCTCCGGACTGCCGTCGCCACCCTTGGCCACCGCGAGGTCCTCCGCGTCCCACGGCTGCTCGGCGCCGGTCCGTACTCGTGCCGGACCGGACTGGCCGATCGGGGGTTGGAAGTCCGGACTGTCCTGCTCGGTGTCCGGGTCGGTGACCAGCAGCGGTACGGTGGTGTCGTCCTCGACCGCTGCGGCCACTGCTGGTTCCTCCTCCAGCGGCACCCGGCCGATCGCATCCTCGCGGTCCGTCATGGCCGTCCCCTCCCGTCCGAACCGTGGATTCACCGGGTACCCGCGACCGAGGCGGATATGCGCGGATACCGGCCGGCGGAAAACGCGTGACCTCCGGCGCAACTGGCACCGGAGGTCACAGAGATCGGTAGGGTCAGGTTCTGGCGACGGCTCAGTTCGACAGCACCCGGTCCAGCAGATCCCGGTAGCGGCGGACCGCCATCCGCAGTTGCTCGGTGTCCTCCGGACCGGCGTCGGTCCACCCGCCGAGTTCGTCACGCTGCGCGGTCAACGCCACAGTGAGCGCCTCGACGGCCTCGGTCACCAGGTTCTGTGCCTCGTCCGCCGCGGCGTGCGGGTCGTCGACGAAACGCAGCTGCACGTCGCGCCAGCGGTCCCGGAACGCGTCCGCCTGCTCCGCCGCGAAGATCCCCGCCGGCTCCGGCTGCCCGGTCTGCTGCGCTTCGCCGCCGTCGCCCACCCGTACGGTGTCGTCGTCGCTGGGGTCGCGCGGCTCGTGCAGGCGCTCCGGGCCGGCCATGGCGGAGGCCGCGACCGCGCCGCCGACGGTGGCGGCGCCGAACGCGGTCGGCTGTTCGACCGGCTCGTGGTGGACCGGCTCGTCCCGGTCGGGCGTCGCTATGCCGGAGACGACCTCGGTACGGTCCGGGTCCACGTACCCGTCGCGGTCGTGACCGGCGTCCGGACGGCCCGGTCCGCCGTGCGGGGTGATGACCTCGGTACGTTCGTCGTGCCACTGATCGGTGCGGGTCATGATGTCTCTCCTCAGCGGGTCGAAGCTTCCGTCGGGGTCGAGGCTTGCTCGGTCGGGGTCGAGGCTTGCTCGGTCGCGGTCGAGGTGGGCACGGGGTCCTCCCCGAGCAGTTCGGCGAAGAGCGCCCGGTAGTGCACCACGGCCTGACGCAACTGCTCTGTGCTCGCCTCCCCGCGCTCGTTGGCCAGATGGATCTCGTGCGCCTCGCGGTACCTGCCGAGCGTACGGGCGTGCTCCACGGAGAGCTGAGCCACCTGCTCGTCGTAGTCCCCGGTCGGGTAGCCGAGCTCGGCGATCAGCCGGGTGAGCAGTTCGTCGGCGTCGCCGACCGCGGCGCCGGGTGCGTCGACGAACCGGGTCTGTACGTCGGCCCAGGCGGCGGCGTAACGGGCGCGGGACGTCTCAGCCAACGGGGTCAGGGTCAACTCGGCGTGCCGGCGTTCCCGCTGCCGGAGCTCGCGTTCGGCGGCGCTGCGGCTGTCCTGCTCGGCGACGACCCGGTCGTACTCCGGACCGAAGGTGCCACGCAGGTCGTGGCGCCGCCGCCACCGGGTCCCGAGCAGGGCGAGCGCCGCGAGCGCGACGAGAAGTACGGCGGCGATGAGGACGATCTCGATGGGCGACATGGTTGTTCCTCCTTCTCACCCTGGTATTCCCGCTCGACCCGGAATCTCAATCCAGGTTTGTCACATTTCCTTGACGATCTCGTCGGCATCTGATCCGGATCGCTCGCCGGGATGGTCCGCTGCAGGTCGCGACGACGATCGTGGATGCTGCCGCTTTCGGTACGCTCCGTGCCCACAATCGACCGCTGAGTGCCTCTGGTAGTGCCTGAGCCGTTAATTACGTATCCTTCCGGAGGCGCCGGACACGACTGACCTTCCGCTTACCCGGATCGGTCGGTTCGCATCCGCCGCGCCAGCTCAGCCACCACCGCGCCGGCGAGGTCTGATGAATACCCGCAACTGGTCGATCCGCTCGAAGATCGTTGCGCTGGTCGCTGTCCCGATCGCCGCGCTGCTGGCGCTGTGGATCTTCGCGACGTCGTTGACCATCGGCCCGGCGCTGAGCCTGCTGGGCGCCCAGGCACTGCTCGACGACGTCGGCCGCCCCGGTGAGGCGGTGGTGGCCGAGTTGCAGCGGGAACGCCGGCTCTCCGTGGTGTATCTGTCCCGCGCCGAGGGGCAGAACGCGCTGCGCGCCGGTGACCTGCAGCAGTTGCGCGACCAGTGGGAGGCCACCGACGCGGCGGTCGACGAGTTCCGGCGCTCCGCTCGCGGCGACGAACCGCCGGCGGATCCGGCTGTGCTGGACGAGCGGATCGCGGCGACCCTGTCCGAGTTGGAGCTGCTGCCGTCCGGCCGGGGGTTCATCGAGCGTCGGGAGATGGACGCAGCCGGCGCGCTGGGCCTCTACAGCGGCATCGTCGACACCGCGTTTCAGATGTTCGGGGCGTTGGCCGGGCTGCCGGACAACGAGATCAACCGCCAGGCGCGGGCGTTGACCGACATCGGGCTGGGCCGCGACCTGCTCGGCCGGACCGATGCCCTGCTCGCCGGGGCCTTCGCCGCCGGTGAGCTGACCTCCGCCGGCCACCTGCAGTTGGTGCAGACCGTCGCCAACCAGCGGTTGCTGTTCGACCGGGCGGTGGCCGAGCTGCCCGACCCGGACAGCCGGGCCTACCACCAGCTCGCCGCCGGCGACGACTACACCGGGCTACGGCAGATGCAGGACACGCTGATCGCCGGTGGGCCCACTGAGGACGGGCTGCCGGTATCCGAGTCCCGCTGGCGGGGCAGCTACCAGTTGGTCCAGGAGCAGCTGCGCGACTTCGAGCTGCTCGCCGCCGACGCGCTGGCCGAACGCAGCATGCCGACCGCGATCGCCATTCTGGCCCGACTCGCCGGGGCCGGCCTGGTCGGCCTGGCCGCGGTGATCGTCTCCGTGGTGATCTCGCTGCGGGTCGGCCGGTCGCTGATCCACCGGTTGACCGGGCTGCGCGCCGCCGCTCTGGAGCTGGCCGGCGAGCGGCTGCCCGGGGTGGTCGCCCGGCTACGCCGTGGCGAGGACGTCGACGTGGTCACCGAAGCCCCACCGCTGGAGTACGGCACCGACGAGATCGGCCAGGTCGGGCACGCGTTCAGTGAGGTGCAGCGAACCGCCGTACGGTCGGCCGTCGAGGAGGCGGCGCTGCGTCGTGGGCTGAACGAGACGTTTCTCAACATCGCCCGACGCAGCCAGACGCTGCTGCACCGGCAGCTGGCCGTACTGGACCGGATGGAACGGCGCAGCACCGACCCGACGGAGCTGGAGGACCTGTTCCGGGTCGACCACATGGCGACCCGGATGCGCCGGCACGCGGAGGACCTGGTGATCCTCGCGGGAGCGGCACCGGGCCGGGGATGGCGCAACCCGGTGCCGATGGTCGACGTGATCCGGGGCGCCGTCTCCGAGGTCGAGGACTACGCCCGAGTGCACGTCACGACCGTGGAGGCCGCAGCGGTCGCCGGCCGGGCCGTGGGCGACGTCATCCACCTGCTGGCCGAGCTGATCGAGAATGCCACGTCCTTCTCCCCGCCGCAGACCCGGGTCACCGTTATCGGGCAGAGCCTGCCCAACGGGTACGCGGTCGAGGTCGAGGACCGAGGCCTCGGCATGGAACCGGACTTGATCGAGGACGCCAACCAGCGCCTCGCCGAGTCGCCGAACTTCGACCCGCACAACAGCGCCCGGCTCGGCCTGTTCGTCGTCGCCCAGTTGGCGGCCAGGCACGGCGTACGGGTCCGGCTCCGGCCGTCACCGTTCGGCGGGATCACCGCCGTCACGCTGATCCCGGCGGAGCTGGTGGTGCCCGAGTCCGAGGTGCTGGCGCTGCCGTCCGGTCGGCCACCTACCGCACTGACCACGGTCCGGCAGACTCCCGCGCCGGACGCGCTGGCCACCCTCCGCCCGAGCCCCGAGCCCGCAGCGGAGCCGACCGGGGTTCAGCTGCCGGCCCGACGCCGTCCCACCACCCTGCCGACCCGGCGGTCCAGCGGCGCCGGCGCGACCACCGAGGACGGCCTGCCGCGCCGGGTACGCCAGTCCAGCCTGGCGCCCCAACTGCGCCAGACATCCGATTCTTCCGGGGCCGACGGTCAGCCGCTGCGGGAAGCCCCGCAGCGCTCCCCGCAGGAGGTGCGGTCCCTGATGTCCGCGTTGCAGGCGGGAACCGCCCGGGGCCGGCAGGCGGCCGGCCTGCCGGCGGCCGGCCAGCCGGCTGGTACCGGCGACACGACGCCGATCGTCAACGGCGGCCCGGTGCCGCCGGCCGGCGACGGCACCCCCGGTTCCGGCGACGAGCCGGCTTCCGTGGCATCGGAACCGTCCCCGACCGGGTCGCCCGGCTCGGTCCGGGGCACCGCGACTCCGCCTCCGGGCGCGGTGCTGCCGCCCCCGGCGACGGAAGAGTCGGAGAGGGAGCTGTAGTTGTGCACACCATGCGGCATGCGATGAACCTTGACTGGCTGCTCGACGATCTCGTCGAGCGGGTCCCGACCGCGCAGCAGGCCGTCGTGCTGTCCGCCGACGGGTTGCTGATGGGCGCGTCGCGAGGGCTGACCCGGGAAGGTGCCGAGCACATGGCGGCGATGGCCGCCGGCTTCCAGAGCCTTGCCAAGGGTGCCAGCCGGCACTTCGGGTCGGGCCCGGTACGGCAGACCGTGATCGAGATGGAGTCGGCGTACCTGTTCGTCACCGCGGCCGGGCACGGGGCCTGCCTGGCGGTGCTCAGCGCCGCCGATGCGGACATCGGCCTCATCGCGTACGAGATGGCGATGCTGGTCACCCGGGTCGGGCAGACTCTCAGCACGCCGAGCCGGACACCTGCGGCGCAATCCGATGCGGGGTGACCCGGCCGGACCCCACGACTGGCTGGACTCCGACGCCGGCCCGGTGGTCCGTCCGTACGCGGTGACCGGTGGCCGGGTGCAGCCCACCGGCGCCACCTTCGACCTGCTGGCCTTCGTCGTGGCGAAAGCCCCGGAGGGCGCCGACAGCAGGGTCGCGCTGCAGCCGGAACATCGGCGCATCGTCGGGTTGGCCCAGCAGCCGGTCTCGGTCGCCGACCTGGCGGCCGACCTCGATCTCGCGCTCGGTGTGGTCCGGGTCCTGCTCGGGGACCTGCTCGCCGCCGGACTGATCGCCCTCTACGAACCCCCGGCTTCGGCCACTCACCCCCACGACGACATACTCAAGGCGGTGGTCAATGGACTCCGTGCGCTCTAACCGGCATCAGCCCTCCCGGCGGGTCCCACTCGCGCTGAAGATACTCATCGCGGGCGGTTTCGGCGTCGGGAAGACCACCCTGGTCGGCGCGGTCAGTGAGATCCGGCCGCTGCAGACCGAGGAGGTGCTGACCAGCGCCAGCCTGGGCACCGACGACACGTCCTGGGTGGAGGGCAAGAACACCACGACCGTCGCGATGGACTTCGGCCGGATCACCATCAACGATGATCTGCAGGTCTATCTGTTCGGTACGCCGGGTCAGGACCGGTTCTGGTTCCTCTGGGACGAGTTGGCGTTCGGCGCGCTCGGTGCGGTGGTGCTGGCCGACACCCGTCGGCTCGCCGACTGTTTCCCGTCGGTCGACTACTTCGAGCAGCGGGGCACGCCGTTCGTGGTCGGGGTCAACTGTTTCGAGGGGGCGCAGCAGTTCAGTCAGGACTCGGTGCGCCGTGCGCTCGACCTCGACCCGGATGTGCCGATCGTGCTGTGCGACGCCCGCAACCGTGGCTCGGGCAAGACGGTGCTGATCGCATTGGTCGAGCATGTGGCCTACCTGCGTGGTCAGCCGGTGCCGGCGGGCTGACCTGCCGCCGGGTGCCGGCCGGTGTCGACCAGCACGACATCCAGCCGGCGCGGCCCGTGTACCGCCCCCGCAAATGGCGACGGGCCGCTTCGGCCAGCGCCGCCGGGTCGTCGGTGAGGGTGGTTAGATCGACGCCGGGCATCCGGCGGGCGAAGATCTCCCGAATCTGCGTCCGGTTGTAGTGGATCGCCGGGACCAGGATGTGCGACGGCGTGTCCCCGGCCAGCTGGACGATGAGCTCGGCGAGGTCGGTCTCGATAGCTTCAATGCCGGCCGCCGCGAGGGTCTTGAGGACCTGGTCTGCGCCGGTCCGTCGGACCAGGTCGGTCACCACCCGGCCCGCCTCGGCCGCGTCCCGTGCCCAGTGCACCTGGGCCCCCGCGGCGGTGGCCGCCGCCTCGAATTCGGCGAGCAGTTCGGGCAGGCGGGCCAGCCCGTCGTCCTTGACCGCAGCCCCGGCGGCCCGCAGCGCCTCCCAGCCCGCCAGCTCGGCGACCATCCGTTCCCGTTCGCCGCGGATGGTGCGGGTGGCCCGGTGCAGGTTGGCGCGCAGTGGGCATTGTCCAGCTCGCGGGCCGCCGCAGCGGGAAACGGCAACCGGGCGGTCACGTGCCGGTGCTGGCGTTGGTGCTGGTCAATGCGGCTCCTCCGCTGTGCCGGCCAGGATCTGCGCGTAGTGCACCGCCCGTACCGGGCTGCGGGACCGGGTCAGCCCGCCGCCGATGTGCGCCAGGCACGAGTTGTCGGTCGCCGCCAGGTAGTGGGCGCCGGTGCCGCGTACCGCCCGGCACTTGTCGGCCAGCATCGCGCTGGAGACAGCGGCGTTGCGCATCGCGAAGGTACCGCCGAAACCGCAGCACTCCTCGGCGTCCGGCAGGTCGATCAGGTCGATCCCGCGGACCGCACGCAGTAGCCGCAGCGGCCGGTCACCCAGCCGCAGCATTCGCAGCCCGTGGCAGCTCGGGTGGTAGTTGACCGGGTGCGGGAAGGCGGCTCCGGCGTCGGTGACGCCGAGCACGTCGACCAGTAGTTCGGATAATTCGTACACCCGGGGTCGTAGCTCCTCGACCGCGGCGGCGAGCGCCGGGTCGTCGGCGGCCAGTCGCGGGTACGCGTCGCGGACCATCGCCACGCACGAACCGGACGGCGCGACCACCACCGGATGGTCGCGGAACGTCTCGACGAACCGGCGTACCAGGGGTATCGCCTCGGCCCGGTACCCGCTGTTGCCGTGCAGTTGCCCGCAGCAGCCTGGTCGAGTGGAAAGTCGACGGTGTGCCCGAGCCGTTCCAGCAACTGCACGACGGCCCGCCCGGTGCCCGGGTAGAGCACGTCGTTGAGGCAGGTGACGAAGAGTGCGACACGCATCGGTCAGCCCTGCCGGAAGAAGGAAAGGTGGCGTTGCCGGGCGGCGAGCAGATGCTCGCGCACCGCTGTCTCCGCCCGGTCCGGGTCGCCGGACGCCACCGCGTCGACGATCCGGTGGTGCTCGGCCCCGCTGGTGCGGTAGTGGGTGGGCGGGAAGTGCAGCCGGAACAGGTGCAGGTGCGGCCTGAGGCGGACGACCGCGTCGTGCAGCATCCGGTTGCCGGACTGTTCGGCGAGCAGGTTGTGGAACCGGGCGTCCTGGGCGGTGAAGGCGGCGATACTCGCGTAGCCCTGCGCGCCGGGTACCGGACCGGGCAGGTCGGCGGCCCCGCGGAGCAGTTCGAGGCCGGCCGGCTCGGCGGTCGCCGACCGGGCGGCGGCCCGTCGGGCGGCGGCGGTCTCCAGGATCAGCCGCATCTCGACGAGTTCGTCGAACTCGTCGTGGGTAAGCAGCGGCGTGGCGGTGTATCCGACCAGCGGGCGCTTGCGGACCAGCCCGTCGGCTTCCAGCCGGGCGAGCGCCTCGCGCACCGGGGTGGGGGAGACCCGCAGGTCGCGGGCCAGGGCGTCGATGTTGATCCGGGCGCCCGGGGCGACCACGTGGTCCATCACCTGGGCGCGGACGGTCTCGTACACGTCATCGGTGAGGGTGAGACGACGCGCTGGCCGCACGGGACCCCTCCTCGGTGCTCGACCTGCGGGCTGTCGACCTGGTTGCTTGGCCCGGCAGCGGGTAGATCAAAGATCCTATAGGATCGCTCGAGTTGAATCGAGTGTCCGACGCCGGCGGCCCGGGCTCCGGCCCGGCCCGGCCGACGCGGATGGCGGAAGGGAGTCCGGTGCGCGCAGTGGAGCTGAATCCGGCGGCGGAGACGATCTACCTCGGCTGCTACACGGCCGAGGGCGGTGGGAACGGGGCCGGGGTGATGGTCGCCCGACGGGATCCGGCGACCGGCCAGCTCAGCGAGCCGACGCTGGCTGCCGAGTGCGCCTCGCCGTCGTTCCTCGCCCGGCACCCGTACCGTCCGGTGCTGTACGCGGTCAACGAGTTGGCCGCGGGCACCGTCAGTGCCTGGTCGGTGCACGGCGACCGGCTGCGTCCGCTGGGCAGTCGCTCCACCGGCGGGTCGAGCCCGTGTCACCTGGCGTTC
Organism: Solwaraspora sp. WMMA2065; assembly: GCF_030345075.1. Taxonomy (NCBI): domain Bacteria; kingdom Bacillati; phylum Actinomycetota; class Actinomycetes; order Micromonosporales; family Micromonosporaceae; genus Solwaraspora; species Solwaraspora sp. WMMA2065. The sequence goes on from NZ_CP128361.1 coordinate 6,703,035, forward strand.
GCCGCGACGGGTGGGCATCTGGTCAGCGCGAACTACGTCAGCGGCAGCGTCGCGGTGCATCCGGTCGACGACGACGGGGCGCTGCTACCGCGTACCGATCTGCAGGCACATTCGGGCACTGGGCCGCGACCCGACCGGCAGGCGGGTCCGCACGCCCACATGGTCTCCCCGGACCCGGACGGTGCCGGACTGTACGTCGTCGACCTGGGCACCGACGCCGTGCACCGCTACCTGCTCGACCCGGCGACCGGCACGCTGACCGAGCCGGACCCGGCCGTGGCGGCGACGCCGGGCAGCGGCCCTCGGCATCTCGCCCGGCACCCCGACGGCCGGTGGGCCTATCTGGTGGGGGAGCTGGATGCCAGCGTGACGGCGTACGAGATCGACGGGGCCGGCGGGCTGACCGAGCGCGCCCGGGTGCCGGCGAGCGAGTCGTCCGCCGGTGCGGCCGGAGGGGCGCAGCCCGCCGAGATCGCGGTCGGGCCGGGCGGCCGGTACCTCTACGTCGCCAACCGTGGCCCGGACACCGTCGCGGTCTTCTCCCTGGCCGCCCCCGACCAGCCGAGGTACCTCGCCGAGGTGCCCACCGGCGGCCACTGGCCGCGCCACTTCACGATCGTCGGCGACCATCTGTACATCGCCAATGAGCGGTCGGGCTCGGTGGGCGTGTTCGGGATCGACCCGTCGGACGGGGTGCCGGCCCCGGTCGGCGACCCGGTTGCGGCGCCGACGCCGACCTGCGTCCTGCCGGGTTTCTGAGGACTGTGCGGCTGATGCCTGGCTCGTGATGCGGCGGGCTGTTTGTCGAGGTCGACAGCATCCTGCCGGACTTCTCGAAGCGTACGGAAGTGGCGTGGCTACCTGAAGTCACCACTTTCCCTTTAAGTGTTTCTCCTCCGTAACTTTCGTCCGAACGTACCTGGCACGATGCCCTGCTCATCCGGAGTATGGGACCGTGCCAGGCCGCCATCGGATGCGACGTCGAGTTCGCGGAGCCAGCGCCATCGCAGCGGCGATGGCGCTGGTCGTCGTCACCACCGGGGTCTGGTTCGGCTACCAACGTCTCGCCGCCGAGTCCTGCTCCGGGGCGCTGCCGCTGGTCGTCTCCGCCGCGCCGGAGATCGCGCCCGCCGTGCAGGCGGCGGCGGATCGTTGGCGGGCCGACAGCGGCGCGGTCGGTGACACCTGCGTCGCGGTCGAGGTCACCGCATCCGACCCGGTCGACGTGGCCGCTGTGGTGGCCGGGCAGCACGGTGTCGCGCTGGCCGGGGTCGGCCAGGCCAGCGGTACGGCGATTGCGCCGGACGTGTGGGTGCCCGATTCGTCCACCTGGCTGCTCCGGCTGAGTTCACTGGCCCCCGGGTTCACCCCGGCCAACAACGAGTCGGTGGCCCGCAGCCCGGTGGTGGTCGCGATGCCCGAGCCGGTGGCGACCAACCTGGGCTGGCCCGACCAGCAGCTGACCTGGACCGACCTGCTGCAGCAGATCACCACCGGCACCGAGCTGAGGACCGGCATCGTCGAACCGACCCGCGATGCGGCCGGGTTGTCCGGCCTGCTCGCCCTCGGTGAGGCGGCCGGCGAGGCAGGCGCGAACGCGCAGCAGGCGACCACGGCGGCGCTGCGTGCCCTGGCCACCGGCCGGTCCGCGCTGCGGGAGGACCTGATCGCCCGCTTCCCCCGCTCGGCTGATCCCGCGTCGGTCGCCTCCGCGCTCGGTGCCGCCGCCCTGTCCGAGGAGGACGTGATCGAGTACAACGCCGCGCAGCCGCCGATCGCGCTCGCGGCGCTGTACCTGGAGCCGGCGCCGATGTCGCTCGACTACCCGTACGCGGTGCTGCCCGGTGCCGACCCGGCGACAGCCGCGGCGGCGGCCGGCTTCTACTCGGTGCTGACCGGTGCCGGGTTCCGAAACCGGCTCGGTGACCAGGGGCTACGGGCGCCGGACGGCACCTGGGGTGCCGGCTTCAGCGCCCCCCAGGGAGCACCCAGTCCGGCCGGCACCGCTCCGGCGACCGTCACCCCGGACTCCGGCGGTACGGCGGCCGGTGGTTTGGACCCGGTGGTGATCGACCGGACCCTCGCGACCTGGACGTCGGTCACCCTGCCCGCTCAGATGCTCGCGGTGATCGACGTCTCCGGTTCGATGCTGGAGCCGGTGCCCACCGCGGACAACGTCACCCGCGCCGACCTCACCCGGGAGGCGGCCCGCCGAGGACTCGGTCTGTTCGACGATTCGTGGGCCCTCGGACTGTGGATCTTCTCCACTCAGTTGGACGGCGAGCAGGACTGGCGGGAGCTCGTCCCGATCAGCCCGTTGAGTAGCCGTCGGGCCGAGCTGGAAGCGGCGCTGTCGGAGGTCGTGCCGAAGCGAAACGGAAATACCGGTTTGTACGACACGACGCTCGCCGCTTATCTGACGATGCAGGACGAATGGGCAGCCGGGCGTGTCAACTCGGTGGTCATCTTCACTGATGGTAGGAACGAGGACGACAGCGGGTTGACCCAGGATGAGCTGTTGGCCGAGCTGGCCGAGGTGGCTGATCCACAGCGGCCCATCCAGGTGATCTACATCGGCATCGGCGACGGAGTGAGTCAGGAGGAACTGGAGTCGATCACCAATACCACCGGCGGCGGGGTGTTCGTAACCGAGGATCCGGCCAACATCGGTGACATCTTGCTCAAGGCGATCGCTCTCCGCCCGACAACCGTGCGCTGAGTCGGTGTTGTGGCGGTTTGAGGGGTTATGTCGAGCCATCGAGTGACTGAGGGTTGTGAAATGGCTCCATATAGTACCTCTAATGTGGAAGCCCTCTGGCCGACTGACGGTAATCTGTCGCAAGCTTCGGCCCTGCCGGATGGTGGGCCAAGATATCGGGGTGCCGTGGCACCACCGGTACCAACGACGGGCCAGCGAGGTGCCCGGGGTCTGCGTCGACTCGAGCAAGCTGGGGAGGGCTAGTGACGTCGGCGACTTTGGTCAACGCTGCGGTGGTGCAACCGGAACCCACACCGGGAGCGCCCACCGCAGCGCTGCACGCGCGACAGCGTGCCTACATTCGGGCGATCGCAGCCCTTGACATCGGCGTGCTCTGCGCCGCCGTGCTGGCCGGCTACCTGGTGCGTTTCGGTGCAGAGGAAGCCACCGGAGCGGATCTACCGTACGTCCTGACGACCCCCTGCCTGATGGTCGCGTGGCTGGCCTCGCTGAAGTTGCTGCGCTGCTACGACGACCGGGTGCTCGGCTACGGCGCCGACGAGTACCGGCGGGTGATCACCGCCAGCCTTCGGCTCGCCGGCACCGTGGCGATCATCGGCTACGTCGCCAACGTCGGGATCAGCCGGGGCTTCCTGGCGGTGGCCTTCGCGGTCGGCACGGTCGGTCTGGTCGCCGGACGGTTCGGTGCCCGCAAGTACCTGCACCGTCAGCGGGCCACCGGGACGGGGTGGTTCCGCAAGGTGCTGGTGGTCGGGGACACCCCGCACGTGCTGGAGCTGGTGCACACCCTGCGGCGGGAGCCGTACGCGGGCTACCGGGTGGTCGGCGCCTGCATCCCGGACGCACTGCTGGCCCCGGTGCCGCAGCGGCTCGGTGACGTGCCGGTCGCCGGTTCGTTCCGCAACATCCCGGACGCCGCCGCCGCCACCGGCGCCGACACCGTCGCGGTCACCGCGTCGGGGGAGCTGACCGCCACCCGGCTGCGCCGGCTCGGCTGGCAACTGGAGGGCACCGGCATCGACCTGGTGCTGGCCCCGGCGCTGACCGACGTGGCCGGCCCGCGGATCCACACCCGGCCGGTCGCCGGGCTGCCGCTGATCCACGTCGAGGCACCCGAGTTCCGGGGCACCCGCAAGCTGGTCAAGGGCTTCGTCGACCGGTCGGTGTCGCTGCTGGCGGTGACCCTGCTGCTGCCGATCCTGACCCTGCTTGCCCTGGCGATCAAGATCGACAGCCGGGGCCCGGTCATCTTCAAGCAGGTCCGGGTCGGCCAGGGCGGGCGGGAGTTCCACGTCTACAAGTTCCGCACGATGGTGGTCGACGCCGACAAGCTGCTCGCCGAGCTGGCGGCCAAGAACGAAACCGACGGGCTGATGTTCAAGATGCGCGACGACCCGCGTATCACCCGCGTCGGCAGGTTCCTGCGCAAGTACTCGCTCGACGAGCTGCCACAGCTGGCCAACGTACTGTTCGGCCACATGAGCCTGGTCGGGCCGCGACCGCCGCTGCCGTCGGAGGTGGCCCGCTACGACGGCGACGTCGCCCGCCGGCTGCTGGTCAAGCCCGGAATGACCGGCCTGTGGCAGGTCAGCGGCCGGTCCGACCTGTCCTGGGAGGACGGCATCCGGCTCGACCTCTACTACGTGGAGAACTGGTCGCTGGCCAGCGATCTGACCATCCTGTGGAAGACCTTCGGCGCGGTCGTCAACGGCCGCGGCGCGTACTGACCTGGGCTGCGGTACCTACTCTCCTCGGCTACGGGCGGGCTCTGCTGGCCGTTGGCGTAAGCCAGCGGCCAGCCAGGGGGCCGGGTGGTCGCGTACCGCCCGGACCACCGCGCCGGCCGCGCCGGTCGCCGCCGCTTCGGCGCCGAGCAGCGAGGCCCGGACGGTCACCGGTGACCAGCCGACGGTCAGCACCCGTCGACCTATCTCCGCCTCGACGGCCGGCGACAGCCATGGGGCCAGCGGTGCGTAGATGCCACCGAGCACGATGGTCTGCACATCCAGCAGGTTGACCACCCCGGCGAGCACCACACCGAGCGCGGCGGCCGCCGCCGTCAACGCGCGGCGCACCTGTGGCTCGGAGCCTGCCGCCCGCTCGGCGACCTGGCGCAGCGCCTCGGTGGCGGTCAGCCCCTGCCCGGCCAGGCCGGCCGAGCGCAGGATCGCCTCCTGACCGGCGTACTGCTCGAGACAGCCGCGTGCCCCGCAGCGGCAGCTCGGTCCGTCCGGCCGGACCGCGAGGTGGCCGAGCTCGCCGCTCCACCCCCGGGTGCCCCGGAACAGGCGACCGTCCAGCACGATCCCGGCACCGATGCCGATCTCGCCGGAGACGTAGACGAAGTCGGCCGGCTCACCGTGGCGGGCGTGCAGCTCACCCAGGGCGGCGAGGTTGGCCTCGTTGTCCACGGTCAGCGGTACGCCGGCGAGCGGGCTGCCGGCGGCGGCCAGCACGGCCGGAGCGTCCACGTCGTGCCAGCCGAGGTTCGGCGCGAGCCGGACGAGCCCGTCCCGGGTCACCAGCCCGGGTACGGCCAGCGCGGCGCCGGCGAGCGGGAGATCGCGCGCCTGCGGCGCGGTGAGCACCTCGCCGGCCAGCGCGGCGAGCCGGGCCAGCACCAGCTCCGGCGGGTGTGGCCGTTGATCCGCCGGTAGCACCGCCCGATGGCGTACCGTTCCGGACAGATCCACCAGGCAGGCGGCCAGGTAGTCGACGTTGATCTCCAGGCCGAGACCGGCGGGCCCGTCGGCGGCGAGCGTCAGGCCGGTGGCCGGTCGGCCGGCCCCGGTCCGGGGCACCGGTGCGACCTCGGTGAGCAGGCTTCCACCGATCAACTCGTCGACGAGGGCCGAGACGGTGGCCCGGGTCAGCCCGGTCGTCGCGGCGATCTCGGCGCGGGACGGTGGGCGAGTGGCGGCGGCGACCTGGCGGAGCACCAGGCCGAGGTGGTGCTCGCGCAGGCCAGCCTGGCGGAGCGGGGATTCTGGCGTGCGCATGGCCTTGACAATGCCACACGTCGGGAAAATAATTCAATCACTAAACAAATCTGTCGTGTTACGCGGAGGTCACCATGACAGTCCAGCCCACGCCGGCCGACAAATTCTCCTTCGGGCTCTGGACCGTTGGATGGCAGGCCCGCGATCAGTTCGGCGACGCCAGCCGGGGCCCGCTCGACGCCGTCGAGGCGGTGCACCAGCTCGCCGACCTCGGCGCGTACGGCATCACCTTCCACGACGACGACCTGATCCCGTTCGGCTCCGACCCGGCCAGCCGCGACCAGCACATCGCCCGGTTCCGCAAGGCACTGGAGGAGACCGGCCTGGTGGTGCCGATGGTCACCACCAACCTGTTCGGCCACCCGATCTTCAAGGACGGCGGCTTCACCAGCAACGACCGCTCCATCCGGCGGTTCGCGCTGCGCAAGGTGCTGCGCAACATCGACCTCGCCGCCGAGCTCGGCGCGAAGACCTTCGTCATGTGGGGCGGCCGGGAAGGCTCCGAGTACGACCACGCCAAGGACATCCGGGCCGCGCTCGACCGCTACCGCGAGGCCGTCGACCTGCTCGGCCAGTACGTCCTCGACCGCGGCTACGGCCTGCGCTTCGCCATCGAGCCCAAGCCCAACGAGCCGCGCGGCGACATCCTGCTGCCCACCGTCGGCCACGCCCTGGCGTTCATCTCCAGCCTGGCCCACCCGGAGCTGGTCGGCCTCAACCCCGAGGTCGGCCACGAGCAGATGGCCGGGCTCAACTTCACCCACGGCATCGCCCAGGCCCTGTGGCACGGCAAACTGTTCCACATCGACCTCAACGGCCAGCGCGGCGTCAAGTTCGACCAGGACCTCGTCTTCGGCCACGGCGACCTGCTCAACGCGTTCTCCCTGGTCGACCTGCTGGAAAACGGCGGCCCCGACGGCGGTCCCGCCTACGACGGCCCCCGGCACTTCGACTACAAGCCCTCGCGCACCGAGGACTACACCGGCGTGTGGGCGTCGGCCGCCGCCAACATGCGGACGTACCTGCTGCTCAAGGAGCGGGCCGCCGCGTTCCGGGCCGACCCCGAGGTGCAGGAGGCTCTGGCCGCCAGCAAGGTTCCGGACCTGGCCGTACCCACCCTCAACCCGGGCGAGACTTACACCGACCTGCTCGCCGACCGGGCCAGCTTCGAGGACTTCGACCCGGAGGCCGTCGCCGAGCAGGGCTTCCACTTCGTCCGCCTCAACCAGCTCGCCGTCGAGCACCTGCTCGCCGCCCGCTGACCCCGTACCGTTCAGCGCGAACCCGCCCGACCCCCGCATGGAGGCCCAGCCGTGACCCTCGTCGCCGGCGTCGACTCGTCGACCCAGTCGTGCAAGGTGGTGATCCGCGACGCGGACACCGGAAAGCTGGTCCGTGAGGGCCGGGCGGCGCACCCGGACGGCACCGAGGTGCACCCGGACGCCTGGTGGACGGCGCTGCAACAGGCCGTCGACTCCGCCGGCGGGCTGGACGACGTGGCCGCCGCCGCCGTCGCCGGCCAACAGCACGGCATGGTCTGCCTGGACGAGGCCGGCCAGGTGGTCCGGCCGGCCCTGCTGTGGAACGACACCCGCTCGGCCGGTGCCGCCGCCGAACTGATCGACGAGTTCGGCGGCGGCACCGCCGGCCGGCAGGCCTGGGCGGACGCGGTCGGCCTGGTGCCGGTGGCCAGCTTCACCATCACCAAACTGCGCTGGCTGGCCCGCACCGAGCCGGCATCGGCCGACCGTACGGCTGCGGTCTGCCTGCCGCACGACTGGCTGACCTGGCGGCTGGCCGGCTCCGGCGACCTGGCCGCGCTGCGGACCGACCGCAGCGACGCCAGCGGCACCGGCTACTGGTCGGCGGCGACCGGCCAGTACCGCCCCGACCTGCTCGAACACGCCTTCGGCCGGACGCCGCTGGTGCCGACGGTGCTCGGCCCCACCGACCCGGCCGGCGCGCTGCGCTCCGGCGTACCGCTCGGGCCGGGGGCCGGTGACAACGCCGCCGCCGCGCTCGGCGTCGGTGCCCGCCCCGGCGACGTCATCGTCTCGATCGGCACCTCCGGCACCGTGTTCAGCGTCGCCGACACCCCGGCCGCCGACCCCAGCGGCACCGTCGCCGGTTTCGCCGACACCACCGGCCGGTTCCTGCCGCTGGTCGCCACCCTCAACGCCGCCCGGGTGCTCGACGCCGCCGCGAAACTGCTCGGCGTCGACCACGAGCGGCTCGCCGAGCTGGCGCTGAGCGCGCCGGCCGGCGCGGACGGGCTGGTGCTGGTGCCGTACCTCGAAGGGGAACGCACCCCGGACCGGCCGACGGCCACCGGCTCGCTGCACGGGCTCACCCTGGCCACCAGCACCCCCGCGCATCTGGCGCGGGCCGCCGTCGAGGGCATGCTCTGCGCGCTCGCCGACGGCCTGGACGCCCTGGTCGCGCAGGGCGCGGCCGTCAACCGGGTCATCCTGGTCGGCGGCGGGGCGCGCTCTGCGGCGGTACGCCGGATCGCGCCCGAGGTGTTCGGCTGCCCGGTGCTGGTGCCGCCGCCGGGGGAGTACGTCGCCGACGGTGCCGCCCGGCAGGCCGCCTGGCTGGCGCTGGGCACCCCGGACGCGCCCGACTGGACCCCGGCCGACACCGAGGAGTACGCAGCCGACGCGGTGCCCTCCGTCCGCGCCCGGTACGCCGACGCCCGCGACCACGTCCTGAACCGGGTCACCGCCGGCTGATCTCGCGGCGGAGCCCTCTCCCTGGCATCGCAGGTGCGGACCCCGAGGCGCAGCTTCCCGGGTCTCCCGTCCGAGACACCCGGTCGGGGGTTGCCGGCCCCCCTCGGGGTTCCAAAGACCGGTGGGATGTGCTGCGCCCCGGGGCGTTCAGGGGACGCTGTCCGTCAATTTCCATCCTGGACTGCCACCCCCGGCCGACGGAAGATGGATGACCACCCGGAGTGACTCGGTGGTGACGCGGAAGGGCTGTGGGTGGGGTCGGGAGTGCCGGTGGCCGGCGCGTGGCGTCCGGTGTTGAATTGAGGGGCGCGAAGGTCTATGAGCGGCAGCAGGTTTCTGGTAAAGGAACTCCGGCGGTTACGCAAAGCGGCGGCGCTCAGCCAGGCGGCGTGGGGCCTGTGCTGCCGTCGTCGGCACCCCGCCGCTGACCCGTCGGTCGGCCCGCCCGGGGAGATTTCGGCGGGCCGACCGACGGGCGTTCAGCAGGGACCGGGCGGTAGCCTCCGGTCCGCCTTGATCACAACGCCCGGCCGGCCGAGCACGTCCTTGAACGCCTGGACCCCGACCGCCTTGCCGTCGCGGTCAGGTTCCTCGTCGTTGATTTCCCTGCCGTAGAGCAGCACCCACGAGCGCCACTCGGGGGAGGGCCAGACCTCCTGGACCCGGAGCCGGACCGGGCGCTTGCCGTCCACGTGGTCGCACTGCCGCAGCGCCACCAGATCCCCGGGGCACACCAGAGCTTCATCGTCAGGCATCCTCCGACGCTCCGTACGATTCGGCGGACTCGTCCTGGTCGTCGTGCGGGTAGCCGGCGGTCATCAGCCCGGAGAGATGGAGCACGGCTCGGATCCGCCGGGCGCTACTGGGGTCCCACCGATCCAGGATGGCGATCGCCCGCAGGAACGGCCGGCAGGGTCCAGGCACGCCGCCGCACCGGTGGCACTCGCCGGTGGTCGGGTTCGGGATGTGGGTGCGGGCGGTCGAGTTCGCGTCGTGGACCGCCCGGGACATCTCGGGCGACCGGATGAGTCGGTCCGGCGGGTCGGGAATGGATGCTGCCGAATGGTCCGCAGATCTGAACGAGATGTATCGGGCGAGGCGGGGAGTCCCGCCGATGCCGTCGTTCCTGGGCACTGTTCCCCCTCCGGGTGGAGACGATCGGGGTATCCGTCAATTTCCACCCTGGACTGCCAGCCCCACTCGGCGGAAGATGAATGGCGACCGAGGGTGACCAGGTGGCCATGGCGCTCCGACGGGTGGCTCCAGCAATCGTCCGGCACCGGTCAGTGGTGCGCCGTGATGAATTGGGGGACGTGAAAGGCTATGTCTGCGAGCGAGTATCTGGTAGAGGACCTTCGTCGCGTCCGAGAGATGCTGGGGCTCACCCAGGAGTCCTGGGGTGAGCGCCTGCACTTCTCGGCGTCGCACGTCGGGGCGGTGGAGCGCGGCGAGCGGCCGGCGCTCCCGGACTACCTAGGTGCGGTGGACCGGGTGTACGGCACCGCGTTCATGAAGTTCTATCGGGAGTTCATCCGTGGCGAGTGGACCCCGGTGTGGTACCGCCCGTTCGTCGAGTACGAGGGCCGCGCGAAACTGCTGCGGATCTTCCAACCGATGGTGATGCCCGGCCTGCTGCAGACCGAGGCGTACGCGCGGGCTCTGTTGCAGGCGCTCAACACCAAGCCGGAGGAGCTTGAGCCGACCCTGGCCGCCCGACTGGACCGGCAGGAAATCGTCACCCGGGCCACCAACGCCTGCCGGCTGGTGGTGGTGCTCGACGAAATCGTGTTGCGCAGATCCGTGGGCGGGTCGGAGGTGATGCGCGACCAGTTGAAGGCGATCGCCGACGCCAACCAGCGGCAGAACGTGCAGGTGCACATCGTGCCGTTCGCCACCGGTGGCTATCCCGGGGTGCTCGGGCCGATGGTGCTGGCGACCGTGGACGGCCGGACGGTCGGCTTCCTCGAAGGCCACCTGGAAGGGCGGTTGATCGAAGCCACGGATGCCACCGAGGCGCTGGAAGAGGACTGGGAGACGATCCGGGGGTACGCTCTGCCCGGCCAGCAGTCCCACGAGATGATCATGGAGGCGATCGAGACATGGAGCTGACCGAGGCGCGTTGGCGCAAGAGCACCAGGTCCGACTCGGCGAACTGTGTCGAGGTGGCCGACAACCTGCCGGGCCGCGTCTACGTCCGGGACACCAAGAACCGTGACGGCGGCTCGTTGGCGTTCGCCCCGTCGTCGTGGTCGAGCTTCGTCGAGCTGGCCAAGGCGTACGCCTGAGCCCGCGACGAACCGCTTTCCGTAGCCGGAGCACACAGAGCCCCAGGACCCCGCCCCAGTCGCCACGGTCCCGGGGCTCCTCCGCGTTCGTCGAGGTGAGGCTGACGCACGTTAAAACACGAAAATAGCGTGCGTCAGCCTCACCTCGACGACGTCAATCTCAGCCGGCCGGGTCGCGCAGGATCGCCGCGAACGTGTCGCGGATCAGCTGGTCCGTCGGGGCGTCCAGGCCGAGTTTCGTCAGGCCACCGGTGAGACGCAGGGTGGTCAGGCCGTGGACGGTGCACCAGATGGTGCGGGCCAGCGTGGTGGCGGACTGACCGGCGGGCAGGAAACCCGCCTCCTGCGCCTCGGCCACCGCCCCCACCAGAGGGGCGAAGGTGTCGGGCCGCACCTCGGCCCACGACCAGTACCGGAACATCATGCCGAAGATCGCGCTGTTCTCCTCGGCGAAGCGCAGGTACGCGGCGACCAGGCGGATGATCCGGTCGGCGGGGTCGGTTGCCTGCGCGGCGGCGGCGCGCTGAGCGGCACCGAATGCGTCGTACCCCTCGTCACGCAGCGCGGACAGCAGCGCCTCGCGGTCGGTGAAATGCCGGTACGGCGCTGCGGAGCTGACGCCGACCCGCCGGGCCAGCTCGTTGAGGCTGAAGGCCTCCGCGCCGCGTTCGGCCAGCAACTCCCGGGCACCGGCGAGCAGCGCATCGCGTAGCGCTCCGTGGTGGTACGTCCGGCGAGTGGCCCCAGCTGCCATGTTGACGACATTAACATCAGGCCGTATGTTGACGTCACTTACATTGTGAATGGCACTTACATACTTGCCAAGGGGGCGGTCATGAGCGACACGGCAGTGGTGGCGTCACCACCGGTGCGAACGACCAGCAGAAGACCGGTGCGGCGGTCCCGCACCGGCTGGACGGCGGTGCTGCTCACCTCGCTCGCGATCGGCGGATTCTCGCTGTACACCTACGCCAGCGCCGACCTGCGCGCCCTCGCCGACGACGGTGCCGGGCTGGCCCGCACCTACGTGGACGCGCCGCTGCCGGTCCGGTGGGCCTTCTACGTCCACGTCGCCCTCGGGTCGCTCGCGCTGCTGCTCGGGCCGTGGCAGTTCTCCCAGCGGCTGCGCCGCCGCTGGCCGGTGGCTCACCGCTCGGTCGGCGTGGCGTACCTGCTCACCGTCGGCGTCGCGGCGGTGAGCGCGCTGGTGATGCTGCCGTTCAACCAGGCCCGGATGGTCGGCTTCTTCGGCTTCGGCGCAGTCGCGCTGCTGTGGGCGTACACGGCGTGGCGCGGCTTCGACACCGCACGGCGGCGGGACCTGCGTCAGCATCAGGCCTGGATGATCCGCAACTACGCGTTGACGTTCGCCGCTGTCACGCTGCGCTCGTGGGTTGGCGTCCTCATCGTCGTACAGTTGCCGTTCGCCGGACCGGACGCGGACCCGGACCTGCTGTTCGAGACCGCCTACGCCGCCGTGCCGTTCCTGTCCTGGTTGCCCAACGTGATCGTCGCCGAGTGGCTGATCCGCCGACGCGGGCTGCCCTCGTACCGCCTCGTCGACCTGAAGCCCGTGGATCAGGGCTGATCCTGCTGCGCCGCACTGGTGCCTGCGGCTATCGGGACCGAGCCGTCAGCACCTTGTATGGGCTCGCCTGGCTGGTCGTGGACTTCCTGCCTGCCGCGCTTCGATCGGTACGCCCTGAACAACGCGATACCTGCCGCCGCCGCGCCGAAGGCCAGAGTCAGCACGGCCGAGGCGACGATGGTGGGTCGGGCACCGACTGCGGTGATCAGCGGCCCTCCGGCCACGGTGCCGAGCGGCACGGACAAGGTCACGATGGCGGCGTACGCGGCGAGCACGGGTGCTCTCATGGTGCCGTCGGTCGACTGTTGCAGCAGGGCCATCGTGGTGGCGGGAAACGGCGCCCAGATCAGTCCGCCAACCGCGAACGCGGCAAGGGCGAGGCCGGTGGGTGCGCCGAGGCCGAGTGGCAGCAGCGCCGCCCCCCAGCCGAGCACGATGGCGATCGTGGTCGGCCACAGTGGCCAGCGGCGGAGGTAGCCGGCGGCGAAGCCGCCGACGATCGCTCCGACCGCGAACACCGTCCAGAACGCGGCGAGGGCTCCGGCCGAGCCGCCGAGTGCCTGTACGGCGTGGATCGGTAGCGCCACCTGCACCGGTCCGTAGAGGAAGAAGAAGCCGAAGGTCAGGGCGGCCAGGCCCAACAGGGTGCGGTCGCGCCAGATCGCGGTGAAGCCGGCCAGGCTGGACGCCTGCCGCTGCTCGATCGGGGCTCGGGCGGTCCTCGGCACGGCGAGCAGGTAGGTGATCGCGAGGACCGCGAAGGTCGCGGCGGTGACGGCGATGACGAGGACCGGACCGCCGACACCGATGAGGATCGCCGCCAATGCCGGACCGACCAGCATCGACGCCTCGGCGAACAGGCCAATGAGCGCATTGCCTGCCAGCCGGTGTTCCTGTGGCAGCAGTTCGGCAATGAGGGTGAACCGGCCCGCCGATCCCCAGGACCGCAACAGCGAGGAAAGCCCCAACAGCACGGTGTACAGCGCGATGTCGAGTGCTCCGGCGAGGTACACCACCGGGATCATCGCCAGTACCACCGCCCGCAGGACAGCGTCCCACGCCGCCAGTTGGGCACCACTGCGACCGTTCAGCAGTCGGCCGAACAACACGCTGCCGAGCGCACCCGGCAGTGTGTATGCGGCGACCGCCACCGCCACCCAGACACCGGCGCTGCGCTCAGGCGCCAACTGGATCGCGAGCCAACTGACCGCGAGCAGGCTCATGCCCTCGCCCACATACGACAAACCGAACCCGGGAAGCAGCCGGCGCAGGATCCGATGCCTGACCACCGGCCAGTAGGGCGACGACCGGACGAACGACGGCAGGGCTTCCCGAACGGCCATCCCGATAGCATTCCAACCGTCGGTCACACCGCCAGTAGGTTCGCGCCCAGCGGAAAACAGACGCGAGTCGCGTCGCCGGACATATCAATGCCGAAATCCGGTCGCAACGGACGTGTCAACTCGCCGCCGGCCTCGACGACCTTGCGGGTCAAGACGTTGGGTGCTGCCCGTCGAGTAGCTTGCGGCGCCATGCGGCGAACTGATCGCGGAGGTCGTCCAGCGCCTGGTCGGTGACGCCGTACGGAGCGAATTCGTCGGGATCGAGCCGACTGGCTTGTCCCAGCGCGTCGGCGAAGATGCGTCGGTCGAAGCCGCGGTCGGCGTGCTGTGCGAGATCGAGGAGGGCTTCCTGGGTGTAGCGGCCGGATCGGAGCGTGGCGTCGATGTCGATGAAGTCGCGGGCGTATGCTCGCCCGTAGAGAGCGCTCATCTTGTTCGTGACCGCGTCGTCAGGGTGGAGCACCGGTCCAATCGCCATGAGGATGGGTTCGTTGGCGCGCCAGTCCACACCCAGCTCCACCTTCGAGACACGGGTGCTGTCGGAGACCGTCAGCCGGGCGAACGTGTCGTACGTCGCTCAATGTCGACGGTCAGTCCGTCGTCGCGGTAGCCATCCACGACGGCCGTGACTGCGGTGCTGAATTCGTCGCGGCGGTCCCAGGCCGTGAACAGGTCGACGTCCTCACTGGGGCGTTCGAGCAGGCCGGCGGCTTGGACGGCGTAGCCGCCGGCGAGTGCGAAACCGTACCGGCGGGCGGCGGCAAGCCCGGTGCGGGCGAGTCGTTCGTGGAAGGCGTCCACTGCTATGCGGCGTTCGTGTCGATGGCGACAAGTTCGGGGAAGGTCTCCTCCCAGAGTCGCCGCAGTTGGGGCGGCAGCCATAGCGTGGGCCACAGCCGCCGGAGCAGGTCGGCGTTGATCCAGGTGTTCAGGTCGTCGACCGTGGCGGCCTCGGCGAGCACTACCTTGTACATACTGGCGAGGCGAGCGGGCCGGCTCAGGTCGTACTCCGCGTTGCCGGACCAGTCCATATGCCGGGGAAGGGTGACCACGCCTGCGGTCGGGCCGGTCAGCGCGGTGAGGTTGTCGGCCACGATGTAGGGCTTGCGGTCCCCGTAGGGGCGGTAGTCCGCTGGCGGCTGCGGTGCGGTCTTGCGTCGGCTGCGGTTGGCCGCCTGCCGGACCTCCGGTCGCAGGGCCTGGCGGATCGTCTCCCGGCTGTATCCGGTTACCCGCTGCAGGTCCACCGGCCGCCAGCCGGCCGCGTGGAACGCCCGCAACTGCTCGTCTCGTGAGGTCAGAGCGGCCGACCTGGTCGCCTCGTAGGTCGCGACCAACGCACGCAGATCGTCCTCGGAGTGCTGACCCACGCAGAGAAGCCTATCAGGCTGGGCCAAGCGTGCTGGACATTCTGCTCTGCTGACGGTGGCCCGCGCACCGATCGACGGCGCGCTGACTCATACTCATCGGCATGTCGCTGACCGGCGGGCGGGTGCACCGCGTCTACAGCGTCGTCGTGTTCATCGTGCTCGCCTCGCTGGACAACGTGGCGATCGGCCTGGTCCCGCCGCTGTACGGCAGCATCGCCGACACGTACGCCGTACCGGAGGGGGCGATCGGCGCGGTCACCGCCGCGACGTTCCTGGTCAGCGCGATCGCCGCGGTCGGCTGGGCGTACGTCGGCGACCACGGCGACCGTAAACCGCTGCTGATGGCCGGTACGGTGATCTGGGGGCTCGGCGCGGCCGGTACCGCCCTCGCCGGCAGCTACCCGGTGTTCTTCGCCGCGCAGCTCGTCGCCGCCGTCGGCCTCGGCGCGGTCGCCTCGGTCGGCTTCTCCGTGGTCAGCGACCTGATCACCCCCGGCCGGCGGGGCCTGGTGATGAGTTTCTGGGGGCTGTCGCAGGGCGTCGGCACGCTGGCCGGCACCCTGCTCGGCGGGCTGCTCGGGCACGCCGACTGGCGGCGGCCGTTCCTGGTGCTCGCCGCCGCCGGGCTGGTCGCCACGGTCGCGTACCTGTTCACCGTCGACGTGCGGCGCGGGCAGAGCCAGCCGGAGCTGGCCGGCCGGTTCGCCGCCGGTGGTGAGTACGAGCACCGGATCAGCCGGGCCGACCTGCCGACGATCGCCCGGCGGCGGACCAACGTCTGGCTGGTGGCGCAAGGGCTCACCGCCCAGGTGGCGTTCGGCTCGCTGGTCTGGCTGCCGGCGCTGTTCCGGGCCCGCGCCGAGGAGCAGGGCTACACCGCCGGTACGGCGATCATCGTCGGCAGCGTCTTCGCCACGTTGTTCCAACTCGGCGGCGCGCTGTCGATCGTCGGTGGGCTGGTCGGCGACCGGCTGCAACGGCGTACCCCCCGGGGTCGGGCCCTGGTCGCGGCGGTCGGCATCCTCGCCGCGGTGCCGTTCTACCTGGTGTTGTTCTTCGTCCCGATGCGCATCGACGTGCCGGACGGCGCGGGTGCCGGTGCGGTGACCGCCGCCGTGCTGGGCGGGGTGTTCACCGAGCCGACGATCGGGCTGAGCTTCCTCACCGCGCTGCTCGCCCTGGCGTTGACGTCGGCGAACTCGCCGAACTGGTTCGCGTTGATCGCCGACGTCAACCCGCCGGAGCACCGGGGCACCGTCTACAGCCTCGGCAACCTGGTCAACGGGGTGGGGCGGGCGACCGGCAACGCGTTGCTGCCGGTCGCCCTGCGGGCCGTCGGCGGTGTCGTCCCGCCGCCGTTGAACTACGCCGTCGGCCTGGCCGTGTTCCAGCTGTTCTTCATCCCGACCGGGATCATGTACTGGCTGGCGTCCCGGTCGGCGCCGGGCGACATCGCCGACGTGCACACCCTGCTCAGCGAACGCGCTGCCGGGCCCAGACGGTGACGTCGGTCGGCACCCGGCCGCTGCCGGTCAGCGGACCGCTGGCGATCAGCGGCTCGGTGCCCGGCGGCAGCGACACCGGCTCGACACCGAAGTTCGTCACCACGGTCACCTCGTCGACGCAGCAGGCGAGCACGTCCTCCGGCGACTCCAGCCACCGCAGCCGGCCGGCGCCGAGCCCCAGCTCGCGGCGCAGCCGCAGCGCCGTCCGGTACAGCTCGTAGGTCGACCCCGGCACGTCGTGCTGCCGGTCGAGGGCGTACTCGGCCCACACCGGTGGCTGCGGCAGCCAGCTGGCGTCGGTCGGCCCGAACCCGTACGACGGGCTGTCGGCCTCCCACGGGATCGGCACCCGGCAGCCGTCCCGACCCCGCTCGGTGTGGTCGGTGCGCCGCCAGGTCGGGTCCTGCCGGACCTCGTCCGGCAGCGTGGTGTGCTCCGGCAGACCCAGCTCCTCACCCTGGTAGAGGTAGGCCGAGCCGGGCAGCGCCAGCATCATCAGGGTGGCGGCGCGGGCCCGGCGCAGCCCCAGCGCGGTGTCCGGCTGCGGGTCGTTCGCGCCGATGCCGCGCGGCCGGGCCGCGCCGATCGGCAGCGCCAGCCGGGTGGCGTGGCGCAGCACGTCATGGTTGGACAACACCCAGGTGGTGGGCGCGCCGACGGCCTCGGTGGCGGCCAACGACCGTTCGATCACCGTACGCTGCGCCTCGGAGGTCCACGCCGCCTCCAGGTACTCGAAGTTGAACGCCTGGTGCATCTCGTCCGGCCGGACGTACGCGGCGAGCCGCTCCGCCGGCTGCACCCACGCCTCGGCGACCAGGATCTGCTGACCGGGGTGCGCGTCCAGCACCGACCGCCACTGCCGGTAGATCTCGTGTACGCCGTCCTGGTCCCACATCGGCGGCCGGGGCTGGTCGACGTGATTGCCGGAGGTGGTTTCCTCCGGGTAGTGCCAGTCGGCCAGGTCGGCCTGTTTGACCAGGCCGTGCGCCACGTCGACCCGGAAGCCGTCGACGCCCCGGTCCAGCCAGAACCGCAGGATGGCCACGAACTCGTCGCGGACCTGCGTCGAGTCCCAGTTGAGGTCGGGCTGGCCGGCGTCGAACAGGTGCAGATACCACTGGCCCGGCGTACCGTCCGGGTTGTCGGTCCTGGTCCAGGCCGGGCCGCCGAAGACGGACCGCCAGCTGTTCGGCGGCTGGTCCCCATGTGGGCCGCGGCCGTCGCGGAAGATGTACCGGTCCCGGGCCGGGCTGCCCGGCTCGGCGCCGAGCGCCTCGACGAACCAGGGGTGCGCCGACGACGTGTGATTCGGCACCAGGTCGACGATCACCCGCAGCCCCCGGTCGTGGGCCTCGGCGATCAGGCGGTCGGCGTCGGCCAGCCGGCCGAAGATCGGGTCGACGTCGCGGTAGTCGGCCACGTCGTAGCCGGCGTCGGCCTGCGGCGACGGGTAGAACGGTGACAGCCAGATCGCGTCGACGCCGAGGGCGACGAGGTCGTCCAGTCGGGCGACGACGCCGGGCAGGTCACCGATGCCGTCGCCGTCGGAGTCGGCGAACGACCGCGGGTAGATCTGGTAGATGACCGCCTCCCGCCACCATTCGGTGCCGGCACCGTCACGGGTACGGGTCGATGGCGTGTTCACCAGTGTGCTCCTCAGCTCAGCTCGGTTGGCGGGCTTCCCCGCTGCCAGGAACGCTCCTGTCAGCGGGTCGACCGGTGCCTCGTACGTGGGTCTACCAGGTCCGCCGGTGTGGTCACCCGGTTTCCCGGGGTGGCGGTCACCCCGTTTCCCTGGGTGGCGCGGTCGACTCGCGGACCACCAGCCGGGTGGGCAGGATCACCGCGTCGGTCGGCGCGGCGGCGGTGCCGGCAAGTGGGCCGGCTGCGAGCGGGCCGGGCAGCGTTCCGGCGGCCAGTGGGCCGAGCAGCGTGCCGGCGGCCAGTCGGCCCTGCTCGGCGGCGGGTTGGGCGACGGTGGTCAGCCCGACCACCCGGGCCACGTCGTGGTCGTCGATGCCGATCACGCTGACGTCGGCCGGCACCCGCAGTCCGGCCTGCCGCAGTACGGCGATGGCGCCGAGCGCCATCTCGTCGCAGGCGGCGAAGATCGCGGTCGGCACCGGGCCGCGGCGCAGCAGTTCGGTAGTGGCCAGCCCGCCGCCGGCGATGGTGAAGTCGCCCTCCACGTCCAGCGCCGGGTCCGGGGTGAGGCCGGCCGCGACCAGCGCCTCCCGGTAGCCGCGGCGACGGTCCAGGTGGGCGGTGAAGGCCAGTTCTTCGCCGGAGTTGCCGGAGATGTGGGCGATCCGCCGGTGCCCGAGCCCGATCAGGTGGCCGGTGGCGGTCCGGGCGGCGGCCACGTCGTCGATCCGGATGCTGGGCCAGCCGGGTACGCCGGTGCCGGAGCTGACCGTCACCCCCGGCATGCCCAACGCGGAGATGGCGGCGAAGTCGGACCGGTGCAGCGGGGTGGCGACCAGCATCAACGCGTCCACCCGGTGGCGCAGGCTGGCGGTGTGCAGCATCATCCGCTGCCGGGCGTTCTCCCGCCCGCCGAGGTTGTACAGCAGCAGGTCGTAGCCGGCTTCCTGCAGCGTGTTCTCGGCGGCTTCGACGACGGTGCTGAAGAACCAGCGGGTGATCCGGGGCACCACGACGGCGACGGCGCGGGTCTTGCCGCCGGCCAGCCGCGATGCGCTGGGCGAGGCGATGTACCCGAGTTGCGCGGCGGCGTCGAGGACCCGCAGCCGGGTCGCCTCGGTGACCGTCGGCAGGCCCCGCAGGGCCCGCGAGACGGTCGCGGTGGAGACCCCGGCCAGCCGGGCGACGTCGTCGATTCTGGTCATGGATCATCACCTCGCCATCCGCGCGGTCGCGGGCGGCGTCAGCCCTTGGTCAGCCCTTGACGCTGCCGGCCAGCAGCCCTCGGACGAAATACCGCTGCAGGGAGAGGAAGACGATCAACGGCACGATGATCGAGACGAAGGCACCGGACGTCAGGCGTTGCCACTGGTCACCTCGGGTGCCGGCGAGTTCGGCCAGCCGTACCGTCAGTGGCGCCACCCGACTCTCACCACCCGCGAAGATCAACGCGACGAGCAGGTCGTTCCAGACCCAGAGGAACTGGAAGATGCCGAACGCGGCCAGCGCCGGGGCGATCAGCGGCAGCACGATGGTCCGGAATATCTTCGGGTGGCTGGCCCCGTCGACCCGGGCCGCCTCCATCAGGTCCTTGGGCAGCTGCGACACGAAGTTGTGCAGCAGGAACACCCCCAGCGGCAGGGCGAAGCAGGTGTGCGCGAACCAGACCTGGACATAGCGTTCGTAGCTGTCCAGCCCCCAGGGTGGGGTGATGGTGACGCCGCCGATGGTGGTGCCCTGCGAGAAGAACCGCAGCAACGGCACCAGCGCCATCTGCAGCGGCACGATCTGAAGCGCGAAGATGCAGATGTAGATCAGGTCCCGGCCGCGGAAGTTGATCCAGGCCAGCGCATACGCGGCCAGTGCCGCGAAGGCCAGCGGGAACAGCACCGACGGGATGGTGATCACCAGTGAGTTGATGAAGTAGCTGGACAACTGCCCGGACGACGAGGACCGGCCGAACAGTACGTCCTGGTAGTTCTGCAGGGTGACCTGCGGGTTGGTGAAGAAGGTCCACCAACCGGTGGTCCGGATCTCCTCAGCCGGTCGGAACGAGGAGACGAACAGACCGAAGGTCGGAATGGTCCAGATCACCGCGATGACGATCGCGACGATCGTCGCCGTCGGGGTGTTGAGCCGCTTGCGGACCCGGCCGACCCGGGTACGGGGCCGTTCCTCCCCGCTGCTGGCCGGAGCGGCCACGGGGGGCGTGGTGGTGGTCACGGGTGTCACACCTCCCGCTGCTTGCGCAGGTTACGGATCTGGTAGATGACGATCGGGATGACCAGCACGAACAGGAACACCGCCAGGGCCGAGCCGTAGCCGTTCTGGCCGTAACGGAACGCCTGGTTGTACATCTCGTTGGCGATCACACCGGTGTCGTAGTTGCCGTTGGTCATCGTCCGGACGATGTCGAAGACCTTCAGGGTGGCGATCGAGATGGTCACCACCACGACGATCAGCGCCGGGCGGATGCTCGGCATGGTGACCCGCCAGAACATCTGCCAGGCGTTCACCCCGTCTAGGCGGGCGGCTTCGATGATGTCGGCCGGGATCGCCTTGATCGCGGCGGAGAGCACCACCATCGCGAACCCGGCCTGGATCCAGATCATCACCACGATCAGCAGCAGCGTGTTCAGCGGGGCGTTGAGCTGCAGCCAGCGCTGCGGCTCGAAGCCGAACAGGGTGACCAGGTAGTTGAGCAGGCCGTACTGCTCCTGTTCGCCGCCCCGGTACGCGTAGACGAACCGCCAGATGATGCTGGCGCCGACGAAGGAGATCGCCATCGGCATGAAGACCAGCGACTTGGCCAGCGCCTCGAACCGGGCCTTGTCCACCATGATCGCGTAGAGCAGGCCGATCGCGGTCGCCACCGTCGGCACCAGGATCACCCAGATCAGGGTGTTGGTCAGCACCTGGATGATCTCGTCCTGGGAGAACATCCAGCGGTAGTTCTCCAGGCCGACCCAGTTCTCGCTGCGTCCGTCCATGAACGACAGGACGGTGGTGCGCAGGGCCGGAATGACCAGCCCGATGCCGAGTAGCAGCAGGGCCGGCAGCAGAAAGAACAGGCCGAACAGGCCTTCGCCGCCGCGCCGGGGTCGGCCGATCGGCATCGATCCGCCACCACCGCCGGCGCTGGCCGCGATCAGCCGCTGCTCCCGTCGGCGGGCGAACCAGCTCGGCACCGCGTCGAGCAACAGCAGCATGCCGCCGACGATCACCACAAACGCGATCAGGCCGTACAGCAGCATCAACAGCTTCGGGTACTGCTCAGCGAAGTCGAAGTACATCCGCCCTCCCAACGGATCGTCGACCGGAGCCAGCTATGGCGCGGCCGGCCCACCCCCGGTGTGCTCGTGGGTGGGCCGGCCGCGTGGTGTCAGCTGGTCGGCCAGGAGCCTTCGATGTAGTCGAGGGTCTCGGCGGTGCTCTGGCCGCTGAGCCAGTCCACCATGCCGCGCCAGAAGGTGCCCGCGCCGACCGCGGCCGGCATCAGGTCCGAACCGTCGAAGCGGAACGTGGTGTTCTCGTCCTGCAGGATCTCCACGGAGAGCCGGTCGATCGGGTTCTCCACGTTGGCGATGTCCAGCCCGCTGTTGGCCGACACCCAGTTGCCGAGCGAGGCCCGGCTGTTGGCGTACTCCGGCGAGGCCAGGTAGGTCTGCACCGCCTGGACCTCGGGCCGGTCGGCGAAGGCCACGGTGAACTCGCCACCGCCGAGGACCGGCTGGCCGGCGCTCGGGTCGTTGGTCGGGAAGTAGAACGCGAAGACTTCGCCGTCCTCGGCCACCTCGGTGCCCTCCGGCCACTGGTTGGCGTAGAAGCTGGCCTGCCGGTGCAGCGCGCAGTCACCGTCGAGGATCGGGGTGCCGGCATCCTGGAACGAGGTCGCGGTGATGCTGTCCACGCCACCGAAGCCGCCGTTGACGTACTCCTCGTTCTTGAGGATCGAGCCGGCCTGGTCGACGGCCTCGGCGACCCGCGGGTCGTTGAACGGGATGTCGTGGGTGGTCCACTGGTCGTAGACCTCCGGCGTCTGGGTCCGGAGCATGATGTCCTCGATCCAGTCGGTGGCCGGCCAGCCGGTGGCGTCACCGGACTCGACCCCGACGCACCACGGCTTGGTGCCGGTGGTGGCGACCTCGTCGCTGAGCGCGATCAGCTCGTCCCAGGTCTCCGGCACGGTCCAGCCGTTGTCGGCGAACATGCTGGGCGAGTACCAGACGAAGGACTTGACGTTGGAGCCGAGCGGGGCGCCGTAGAAGGTGCCGTCGACCGTGCCGTACGCCAGCCAGTCCTCGCTGTAGTTGGCCTCGGCCATCGCCTTGGTCTCGTCGGAGGCGGCCTGCAGCTGGCCGGCCTCGGCGAACCGCCCGAGCAGGCCGGGCTGCGGGATGAAGGCGATGTCCGGCGGGTTGCCGCCGTCCACCCGCACCTGCAGCTGGGCTTCGAACTCGCCACTGCCCTCGTAGCGGATGTCGATGCCGGTGCAGTCGACGAACTCGCTCCAGGACTGCTCGAGCAGGTCCGCCTCGGCGTCACGGATCGAGGCGTAGATCGTCACCTCGGTGCCGTCGTTGCCCTGGTAGTCACTGTATGGGGCGCATTCCTCGGAATCCGGGTCCGCGCTGGTGCCGCTGTCGGAAACACACGCCGTCGAGGCGAGGGCCAGCCCGAGCACGCTGGCGAGCGCGAAGGCCTGGCGTGGTCTGGTGAAGACCGCCATGGAGCGTTCTCCCTTCCTAGCCGGCGGGCCCCGCGTCCCTGCGGTCTGGCTGCGCCGGTCGGTTGCTGTCTGGGCGTCTTCATATGTAAGCGCTTGCAATGGAAGCGCGTCCAGTCCTGACCAGCTACGAGCCAGTAACGATTCGGAAACCTTGACCCGCTACTCAGCTGTTGAGCTGCCAGATGGACAGGTTCAGCGCGGCGGCGAAGGTGACCCAGCCCCAGTACGGGACCATCAGCAGGGCGGCTGGTCGCCACACCCGCCAGAACAGCACCACGGTGCCACCGACGAGCAGCCAGAGGAGCACGATCTCAGCGAACGCCAGACCGTACCGGCCGGCGGCGAAGAACAGCGGTGTCCAGGCGGCGTTGAGCACCAGTTGGGCCAGCCAACTGGCGATCGCCAGGCCGACGCCGGCGCGCCGCCAGACGGTGAATCCGGCGACGGCGATCAGCACGTACAGGATGGTCCAAACCGGGCTGAACAGCCAGGACGGCGGTGCCCAGGACGGCTGGACCAGTTCGGCGTAACGGGAACCGGCGTCGCGGGCGGCGAACGCCCCGACCGCTGCGGCCGCCGCCACCAGGCCGAGGAACACCGGGAAACCCCACCACGAGCGCATCGCGACTCCAGGAACAGATCAGGCCGGGGCCGCCGGCGCCGGTCCACGGTGGGGAGGACCGGGCCGGTTCCGGCGGCCCCGGCAGGCTCGGGGTCGATGTGGTCAGGTCGATGTCGGTCGAAGGAGCCGGGGGTTCGCCCGGCACCGTCAAGCGAACAGGCTCACGCCGCCGGGACCGACGAGCAGCCCGACGACGATCAGTACGATGCCCCAGAGCAGTTGCCGACGGAACAGCGCGAGAACGCCGGCGACGACCAGGACGACTGCGAGAATCCAGAGAAGTAGCTCCATGGCCGCTGAATACCCTTGCGACCGGCGACGGAAACCTTCACCGGTCTGGTCAAGGGACCGACCCGGCGAGCGAATACACGCTGTACGCCTGTTTGATCACCGGATGGGCGACGTTACGGACCTGTACCCCTCCGGGTGTAGTGCCCCGCTCCGTGCCGAAATGGGCGTGACCGTGCACCGCCAGGTCGGTCGGTGCCGCGTCAATCGCCTCGGCCAGCAGGTAGGAGCCGAGGAACGGGTAGATCTCGGGCGGCTCGCCGGTGAGCGTCTCCGGCACCGGCGAATAGTGGGTCAACGCCACCCGTACATCGCAGTCCAGGTCGACCAGCGCCGCCCCTAGCCGGTCGGCGGCGTCCGCCGTGGTGGCGACGAACGCCTTCATCTCCGGCTCACCGAACCGGCTGGCGCACCGCCCGGCGAACCCGCCGCCGAACCCCTTGACCCCGGCCACCCCGAGCCGGCCGCCGGGGCAGTCCACCACCACGCCGTCGCCGTCAAGCACCGTGACCCCCGCGTCGTTGAGTATCCCGACCAGCTGCGGCACCTGGTCACAGTGGTGGTCGTGATTGCCCAGCACCGCCACCACCGGGACCGGCAGATCCCCGAACTCGTCGGCCACGCACCGCGCCTGCGACTCCGTTCCGTGGCGGGTCAGGTCGCCGGCCAGCAGTAGGACGTCGGCCCGGTCGCCGAGCTGCGCCAACGCCGGCCGGAACCGGCCCAGCACGTCGCTGTCCATGTGCACGTCTCCGACAGCCGCGACGCGGATCACGACAACTCCTCCGCCTCGGTGGGCGCGGTGGTCCGACTGACGACGATGTCGACGATCAGGCGTACGCCGGGAAAGCGCTCGGCCACCAGCCGGACGATCTCCGCCCGCCGGTGGGCGCTCTCGACCTCGCCGCACAGCGCCAGGCTGTGGTCCCGGCGGGAGACACCCACCCCCTGCTCGGCGATGTCGGCGTGCTCGCTGAGCATCCGCTGCACCGCCGCCTCGGTGTAGCCGTCCAGCCGGTCCGGCCCGGTCTGTCGCATCGACTGCCCCGATGTCCGGGTCATTGCCCCACCTCCTGGCTGTCGTCGGGTGCACGTCGGTGGCATACCCGTTCCCGGCCGGTTCGTGCGTGCGGGCGCGGCGCGGCGCGTGGCAGTGGGCGAGCGGGGTGACGACGTGCACGTGCTCGCTACCGTTGGGAAGGTGCTCGTCACAGTGACCCATGCGCCACCGTCACCACCATCACCGTCCCGGCCCGCGTCTCGCCCGCTGTCGCCCGTACAGTCCACGTCGTCAGCCGTGCCGCCATGCCCGCCACCGGACCCCGCAGGGAGCACAGTGGACGCCGATCCGGCCTGGTCGCCGCCGGACGGGCTGCGACGGATCGCGTTGGTGGGCATCGACGGGGTCGGCAAGACCACTCAGGCGCACCTGCTGGCCGAGGCGCTGACCGCCGCCGGCCGGCCCGCCCGGTACTGGCGCAACGCCGGCGGTCGACGCTGGCTCGACCGGTTCGCGGTCCGGATCGGCCGCCCGGATGCCCGGCGGATGGTCGGCCGTGGCGGGCTGATGTTCCTGGAGGCGTTGCTGCGCTGGCTCGCGATCGCCCGGTCGGTGCTCGGCTCGCGTCGAGTGATCGCGGTGATGGACCGGTACGCGGTATGCCAGTACGCCAGCATCCGCACCCACGGCGCCGGCCGCTGGGAACGGCTCGCCCGGCTGGCGTACCGGGTGTTTCCCCGACCGGACGTGACGTTCCTGCTCTGGCTGCCGCCCGCCGAAGCGGCCCGTCGGATCGACGCTCGGGGCACCGACCACGAGTCGCTGGAGTTCCTGGCGACCAGCGCGGCGGCCTACGGGTCGCTGCCGGAGGCCGCCGGGTTCGTGGTGATCGACGCCCGGGGCCCGGCCGCCCAGGTCGCTGCAAAGATCCGGCAGCGGCTGACCGACGGGCGGCTGACCGACGGGCGGCCGGCCGGCGCGTCGTGGTGGCCGGATCAGGACGATTCGCGCGCGTCGTGACCCGATCGTCGGTGCCTGCCCGGGCGGTGATGAACCGTGCAACCCGCTCGGGCCGTACTCCTGGCCAGGACCAACCGGCCGGCGGGCAGTGACGAGGATCGCAGGAGGGGTAGTGACGGGAATCGCTGCGCCTTGCCAGGTGTCGTGGTGTGCTGGAAGCCTGCCACACCCCGCCGACCTCAATGAATCGGGCCGTCGGCCGGCCCGACGCGGCGCGGCGATCGAGGAGCCTGGCAGGAAACGCCAATCCCGTTCACAGCAATTATTCAGGCAATCGTGTCAGCTTCGACTCACGAGACGGAATCCCTGACGCGTCTCATCTGTTGTGTAGGTGTCGGCGCCATACGGCGGGGCCTGCCACATCAGGTTCGCCGGATCGGAGGCAGACGTGACGGGGGAGAGGCTGATGGAGATGCGCATCGCAGGTGACAGGGCACGACGTGGGGTTAACGAGGGGACCGTGAGCAACGTGGAGAAGACGATGGCTTTGCGGACCGACGAGGTCGCCGAGGAGCGGGACCTCGTTGGCGTCTACCTGCATGAGATCTCCCGCACGCCGCTTCTCGACGCGGCCCGGGAAGTCGACCTCTCCAAGGCGATCGAGGCCGGCCTGTACGCGGAACACCTGCTGGAGCAGGGTGTGCCGCGGGCCGGGGTGAGCCGCGAGGAGTTGGAGCGGCTGGTCGTCGAGGGCGAGCGGGCGAAGGACCTGTTCATCCGGGCCAACCTGCGTCTGGTGGTGTCGATCGCCCGCCGCTACGTCCGGTCCGGGATGCCGATGCTGGACCTGATCCAGGAGGGCAACACCGGTCTGGTCCGCGCGGTGGAGAAGTTCGACTACGAGCGTGGTTTCAAGTTCTCCACCTACGCGACCTGGTGGATCCGGCAGGCCATCAGCCGGGCGATCGCCCAGCAGGAGCGGACCGTACGGCTTCCGGTGCACCTTGTCGAGGACGTCAACCGGATGCGCAACGTCGCCCGCCAGTTGACCCGCGAGCTCGGTTCGGACCCCGAGCCGGAGCAGATCGCCGCCTCGCTCGGCGTGCCGGTCGAACGGGTGCACGAGCTGGTGCGGTGGTCGCAGGACACGGTGTCGTTGGACACCCCGGTCGGCGACGACGGCGACACCAACCTGGGCGACCTGGTGGCCGACAGCGACGCCCCGTCGCCGGAGGACATCGTGCTGACCGGGCTGGAGCGGCAGCGGATCGAGGGTCTGCTCAACCACCTGGACGACCGGTCCGCCGGCATCATGCGGGCCCGGTACGGCCTGGAGGACGGGCGGGAGCACTCGCTGACCGAGGTCGCGTCGCGCTTCTCGCTGTCCCGGGAGCGCATCCGTCAGCTGGAGATCCAGGCACTGGGCCGGCTGCGGGAGCTGGCCCGGGCAGAAGGGCTGCAGGCCGCCTGACGAACTGACCGCAGGCGACCTGACCCGCCGACGAACCGACAGACTACCGACGAACTGCCGACGGCCCGGCATCCGCGCTAGCGGATGCCGGGCCGTCGGCAGTTCGTCGGGGCGAGCGACCGGGTCAGCGGACCCGGCCGTAGCCGTACGGTGGCATCATGTCCACGCTGGCCAGCTCGACGGTGCGGCCGAAGGTGGGAGCGTGGATCACCTGTCCACCGCCGACGTACAGGCCGACGTGGGCGAGACCGTTGTAGAACACCAGGTCACCGGGCTGCAGTGCGCCACGGTTGATCTTCGCGACCACGTCCCACTGCATCGCCGCGTTGTGCGGCAGGCTCTTGCCGGCGGTACGCCAGGCGGCGAGCGTCAGGCCTGAGCAGTCGTAGCCGTTCGGGCCGCTGGCGGCCCAGACGTACGGCTTGCCGATGGCTCCGTAGGCGAACTCGACGACCGAGCCGGCGGCACCGGACACCGACGGTACGGTCCCGGTGTACGACGAGCCGGTCTCGCTCGCGGCACCGTACGCCCGTTCCCGCTTGTCCATCAGCTCGTCGATGTCCGCTTCGATGCTCTTCTTGCGGTCGGCGAGCTCCTTGACCTGGGCGTCCTGCTTCTTCAGGGCTGCCTGCAGCTTCTCCTGCTCGGCCAGGTAGGTCAGTTGGGTGCTGGTGAACTCGCTGAGCCGCTGCTGCCGGTCCCGGGCCAGGTGGTCCAGGGTGCCGAGCCGGTGGATGAAGCTGCCGGAGGTGCCGTCGAGCAGGGCGGTCGCGGTGCTCAACCCGCCGGTCTTGTACGCGTTGACCGCGATCTGACCGACCTCGGTCTGCGCTGCCGCGAGTTCGGCCTGCAGCGGGCCGAGCTTGGCGTCGATGTCCTCGGCCGCCGTCCGGGTGGCCTTGGCCTCCTCCCTGAGCCGGTTGTACGACTCGACGACCTTGGCCAGCTCTTCGGATTCCTTGTCGATCTGCTGCGTGAGTTCGCTGACCGTCGGCTGGGCGGTCGCGGCGGTCGCCGGTACCACCAGGCCGAGGCTTACGCCGGTCAGCATCAGGGTGCGCAGCAGAATCCGCGCTGTTGACAAGAACGCAGAACCCTTCTTCCTGGCCGCCTACCGGGTTAGCTGACGGATTCGGGCGGGAAGTTCGCCCTACCGCGGTGGACCGCGGATTCACCCCAGGTGCCGGTGGGTCCCCGGATCGCGACCGTGGAATCACTGGCTGTAACGCCAGGTAATCTCGCTACGGCGATTCGGCGGCACTGGACCGGCATCACCGCTTCCCGGTGACTGGCGACCGGACCAGCCGGTCCAACTTAGCCGCAAGGGTTGCGACCCGGAAAGTGCTGCGATCGTGATCCGCGGCATGGAACTGACTGGGGCCCGGTGACAGTTACTGGATGTGACGGCTGGCTGCTCTGGGCAACATCTCCCTGCCTTCGTGTAATCGGTCGACTGCGGTGCGTCGTCATTGGCGGGCGGTTGATCAACTGCGAATAATGCGTCATTAGTCGGTCTACGCGGTTGTTGTCATTGTGCTATACGGATAAATGGGGATGGAAGGTCTGATTCGTCATCCAGGAAGCGGCCTGCCGTACGTCATTCTGCTAGGTGGCAGAATGACTACCTTCCATCGAGTAGCTTGCTGTTTGCACAATGGACCCGCAAGGTCAGCGCCGCACGAGCCCTTCGGAGGCAGCTATGCGTGCTACTCGCCAGACCCCACCCCGACGCGGTTCCCCGGTACCCGCCCCGTCCGGCCCCAGTGTCGGACGGGCCTTCTACCGGCAGCCCGGTATCTGCGTGACCGGTGAATGGTTCGTCGTGGCCGGCCGGCGGTTCGCCGTCCGCGACCTCACCGAACTCCGGACCGCACGAGGTGCCCGCGACCGTCTCACCGGCCGGGTGATCGTGGTGACCGCCGTGACCCTGACGGCGGTCGCGGTGACCGTCGGCTACACCCGCGGGTTGGATGAGGTCAGCGCGGGTGCCTACCTCGCCATGCTGGCGGCTGCGTTCGTGCCGGTGGCGGTCGCCTGGCTCGGCGACCGGTTGCGGCCGCGGGCGTACGAACTATGGGGCCGCCACCAGGGACTGCTGGTGCTGCTGTTCAGCACCGACGACGAACGCCAGTACGGCCAGGTGAGCCGGGCGTTGATGCGGGCCCGGGAGATGTCCCGGCTGGCCGGTCTGTCCGAGCCGGTCACCATCGAGCCGTGGATGCCCGACCAGCGGTGAGCGGGCCCGGCCGCCGTGGCGGTCGTCGGCGGGCTGGTCAACGTCGGTCAGCCCGCATCCGGCCCGTCCAGTCGACGGGCGAGGTCGTGCAGCATCGCCACCGAGTCGGCCGGCGACAGGGATTCCGCCCGTAGCCGGTCGAACACATGCTGGTACGGCCGGACCTCGTCGGCCCGGTCGATGACCTCCTCGACCAGAGCGCTCTCCACGTACACCACATCGGCGTCGGCCTGGTCGGCGAAGTGCAGGATGACGAACGGACCGAGCACCGTGTTGCTCCCGGCGGTGAACGGCAGCACCCGGACCGTGATGTGGGGCGCCGCGGACATCTTCGCCACGTGCTGGAGCTGCTCGCGCAGCACCCGCGGGCCGCCGGTCATCCGGCGCAGCGCCGCCTCGTCGATGATCACCTCGATCTGCGGCGGGTCCGCGCCGAACAGCACCTCGTGCTGGCGGGCCAGTCGGATCTGCACCCGTCCTTCGATCTCGGCTGCCGGTACGTGGTGCGGGCCGTCGGCCGGGATCACCGCGCGGGCGTACTCCTCGGTCTGCAGCAGGCCGGGGAAGCTGATCGGCTGGAAGTAGCGCAGTGCCGACGCCTCCGCCTCCAGACCGATGTAGGCCGCGTAGGCGGCCGGCACCCGGTCCTTGTATCCGCTCCACCAGGCGCGCCGTCGTGCCGCCCGGGCCAACTCGACGAGATCCTGCACCTGCTGCTGGTCGCGTACGCCGTACAGGTCCAGCAGGGCCTTGACGTCGTTGGTCGAGATGCTGACCGACCCCGACTCGATCCGGATCAGCTTCGACAGCGACCAGTCCATTTGAGCGGCGACGTAGTCCTGGGTCAGCGCGGCGGCCTCGCGTGCCCGGCGTAGCGCCGCACGCAGCCGGCGACGCCCGATGGTCGGGCCCTGGTGTCGGGCAGACATGGGAAACGCTCCGGGGGAGTGCCTAGCAGTGTGCTACCTGGCTGGTTGCCACCCTGTTGCACGCTACACCGCCGCCGTCAGGTCTGCTAAGGACGGCCGGCCCCTCCGCATGGTCCGGACGGCGGTTCCGCCGGCTTTCCCGGTGTCGCCCAGTCGCGTCAGCAAGATCGAGAACTGGTACAGTCCGCCCGATTGCCTGCGTGCTCTGATGGCAAATTTACTGATTTATCCTTATTAAGGAGTCTGGGTGACTGTGACCAGCACTGCCGGTCCGGCGTGGCGTAAGAGTCGCCGCTGCGAGGCGACGACCTGCGTTGAGGTAGCCGAGATCGGCCCGGCGGTCGGGGTGCGCAACTCCACCGACCCCGGAGTGCACCTGGAATTCTCGGCCGCTGCCTGGTCGGCATTCGTCGCCGGGCTGTCCGGTGCACCGACCAGCTCCGGCGGCCACACCACGGGTTGATCCGACGCCGCACATGGCTCGGTACCACGGCCGCCGGCAACGTCGGCCGTACGCCCCGGCCGGGTCGGCCCGACCGGTGCCGGCCCGGCCCGGGGCGCTGTCAGCCGGCCACCGCCCGCCCGGTGTCAGCCGGAGAACACCTTGTCCGGCTCGGTACGCGGTTGCCCGCCCGCCCAACGGACGACCACCCGCTCGGCGTAGAACGACACGAACGGCACCGTCCCGGCCAGCATGATCGCCAGGATCCGGCCGAGTGACCAGTTGGCCCGTCGGGCCAGGTCGAACGCGGCGACCAGATAGACCATGTAGAGGAACCCGTGCGCCGGCCCGACCGTCTCGACCACGATGGCCTGGTCGAACAGGTACTTCAACGGCATGCCGACCACCATCAGCAGGATCAGCACCACGCCGACCACGTACGCGATCAGTCGGTACCGGGTGAGTGCGCCTGACACTGTCGTCCGTCCTTCTCTCTTCCGGTCAGCCCGGGTAGTCGCCAGCCCTGGCGTGCGGGTTCGCGTTCAGCCAGGCCAGGTAGTCGTTGTAGGCGGCCAGGTCCGGATCCTCCAGGCCGGGAGCAACGGTCGCGCCGGCGGTGGACCGGACCCGTACCGGTCGGCCGAACGCCTCGTCCCGGTGCCCGCTCCGCCGCGGTGCCCGGCTGTGCGGTGCCCGGCTGTGCGGTGCCCGGCTGTGCGGTGCCCGGCTGTGCGGCGACGGCGACCCGTCGTTCGAGCCGGGTGCGGCCCGGCGGGCCTGGCGCACCTCGCGGACCCAGATGAACACCACGAACGCCGCGAAAACCGGCCATTCCACCGCGTACGCCCAGCTCAGCGTGTTACCGGCGGCGGCCCGGCTGATCTGCCACCAGCCGAGCGCGAGGAAGCCCGTCACCAGCGCCACCGCCACCAGGTGCCGCAGGATCCACGCCGGGGTCCACAGCTGCCGCATGCAGGGAAGCGTACCGGCCGGCCGTCGGCTTCTCCGACGAGCCGTCGTAGTCAGGTGCGTGACCGCCGGCAAGCCGGGTGCCCGGTGTTTGCCGCCGGCCAGCAGGGGAACCCTACGACGGTAATGCCTCGTCGACTCCCCGGAGGCCGGAGATGACGGATTCAGCGCGGTACGGCAGTTACTCCCCGGCAGCGGCCGGTCGGCCATTCGAACCCCGGCCGGACCATCCGCCCGGTGCCGACCGGCCCTGGTCGGCACCGGGCGGACCGGGTGCCCAGACCTGGGTCGACACGATCGACGAAACCGGGATCGACCCGGTGGAGCTGGCCGACGACGAACTGCTCCGTGAGATCGGCAGCCTGCACCGGACCCGGCTGGACACGCTGCGGCACGGTACCGACGCGGCGCTGGCCAACCACCTGCACCGCACCGCCGACCTGGAGACCGAGTACCTCACCCGGCACCCGGGCCGCGAGGTCGAGGCCGCACGGTTGCGGCACGGGAGGTGAGTCGTGCCCGCGTACGCCGAACGCGGTGTCTCCGCGCCCCCTGAGGTGGCGTTCGGCACCGCGACCGACCCCGACCGCCGGGCCGCCTGGCTTCCGGGGCCGCTGCGTCAGGCGTCGGCGGAACCCGCCCACGGCGACCACCTGCAGGCCCGGTGGTCTACGGCGGGCGGCCCGTGGGCTGCCGTGGTGCAGGTGTACCCGGTGCAGGCGGGTGGTGCCATGCTCCACCTGGAGCTGGATTGCGACCTGCCGCACGAGCAGCTGACCCGGCTCGCCGACGAGACGTTGACCAGCCTGGTCCGGGCGGTCACCGACAACCTGAACGCCGGTTGACGACCGGTCGTCAACGACCGGTCGTCAACGCCGGATGGCCGCCGGGGTGGATTTTCAGTCGGCGGTGAACCCGGGCTTCTCCATCCCGGACCAGCCGCGAGGCGTCTCCGGCTCCCGGTCCCGGTCGGTGCCTTCGATGATGTCGTGGGAGACCGCCGTGTCGTCGTGCTCGCCGGCGAAGTCCGGGTCGTCCTCGGGCGGCTGGCCGTCCGGGGTCTGGCCGAGGGCGGCGGCTGGTCGGTTCTGGTGTTCGTCCATCAGTGATCAGGCGCCTTCCGTGGAGGAATGCAGGACCTCTTCCGCCTCGTCCTGGGCGTATTCGCCTTCTGGCAGGGCGTTGATCCTGGTCAGCAGGTGAGCGGGTAGCTCAGCGGCGACCGCCCGACGGGCGATCTCGGCGCGGCTCACCCGTTCCTTGCCGAGGTAGATGTCGTCGAGCAGCGCGTACAGCTCGGCACGGGACGTCTCATCGGTCACCCTCGCCTGCTACCCCGCACGCGGCACGGCAAACAACGGTCCACGCACCGAGCCGGATCGCCGGTTTCATCCTGGCGACCGTCGGCGTTCCGCCCTCCCGGTCCGATCCGGGCACCTACGCTCGGGCCAGGAGGTGGACTCATGATCGGCACCATCTTGTGGGCGCTCGTCGCCGGCGCGATCATCGGCGCTCTGGGACGTCTGCTGCTACCCGGGCGGCAGAACATCTCGGTCTGGCTGACCATCGGCGTCGGAATCGCCGCCGCCCTGCTCGGCGGTGTGATCGCCGCCTGGCTGGGTATCGGCGAGACCGCCGGGATCGACTGGCTGCGGCACGCGATCCAGGTCGCGCTGGCGGTGTTCTTCGTCTGGATCGCCGCCCGGGTGACCGGCCACCGGCCGACCGACGCCCCACGTCGAGCCACCCGCTGACCTTCGCCCCCTGCCGATCCCGGAGCCGGCCGTCGCGCCGGCTCCGGGCATGGTCACCAGCGAGCGCTGTCGGCTACCGCTGCGCGGCGGCCAGCGCCGCCCGGCGGTCCCCGACCGCCGTCGCCAGCCGCCCCAGGACCTGGGCGGTCTGGTCCCAACCCAGGCAGGCGTCGGTGATCGACTGTCCGTGCACCAGTTCCCTGGTCGGGTCAAGATCCTGCCGGCCGGCCACCAGGAACGACTCCAGCATCACCCCGACGACGCCCCGTTGCCCGGCGCCGAGTTGCCCGGCGACGTCCTCGACGACCAACGGCTGCCGGCGGTGGTCCTTGCCGCTGTTGCCGTGGCTGGCGTCGATGATCAGCCGCTGCGGCAGTCCGGCGGCCCGCAGCAGGTCCAGCGCGGCAGTCACCGACGCGGCGTCGTAGTTGGGCTCACCGGCACCGCCGCGTAACACCAGGTGACAGTCGGCGTTGCCGCGGGTGTGCAGGATCGCCGGCGTCCCGGACATGTCGATGCCGGGGAAGACGTGCGGCACGGCGGCGGCCCGGATGGCGTCCACTGCGGTGGCGACGCTGCCGTCCGGGCGGTTCTTCATGCCGATCGGCATGGACAGCCCGGAGGAGAGCTGCCGGTGCACCTGGCTCTCCACGGTGCGGGCGCCGATCGCTCCCCAGGCCACTGCGTCGGCGATGTACTGCGGGGTGATCGGATCGAGGAACTCGCAGCCCACCGGCAGCCCGGCCCGCAGCACCTCGAGCAGCAGCGAACGGGCGATCCGCAGCCCGGAGTTGACGTCCCCGGATCCGTCCAGGCCCGGGTCGTTGATCAGACCCTTCCAGCCGACCGTGGAACGGGGCTTCTCGAAGTACACCCGCATCACGATCAACAGGTCGTCGGCGTGCCGTTGCGCGGCGTCGGCAAGTAGGTGCGCGTACTCCAGGGCGGCGGCCGGGTCGTGCACCGAACACGGGCCGACCACGACCAGCAGCCGGTCGTCGTGTCCGTCGAGCACGCCGGCGACGGCTCGTCGGCCGTCCAGCACCCGCGCGCTGAGCTGGTCGTCGAGGGGCAGCTCGTGGTGCAGCAGGGCCGGAGTGGTGAGCGGGACGACCCGGTCGATGCGCTGATCGGCGACGCGGCCGATGGAGGTGCTCATGTGGTGCCTTTCCTTCCGCCAGCCTCCCTGGGGAGCCGGCGCCCCCAGCCGAGCCGGCTGCTCGTTGGCATACGAAAGGGCAGGGGCTCGATGCCCGCTGCCCTTGGCCGGCTCTGGTGGGGTGACGTCAGGTCAAGGCTGAGCCACCGGCACCAGGGCCGGCTGCCTAAACCATCGATACGTGCGCGTCACGACCCACACTGTACCGGATCGGCCGCTGAGCGGCACCCCTGCCGGACGGCACCACCGGACTTCGGCCGGTCCTCGCCACCCGTTAACCCCGGTCGACATCCGTGGCCACCAGCGCCATCTAGCTTCATCGATTGCCACAAGTATCGATGGAGGTCGAGATGGATCGTCGTAGCGTACTGCGTGCCACGGTGGTCGGCGCTGGTGCCGCCGCCTTCTCCGGCAGTCTCTGGACCGGCGCCTTCGCCGCACCGGCGCAACCCGGCGCCAGCCCGTACGGGCCACTCGGCAGTCCCGACGCCAACGGCATCGCGCTACCCGCCGGCTTCACCAGCCGGGTCGTGGCCAGGTCGCGCCAGCGGGTCGGCGACACCTCGTACGTCTGGCACGACGCACCGGACGGTGGTGCCTGCTTCACCGCCGGGACCGGCTGGGTGTACGTCTCCAACTCGGAGATCTCCCGTACCGGCGGTGCCTCGGCGATCCGGTTCGACTCCACCGGCGACGTGGTCTCGGCGTACCGGATCCTGGCGAACACCAACCGCAACTGCGCCGGTGGCGCCATGCCCTGGGGCACCTGGCTCTCCTGCGAGGAGGTGGCCCGCGGGTACGTCTACGAGACGTACCCGCTCGGCGGCACCGGCGCGGTGCGGCGCCCGGCGATGGGCCGGTTCTGTCACGAGGCCGCCGCCGCCGATCCGGTCCGCGGCGTGATCTACCTGACCGAGGACGAGAGCAACGGCTGCTTCTACCGGTTCCGGCCGGACACCTGGGGCGACCTGTCCACCGGCACCCTCGAGGTGCTGGTGGCCGGCAGCGGTACCAGCGGGCCGGTCAGTTGGGCCCGGGTGCCGGACCCGGACGGCGGCCCGATCGCCACCCGCTTCCAGGTATCCGGCGCGAAACGGTTCAACGGCGGGGAAGGATGCCACTACGCCGACGGCGTCTGCTGGTTCACCACCAAGGGCGACAACCGGGTCTGGGCGTACGACGCGGTCGCCCAGCGGATCGACCTGGCCTACGACGACTCGCTGATCTCCGGCACCCCGCCGCTGACCGGCGTCGACAACATCGTCGGTACGCCGGGCGGTGACCTGTACGTCGCCGAGGACGGCGGCAACATGGAGATCTGCCTGATCACCCCGGACGAGCGGATCGCGCCGTTTCTGCGGATCAGCGGCCAGTCGTCGTCGGAAATCTGCGGTCCGGCGTTCTCCCCTGACGGCGGCCGGCTGTACTTCTCGTCGCAGCGCGGCACCTCGGGTGCGTCCTCCGGCGGCATCACCTACGAGGTACGCGGCCCGTTCCGCTCCTGACCTACGCGGCGGCGGAATGCATGACTCGGCCGTCGCCCGGGTAGTCACTCGGTCCATGAACACTGACACCGACGACGACCCGTTCACCGGCTCACCACCACCGGGCGCCGCCACCACGGGTCAGGCGGAAGCCGAAGCGGAGCGGATCGAATCGCGCGCCGGCCACCTGCTGCCGGAGGAGGAGGCGGCCGGCAGCGACGACCCGGTGCGTCAGGCCGCCGCCATCCTGGACGACTCCGACCGGCGCGAGCAGCCGCGTCCGCAGCCGGGCAGCGAGCCGCCCGGCTGACCCCGACGGCACCCGGCCGGCCCGGTGCGTCCGGCCGGGCCCCCGATCGGATAACGTCGGGCGCATGTCGCCCAACGGGTACCCCTGGCCGATCGAGACCACCCGGCTGGACAACGGCCTACGGGTCGTCGTCAGCCCTGACCCCAGCGCACCGGTGGTCGCGGTCAATCTCTGGTACGACGTGGGTTCGCGTCACGAGCCCGCCGGCCGGACCGGATTCGCCCACCTCTTCGAACACCTGATGTTCGAGGGATCGGTCAACGTCGCCAAGACCGAGCACATGAAGCTGGTGCAGGGCGCGGGTGGCTCGCTCAACGCCACCACCAACCCGGACCGGACCAACTACTTCGAGACCGTCCCCGCCGAGCACCTGGCCCTCGCACTCTGGCTGGAAGCCGACCGGATGGGCGGCCTGGTGCCGGCGCTGACCCAGGAGACGTTGGACAACCAGCGCGAGGTGGTCAAGAACGAGCGGCGGCAGCGCTACGACAACGTGCCGTACGGCGACGCCTGGCTGCGGCTGCTGCCCCTGCTCTACCCGCCGGGGCACCCGTACCACCACGCCACGATCGGCTCGATGGACGACCTGAACGCCGCCGACCTGGCCACCTTCCAGGCGTTCCACGAGATGTACTACGCGCCGAACAACGCGGTGCTGACCGTGGTCGGCGACACCGACGCCGACGAGGTGTTCAGCCTGGCCGACAAGTACTTCGGCGGGATCGCCGCGCGGCCCGACATCCCACCGGCGCCGGACGGGCGTACGCCGGCACCGCTGGCCGGCCCGGTCACCGAGACGGTCACCACCGACGTGCCGGCAGCCCGGCACTACTTCACCTACCGCACCCATCCGTTCGGGACCTCGGCCTACGACGCGGCGACCGTGCTCGGCACAGTGCTGGGCAGTGGCCGGGGCAGCCGGCTCTACCAACGGCTGGCCGACGGTGCCCGGATCGCGCAGCCCGACTACCTGGGCGCGTACGGCGTCGACCTGGCGCACGCGCCGGCGCCGCTGATCATCACCGCGACCGCCCAGCCGACGGTGACCGCCGAGCGGCTCGCCGACGGCCTGTCCGAGGTGCTCGACGAGGTGGCCCGCGACGGCGTCACCGAGGCTGAGGTCGACCGGGCCAAGGCGCTGCTCACCACCGGTTGGTGGCGTCAGGTCGCCAGCTTCGAGGGCCGGGCCGACACCCTCGGCCGCTACGCCACCCAGTTCGGCGACCCGGCCCGCGCCGGGGAGCGGCTGCCGGGCTGGCTGGCGGTCACCGCCGAGGCGGTCAACGACGAGGCCGCACACCTGTTGCGGCCGGACAACCGGGTCCAGCTCAGCTACCTGCCGGAGGGCGACCAGTGACGATCATCGCGCAGCGTCCCGGACCGGGCGCCGCCCGGCCGTACCGTTTCCCGGACGTGGTCCGGCGCAGCGTGGCCGGTGGCGAGATCGTCGCCGCCCACCTGCCCGGCCACCGACTGGCGGTGGCGACCCTGCTGCTGGACGCCGGTGCCAGCCGGGAACCGGTCGGCCGGGAAGGGCTGGCCGGAGTTCTCGCCAAGGCACTCGAAGAGGGCACCGAGACCCGGGACTCGGCCGCGTACGCCCTGGTCCTGGAAAGTCTCGGCACCGAGTTGTCGATCTCCGTCGACTGGGACTCGTTCCGGGTGGGCGTGCAGGTCAGCACCGACCGGCTCGGCGCGGCCGTCGAGCTGCTCACCGAGGCGGTCCGGACCCCCCGGCTGGATCCGTCCGATGTCGAGCGGGTCCGCGACGACGAGGCGACCGCGCTGCGGATGTACTGGGCCAACCCGGGGCCGCGGGCGGAAGCCGCGCTGCGCGCCGACCTGTTCGGTGCCGACCAGCGGCACGGCCGGCCGATGAGCGGCGACCCCGAATCGGTGGCGGCGGTGACCGTGGCGGACGTCGTCGACTTCCACAGTGCGTGGTTCACCCGGCCCGGCACCCTGCTGGTCGCCGGCGATCTGGACCTGATCGACCTGGACGCGCTCGGCGTGGCCGCCTTCGCCGGGGCGACCGGCTCGCCGTCACAGCCCGGACCACCGTTGCCGGTCACCTTGCGGGACCATCGGCGGATCATCCTGGTCGACCGGCCGGGCGCGGTGCAGTCCACGTTGCGGCTCGGCCACCCGGCACCGCACCGGGCCCACCCCGACTACGTGCCGATGACCCTGGCCAGCACCGTCCTCGGTGGAGCCTTCACGTCGCGGCTCAACCACCTGATCCGTGAGGTACGCGGCTACACGTACGGCATCAGGTCGGACTTCGGGATGTCCCGCCGGTTCGGGCGCTTCGCGGTCAGCTCCAGTGTGCAGACCGGGGTCACCGCGCCCGCCCTGATCGACTCGGTCGGTGAGGTGTCCCGTACCCAGGCCGACGGGGTGACCGAGGGGGAGCTGGCGGTGGCCCGGTCGTGGCGGGCCGGTCAGCTCTCGGTCGAGCTGCAGACCCCGCCGGCCATCGCCAGCGCACTGGGGACCCTGGTCGTGCACGGGCTGCCCGACGACTACCACGCCCGGCTGCGCGACGAGCTGCTGTCGGCGACGGTCGAGCAGGTCTCCGCCGCCGCCGCCACCCACCTGCAGGCCGAAGGGCTGACCCTGGTGGTCGAGGGTGACGCGGCGAAGATCCGCGACGAACTGACCGCCTCCGGCCTGGGGGAGCTGCACGACGCCGACTGATCCGCACCGGGCCAGGGGTGTCGTCGCCGGGCCCGGGGTGTCGGGCTCAGCGGCGTTGCAGCAGGCGCAGGGTGCGGAGCGGGTGCGGTCCGCTGGAACCCTACGCGCCGCTGCGGTTCGATCCGCCCCGTCAGGGCCGCCAGGTCCGCGTCGCCTGTCTGGTATGTCCGGTTAGGCGGTTAACGTGTTGGCTTCCCTGCGGTAGTGTCCTACGGTTGCCGGATGATCACTCCTGCGCAGCGCGACGGAGCCGTGACTGTCACGGCTCCGATCGTCGTGCGCACCTTCGCGCCGAGTGCCGTCGCGCCGGGCGTCCTCGTGTCCGGCGTCGCTGGTCGGCCGGGCCTGCCGCGCCCTACCGGCCGGGCGCCTCCGGAGCGCCGTCGCACCATCACGACGACGGCCACCAGGGGCGAAGCGGATCAGCTTCGGCCCTTTTCTGTTGTGAGGAGACCCGATGAGCACCGAACTGCACGGCACCCGCGGCACCGAATGGATCGAACAGGTACGGGTGCAACTGGCCGACCAGTTGGACACGCACCGGGCCCAGCTGACCGAGCTCACCGCCGACACCGGCGACCCGGGTGAAGCGCACACCCGGGCCGCGCTGGTCGTCGCCGCCCGGCGCGGCTACGACCAGACCGTCGAGGCGTTGAACCGGATCGCCGAGGGTCGTTACGGCCGCTGCGACCGGTGCGGCGGCGAAATTCTCCGGGAACGGCTGGAGATTCTGCCGCACGCCCGGTACTGCGTGCCCTGCACGCGCTGACCGCCGCCTTGCCCGCCTACCGCCTCGCGGTCGGTAGGCGGGCAAATACATTCGAACCCACGGCGGTGTGTCGTCCGTTGTACCCGGGTGTCCGCAATGTGCCGCAGAGAGGCGAGCGCTGATGCCCCAGCTCCACACGTCGGTGATGATCCGCTACGCGACCTACACCGACACCCCGCAAG